>DAYW01000035.1:19606-20452 GCA_002507085.1 archaeon UBA168 | reverse complement strand
AAGCATTCAAGAGCCCCTGCGTATAAGGGTGCATTGGAGTCTTATAAAGCGAGAACACATCCGCCTTCTCCACGATTTTACCCGCATACATTATGATGACTTCGTCTGCCAGCTCAGATATTATGGAAAGGTCGTGAGTTATCAGAATTAATGACGTGGAGAACTTCTTCTTTACCTCTTCCAGCAGTTCCAGAATCTCCGCCTGCACTATAACGTCAAGCGCCGTCGTCGGTTCATCGGCAATTACAAGCGGAGGCCTAAGGGCAAGTGCCATGGCTATCGCAGCCCTCTGCTTCATTCCTCCACTGAACTCATGAGGGTAGCTCTTTGCCCTGTCGGCGTGGATTCCCACCATCTCCAGCAGCTCTTCCGCCCTTTGATACGCCTCTTCTTGAGAAACGCTTTCGTGCGCCAATATGGCTTCCGCGATCTGATCCCCTACCCTAAATACCGGATTCAGCGCGTTCATAGAGGCCTGAGGCACCAATGATATCTGTTTCCACCTTATCTCCCTCATTTCTTCCTCGCTAGCGGAAATCAAGTCCTTTCCCTGTAAATTCACCGATCCCGATATGATGCGAGCATTTGAGGGCAGGAGCTTCAATATGGTGGTGGCTACGCTCGTCTTCCCGCTTCCCGATTCGCCCGCGATTCCCAGCGTCCTCTCCTTGTCAACGGTAAAGGTGAGGCCGTCGACCGCCTTAACGTACCCAGCCTTCGTAGCGTAATACATCCTTAGGTCAGAAACTTCAAGTAGTGGCATGTTTTACACCGAACTTTTTTTAAAGCTGTTAACCACCTATAAACTTTTCCAGAGCCCCAGATCCGTTTTTTAAAATCGTTACG
>DAYW01000035.1:18000-19599 GCA_002507085.1 archaeon UBA168 | reverse complement strand
CGCTTTCGTAAACCGCGATGCCCCCTGAGACGCTGGTCACGTTGCAGCTCTCAAGGACGCCGTGAGAACTGTAATCGCCTGTGAAATAAACCGCTACCTGGGGAAGCCCTTGCTCTTCTCTTAACGACGTGAGATTGACGCTAACGCGCGTGCCGTGGACAACGTAAGAAGCCTCGAAGGCAACCCCGGAAAGCGTCACGGCCGCTGATCCATTACCGTCATGAAGGCCGGAGGCGAACAAGGGTAGCCCGAAGTACTCGATAGCTATGTACGTGTAATTGCGAAACGGGTCAAAGAAGGTTGTAACGTTCTGCGTCGTGATGGGATGGGCTAGCGTGACGTTAAGGGCTTCGGTGACCGTGTAGTTGAAGTATATGATCTGCCCCTTCACCCTCGTGACGGTAACGTTGAACTCCACGCTCGTAGGGGAGTTCCTAAGCCCCACGGTCTCATCGTATTCGAGCGATAAACCGGGCCTTACGTAGCTTTTTGGAAGCAAGACGTAGACAGACACGCTTGCTAAGACCACCAAGAGGACCACGAAGGCTTCCAAAAAAACCCTCTTCTTCATTTTGATTACCTGCAAAGAACCGCCTTACCTCTTCCTCAGCCGCGGGTTGAAGATCTCGTCAAGCGCGTACCCCAGCAACACGAATGCCAGCGACAGGAGCACTATTGCCAAGCCAGGAAATAGGAACCACCACCAACCGAACCCGTAGGCAGTAGCAGACGCGGCATGGTCATATGCCTTGGCTATCATCCTTCCCCACGTTGGTATGGTAGAGGCGTTAGGAAATAGAAAGTCAAGCGAGGCCTCGGTCAAAATGAAGCCCGGAACGCTCAGCGCTAAGTTAGCGTAAACTAACCCCATTATGTTCGGAAGCAGGTGCTTGTTCATTATGTAAAACTTGCCCGCGCCAAGAGCCCTAGCGGCCTCCACGTATCCCCTTTCCTTTAGAGAAAGGGCTTGCGACCGGATAACCCTTGCCAAGCCCGGCCACGAGAGAACGGAGAACAGGACCACAAGCAGCACGTAAAGCAATGAAGGATCCTTCTGAACGGCCGGACTCTGGGTAAAGACGAATAAGACCACTATCGCCAAGGGAAGGAACGGCAGCACCAATATTACGTCAGCCACCCTCATCCAGAACTCGTCCAACAGGCCGCCTTCGACGGCAGAAAGCAATCCCAGAAACGTCCCGATCACCACTGTAACCGCTGAAGCAAGCAATCCCACCTCAATGGATATGCGCGATCCATAGACGAACTGTGACCAGAGATCTCTGCCCATGTTATCGGTGCCCAGCAACCCATAGGCCCTGCCAAGCACGTAAAGATAAGCGGGTTCCATGTAAAGTTTAACCGAGGCGGTCTTCCCCTGCTGAGGTATAACCACCAGCTGAACCGTGTAATTGTAGGTGCCCTTTTTTGCGAAGAAGATCTCTCCGCTATCGACGGCAGTGGCCCCAGAAGGACCCAAAGCAGCCGTGTTCACATCCGGCAACACGTTCGACAGCGATATGTCGTACCATCTGCCGATGGGAATGCCGTTTCTGTAGCTTATCACCTCAACCTGTGAATTTGACATGATCGCGTAAT
>DAYW01000035.1:14160-17968 GCA_002507085.1 archaeon UBA168 | reverse complement strand
GCAACGTTGCTCACGTTTTCAACGTATATTACGTCGCCGAAGTCGAAGTCGTACGGAGCTTTATAGTTGTAGCTGAAGTTATAGGAAAGGCTTGCCACAGTTTCGCCAGCGAAAGACTTCGATGAATAGGGCACGCTGGTGCTTATCAGCAACGCTTCTTCCGGATGGAAGCCAAAATCAAGCTTGCTAGTCGCGGAAGGCGGCAAGGCCACCGGGTTAGGTATGGCCTGCGTCGAGCCCATAGCGGTGACGTGCCAGCTCGCCAGGTCGGTGCTCGTAACGAGGGTATTCGGGGGTAGCCCGGAGTACTGCGGCAATATGGTTGCCCACTGCGGGACAGCCCATGGCCCGGCCACGTAGGGCTCGTTCGGCGGATTAGACGTGAGGATTGGCGCGCAAACAGCCGTGAAAGTGAAGAACACGATTATTGCCAGCCCCAGCACGCCCAACTTGTTATGGAAGAACTCGCTTAAACCCTGGTGCTTAGATAACCAGCTCATAGGCGTCACCCGGCTCTGATCCTGGGATCGAGAAAACCGTACAGCAGGTCGGCGACGAAGTTCGCCGCCACGACCATTATGGATATGACGAAGAATATCGCTTGCTCCAAAGGAAAGTCAAGCGTTTCAATGGCTACAAACGTCCAGTACCCTAGTCCAGGCCACGAGAATATGGTCTCCGTTATCACAGCTCCCGATAGTATGAAGCCCATGGATAGCGCAAAAAGGGTTATGATCGGAAGGATGGCGTTCCTTAGGGCGTGTTTATACAGTATTGCCGAATTTGATAGGCCCTTGGCTCTGGCCATCATTATGTAGTCCTCGCTTAGCACGTCGATGGTTGTGCTCCGCATTATCAGGTAAACCCCACCTATGCTTATCAGGAGAAGTGATGTAAATGGCAGTATCATTGATTTGAGCAACGCACCCAACGAACGCTATACCATGGAATGAAGAAAAGTACGCCTCCGCGTCGATGGGAAACAGCTTCATTGAAAATGCGAAGAAGATCAGCAGCAAAGTACCAATCCAAAACGATGGCATCGCGTACAGAAACAGCAAAGTGGTAAATGACGCAACGTCAGCTACCTGCCCTCTTTTAGCAGCGGAAATGATACCAAGATATATTCCTATTATGTAAGCCGCAATCGTAGAAGAACCCAAGAGAAGAATCGTGTAAGGTGCGAAGCGCTCTATGGTAACGGTGACGGGACCTGAAAGAGCCCCGCCGACGTTATAGCCAAAGTTAAAGGTGAACATAGATTTAAGATAGATAAAGAACCTTTCATAAATAGGAAGGTTAAAACCCATGGCCGCAATGACTTGCGCCCTTATCTTCTCAATGTAAGCCACATTGTGTATGCTTCCGGAAGGCAACGGCACGAACCACTGTTCAGGGTTAACGTGCAGTACGTAGAAGGGAAGTACCTGAAAGAGGAAGAAGTTAATCGCGGCCACCACTACTAGGACCACAACCATCGTGCCTAGGCGTCTTAGTATGAAACCTCTTAGGCTCAAAGTTAAAAGGTAATGAGGTTCTGTTTTAAGCGTTTCGGGCTTTCATTCACTAAAGGAGCCGGTTTTTGCATGGCGTTCTAAAAGGTCTGTGGATCTAAAGAACTTCGTAATGGAAAGCTGAGGTCCCTGTGAAACGCGGCCAAGCATGAAATGCTTTACAAAGAAGCCTAAAATAAAGGTTATTCAGGCTTAAGGTAGATAAGCAATGATAAAAAATCTAATAAAAAAATATTATTTAGGTGCTGGTTGGGCTTGCGATCCTCCCTTAGCAGAAGGCTTCCGGAGCAGCAACACAACTGCAACGACCACTATTACGACAACGATCACCGCTATTATCGCGTACAACGTGTAATTGGTGGGGGACGAAACGGTTAGCGTGGCAGAGGGCGATGACACGGATGAGTTGCTAGCAGCATAGGCGCTTACGGAAAGAGTACCGGTGGCCGACGGTGTGTACTTGAAAATCGCGATGCCCTTGCTGTTCGTCACGTTGCTTCCGACCTCAGTGCCGTTGACCACGAAAACTATGGTTTGCCCTGCCATTGGAGCGCCCGTGTATGACAAGGCCTGCGCGCTTATGGTAACTGGCTGGCCCTTTGTGACCGAGCTCGAGGAGAGAGTTGGAGCGCTGATCTTGGCCACGCTCGTCTTGACGTTAATGGCAGTGAACGTGTACCAGTACCTCTGGAGGCCGAAGCTGGTGTAAGTCGCATTGGTAAACACCTCGTATAGCCCGGGAGCAAGCGACGACGTGTTAATGGTAGCCGTGTAAACGCCGTTGGCTCCTCCCTGAAGCGGAGCCTTTGCAAGCACCTGACTTGAGTTGGACAGCACCTCCACGTAGCCGGTGGCGTTGGTTATGGGGATCGTTCCAGTTGTCCCAGGCGCCACTCCTTCGAACGAAGACGAAGTGGGGTTGTAGATCGTCTCATTTATTGTGGCCGTGTACGTGAATGGCTTGCCCGCTATGGCGCTCTGTTGGAAAGCCCACCATGCGCTCCTGTAGTAGTGGATGTTCCTGACCAGGGTTATAACGTTGGAGACCTTGTTCCAGCTCACAAAGGTAAACGGGCCGCTGCCGACCTCGAGGTTGGGCAGCCAGTAGATGTATTCCGGAAGCTTTGTAGTATTTGACTCAAGGTATCCTGATAAACCGGATATCTGGTTCGCCGGCAAAGTAGTGTCCATGGCTCCCGTGCTGCTTGCAACCGCGGATGGGCTGAAGTACTTGAATATGTGTTCCGGAATTAGGGCGATGTCGAGCGTGTAGATGTTCCAGAGGTTCGTGGAGTTGACGTACAACTTTATCTCATACGGGTTGTTTGGAGGTATGTAGGTAGCTAGCAGGCCGTAAGGTGGAGCCGAGGCATAGGAATCAGGCGTGGAGGCACCGCTTAGGCCTTGAAGATCCCAATAGTAAAGCGAGAAGTTGTAATCATAGGCAGTTATGGGAACTCCATCCTGCCACGTGAGGTTGTGGAAGAAGTTAAGAGTTATGACTTGCCCATTCACTATCTTGCTCGCGTTGAAGGGGTTCCACCAGCCGTTTCCGTGTCCAAGAGGTGTGGTGGTCTCGTTCTCTATTGAGTAAGTGGCCATCCAGGGCATTGTAGCCAGAGATGTAACGCCAGTTGGTGGTGTTCCTATGGGGCTGTCGTAGACGTTCTCCCAGACGTCGATTTGCCACACCCAGTTTGTTTGATAAAGCGGGTTAAGCGAAGTTGGCACGCCGTGCAAGGCCTCTGTGTAAGTTCCTCCGTACGCTTGACCTGTGGGATGAACGTTGAGTAGCGTGTAGTAGAGACCAGTCGAAGTGGACGGGCCCGTGGTTGGGATGAGGGCGTACCCAGACCAACCCGATGTCCAAACCGAGTACAACTCTGGCTCGTAGAACCAGATTATGTACGGAAGGGTCTGGTAGAATGTCTTCTGAATGTTCCAGGCAGCCTCCTGTGCTATGGACACGTTCGCGGCGTCGTAGTAGAGGATGTTGCCCCAGTAATCCATTTCAGGGTTGTAGTAGTTTCCAAAGTCAACGACTCCTGCGTACTCGCTCGTGAAGAAGAAATCTGGCCAGTTCGGCTCTGCGGAAACAATCCATCCAAATGTGTACATGTCCCACTTGTCGTTGGCCTTGGCATAAGTGTAGTTGAAAACTGGCGGCTTTATCGTTGAGAAATTATCGCCCATGACACCTGGAGATATGACGGCCGCTGCCGCTGGGCTGTATATCTCACCGCTCGCCGTCTCGTCTGTAACGCCCACCAGGTCTATGGTCAAGTTTATCTGAA
>DAYW01000035.1:11019-14106 GCA_002507085.1 archaeon UBA168 | reverse complement strand
TTGTAGTACCACTGCCCGGTAGCCTTGTTATAAGTTATGCCCGGGACTTCGAGAAGCTCGTGCATGGCAGCCGTGAGGTTATACTTGTAGGGATAAGGAAGGCTGGGGTCGTACCAGTTGACCGCTGAGAACGGCTGAGAGTAAAGCGTGGGGTTATAAAGTTGAGGCCCAGCTAAGACCTCCGCTCCCAAATCGCTCTGGAGCTCGCTGTAATCCGTAAGGTATGCCATTGCCCTCCTAAAGTGAACGTTGTTCATTGGAGGCTGTAGGAAGTTAAAGGCAATTCCTTCGAAAGTGTAGCTAGGCGTGCTATTCGTGTAAAGGCTCGAAACCCCTTCCGCTGATTTGTATTCAGAAATCGTAAGAGGCCATTCCATAGCCTGAATTTTGCCCGACTCTAATGCAAGAAAGGCACTGGAGTCACTCATCTGCTCGAAAATGACCTTGTTGATGAGTGGACCGTAAGTGCTCACCTGATTTGGCTGCAAAACCGGACTTGACGCCGCAGCCGGGGCTATTGCACTCAGAAGAAATATCGCTGCTATTAATAAAGAGTAGATTTTCTGCATTTTGCAAAAGCTTGGCTCAAGGCTTAAAAGCTTATCGTCACGTTCGCATTGTTGCACAACTCTAGATAGAACTTTAAGCATGCAAAAAAAGTAGTGCTAGAGCTAGGGAGCTAGCTAAAAGCTGAAGCTTGTGAAGCGTAATTAGTAGCAGAATAAGCCCAAACCTTTGGCATCTACAAGCACATTGCCACGGCATGGATGAAATAGCGCACGCCGAAGATTTTCCGCCGATTTCTCGAGCCGAGGCTTGCCTCATCACTAGCTTGAGATATCCGCAATAACTGCAAGGAGACCCATTAAGCGCCAGCTAAGTGGCCAGACGAAAGCGTTAAAACCGGCTGCGGGCAAAAATTTAGGCCAATGGTAAAAAAGAAGAGGCAGNNATCTCGAAAGACCCTCTAGCCAGGTTCAGTGATGATGAGCTCGAGTATCTCTACAAGTTCTTCGTTGAAAATCAGAGCGTATCTGACATCGCTCTTTCAAGGGATCCCGCCGTCTTCGAGAAAAAAACCTTGTGGAAATACACAAAAAACAAGATATATTCTCTCATATGGAAGCTGCGCTACCTTCTCCAACAAAGATACGGATCAGAGCTTAGCAACGACAACGTTGATGCCGCTGCCGCCAAACTCCTGAAAAAGAAACTGAAAGAAACGAACAGGTCATAAATTGCTTGCTGTCAACGCGGACGCATTGTTTATAAGCGTGTAAAGCGTATCAATCGGTGAAAGGTTTGGCTTTGCAGACTTCTAAAGAGGGTGAGGTGCCCCTTCTCATACTGAAAGAGGGTACCAAGAGGACGTCAGGTGCCGAAGCGCTGCGGTCCAACATAGCGGTCGCAAAGACTGTAGAAGAAACTTTAAAGACCTCGCTAGGGCCTAAGGGCCTTGACAAGATGCTGGTTGACAGCTTTGGAGATGTCACCATAACCAACGACGGGCATACCATTGTCAAGGACATGGAGGTGCAACACCCTGTTGCCAAGATGCTAGTCGAGGTAGCCAAGGCTCAAGACCTTGAGGTCGGCGACGGCACTACGACCGCAGTTGTCCTCTCTGGGGAGCTTCTCAGCAAGGCGGAGGACCTGCTGGATGACAACGTCCATCCCTCTTTGATAATAAGCGGCTACCAGAAGGCCAGCTATTGGGCCCTCGAGGAGCTTGACAGGATATCCACGAAGATAGATCCCCAGGATAGAGAGAAGCTCATGGAGCTAGCGGAGACTTCCCTCTCCAGCAAGGTCGTTGCGGGCGGGAAAGGACTGGATTATCTCAGCTCTCTGGCAGTTGACGCCGTACTTCAGGTCGCCCGCCAGGTCGACGGCAAGTACTACGTGGACTTAGACGACATAAAGGTAGAGAAAAAGAAGGGAGAGTCCCTTGAAGACTCAAAGCTCATAAAGGGAATAGTGCTTGACAAGGAAGTCGTCCATCCAGGCATGCCAAGGCTGGTGAAAGGGGCTAAGATAGCCATAGTCAACGCTGCTATGGAGGTTGAGAAGCCAGAGACAACTGCTAAGATACAGANNCCTACTCAGCTCAAGTCGTTCCTCGATGAGCAGACGAACATGCTAAGGGAGATGGTAAACAAAGTGGCCGCCACCGGCGCTAACGTGCTCATATGCCAGAAGGGCATCGACGACATCGCGCAGCACTTCTTAGCTAAGGCCGGCATCCTCGCTGTGAGGAGGGCAAAGGAAAGCGACATGGACAAGCTCGCAAAGGCGACCAACGCGAGGGTAGTAACGAGCTTCAACGAGCTCACAAGCGCCGACTTGGGCAGCGCTGAAATCGTGGAGGAGCGCAAGGTTGGGACCGAGAAGATGGTGTTCATCGAGGGCTGCGCAAACCCCAAGGCCGTAACCATCCTCCTCAGGGGAGGCAGCGATATGCTGCTCGACGAGGCAGAGAGGTCAATACACGACGCGCTTTTCGTCATAAAGAACGTCCTCGAAGATGGAAAGATAGTCGCGGGAGGCGGAGCACCCGAGGTTGAACTAAGCATAAGGCTCAAGGAAAGAGCAAAAGCCCTAAGCGGCAAGGAGCAGCTGGCAGTCATAAAGTACGCGGAAGCCTTCGAGGTCATCCCCACGGTGCTAGCCGAGACCGCTGGTCTATCTCCTCTCGACGCCATGGTCAAGCTCAGAGCGCTTCACATGGAGGGAAAGGTGAACTACGGCGTCGACGTCGTTAAGGGAGAGCTAGCTGACATGGTAGAGAGGAAGATAATAGACCCGACCAAGGTAAAGGCACAGGTGATCAAGTCAGCCACTGAAGCGGCTGTCATGATACTCAGGATAGACGACGTGATAGCGGCCGCTGCTCCACCTCCAGCTCCTCCTAAGTCAGGAGAGGGAGGCATGGGTGGAGAAGAGTATTAAGATAGGGCCTCCGTGGTTGACAAAGTACGAAAGGACCAGGATAATAGGGGCAAGAGCCCTGCAGCTGAGCTTGGGCGCTCCGCCACTCCTTCCAAAGGAAAAACTGAAAGGGATGAACGAGCTCCAAATAGCGGAGGC
>DAYW01000035.1:5498-10983 GCA_002507085.1 archaeon UBA168 | reverse complement strand
AGCCTTTCTGAGCTAAAGGTAAAATGATTTTTTAAGATGAAGGGCCGCAAGCATTAAACGGCTCCAGATGGCTTATTCATGCTTTCGTTTGACTCGCAACCGTCGGTAGAAAAAGAGGTATTCTCCAGGTTCTCGGTTCGCGAAGAATACATAGGTTCATCAGGATGGCAATTCCTGGTTGAAAAAACGGATGATTTCAAAGTTCGGTTCAAGGACCTCTACTTCAGCCTTAGAGAGCTGGGCTTTTGGGCCTTTGCGCGCAAGCAACAAGGCCTCGTTCTCATAAGCATAGTAAAGGCAACTCATCACAAAGAGAGGAATCCCTGGATATACATCGGGCTTCTTGCTGTAACGCTAGTTAGCGTGGCGGTTTCCGGGTACGAGCTTTCGATCGCTTACTTTATGGCGCTTGGCGTAAAGGCTTCTTCAACATCGGTTGCGCTTACCACGGCGGAGTTCGTAATCAGCCTTCTCGCCATACTCGGCATTCACGAAATGGGGCACAAGTTCGTTACCGAGAAGTCCGGAGAAAGAGCCTCATGGCCTTACTTCATACCTGGGCCACCCTACCTACTGGGAGCTGGCTTCTTGGGCATAGGGACCTTTGGAGCTGTAATAATGGCAGAGGAACCGCCCCTCAACAGAGACCACCTGTTCGACCTAGGAATAAGCGGACCTATGGCTGGATTTATAGCTTCGGTTGTAGCTGCAGGCATAGGGGTCGCGCTTTCACCTCCCTTGGCAACGCCTTCGGTGATTCAAAGCCTAGGCCAGGACTACGCCATATTTTATAGGGTCCCGCTGCTGATCCAGATCTTTTTCGCGCTAAAAGGGCAGTCGCCATACTACTCCGCACTCAATCCAATACTGATAGCCAGCTGGATCGGCATGCTGGTGACCTTCCTAAACCTACTTCCAGCCGCTCAGCTCGACGGAGGACACGTTTTCAGGAGCTTTTTGACCCAAAGGCAAATGATGGCCCTTTCCGTCGTGGTAGCCATGCTCATGTTTCTCATAGGCTATTGGCTAATGGCGTTGCTGGTGCTGATCATGGCGTTCTTCCCCGACCCCGGTGCTCTAGAAGAGATAACCCCCCTGAGCAAAGGAAGGAAGTCGTCTCTGCTTTTGATCCTTGCAGTCATAATCTTGACGGCTATAGCGATCTGAAAATCAAAAGATCGCATCAGCAAGCTATCTATTTCTTTTGCTACCTCCTTGAAGGCCTGTACCGCTTGGGCCTCGTTTTTTGAACCTGTGCATATCACCTTACCTGAGCTAAACATGATGAAGACAACGCCGTAATTTCTGTAGATCAAACCGGGAAACTCCTCGGGCTCGTATACGGCTCCTCTGAGCGCCATTCCAAGCCTTTCCAAGTCAATGCGCTGGCCGAGGGAGAAAGTCGTGACTATGTTCTTGATGGCAACCTTGGGCTCGCGCTTGAGCCCGACCCCATTCCTCTTTAGAAACGAAGCCAAGTTCCTTGAAGACCTTTTTACGTCCTCTTCGCTTCTGGCGCCCACTATGACGGCTTTACCGGACGAAAAGATCAATATCGTCACCCGAGGATTTACAAACTTGAGGTGGATCGCGGGAAACTTCTCGGGCTCATAACGAAGATACGGGTTTTTGCTGGCCAGCGCGTACAAGTCGATGGGCTGACCAAGCGATACCGAAGCCACAACGTTTTCCACGTTCAACTGGCCTTTCATGGGGTCACGTTACGATCTTCTAGGTTTAAGAGCATTTCTACGATGCGGAAGGGGGGATTCGAACCCCCGCGGCCAACGGCAACGGATTTCTTACCGCTTGGTCCTAAGTCCGCCCCCTTGGACCAGGCTCGGGCACTTCCGCAACTAATTACTTGCGTTTTAATTTAACTTTATCGGGATTAGGTCTGCGCTTCGACCTCCAGGGAACGAACGCAATTGCTGAAGAAGGAAATCAGAACGCATGGGATAGCTCGCTTGGGTTGGGAGTCGGCTTGCTCCCCTTCGCGTTCTTTCCGATGAGTTGTGTCGCTTACGAAATCAGCTACGATGAAGGCCACTAGAAGCGCCACTAACATTATGTAAACAGGAGGCTGCTTAAGGAACAAGACGACGTATCCGAGGTAAGGTATAACGTAAACCACTTTCCCTATGACGCGAGCTTGCGGTATTCCATTGGCAGGCTCAAACCCAGCCTGTGCGTCGTTAATCGGATTGGCGTCGCCCTTAGTCAGGAAGTAAAGGGTCCCATTGATGTAATTTACCTTTATGACCCTGTGAACTATGGGGTCGGGTATCTCGGGATCGGTGCTGTGATAGACGATTATGTTTCCGACCCTGATTTGGGCGGCGGGAACCGACTTCACGATGATAATCCACCCCACCCTAAGAGCAGGCACCATGCTTCCCGACATCACCACCATGAAAGGGCTCCAATTACCCATGTAAAGAGCAAATCCCGCGTAGAGAGCGATTACGATGAGAATAGGCACCGCGATCTCAAGCGCTTCCCGTTTGTAACTCATGGTTTATGACTGGTAAGCGTATTTACGTCTTCTCCAACGCCCTTACTCAAGCCCCAAAAGCCGTTTTATCTCTTTTGCCTTAACGGCTCCCTCCCTGATGACCCTTAAGCCGCTATCTCCGATCGATATCACAGTTGACGGCAGCAAGTTACGCCTTCCGCCATCTATGACCACCGCTGCCTCATGAATGACGTTCGGATCGACCTCTTGCACTGATGAGGGAGGGGGCGCCCCGGATCTGTTAGCGCTTGTGCCTATTATGAAGCCCGACGGCGAAAGCTCCGCTACTTTTCTGGCGATTGGATCTGCTGGAACCCTTAAGCCCACGGTTACTGAACCGAAAGTGGCATCGCGAAGCCTTTCGTCGCGCCTCTGAACAACTATGGTAACCGCGCCCGGCCAGTACCTTTCGGCAACCCTAATAGCCATGTCGTTGAAGACCCCTGCCTCGAACGCTTTTTCCCTAGAGTACGTCAGCACGGGATACGGCTTCATTTCCCTTTCCCCCTTGATCCTGTTCACGGTCTCCACCGCCTGACGAAGGGTAGCATCGCCTCCCATGCCATACACGGTGTCGGTTGGATAGATCACGACTTTTCCATCGCGAAGGACGCGTTTTACGTAGTCCTCCCAAGCCTCGTTGCTCCTGTAGATCATATGAGGTTGCTTGATCCGCTTTTAAGCGGATCGGGATAAACTCGTAACCCTATTATATCATTGCCAGCTTATACTATGGTAGTCTCTGGCAAGCTGTTCCTTGTCATCAAAGCGATGCCCATAGATGAGATAGCCAGGCGGCTAAGCGGATACCGGGTGTCCCAGGAACCACCCCAAGGCGCCCCTCAGGACTTCAAGTTCATCACTGAGGTGAAGGCGCTCTCAAGAAGGGGATCAAGCCTAACCGGCGTGATAGCTTATGACACTGTAATGGACGTAAACCAGCACGGCCAAGTGGTCAAGGTCCCGAAAACCTATGAGGCGCCTTTTCTCTTTACCCCCTATTCGTCTAGGATGTACTTGACGGTCGTCGCAAAAAAGTGGAGAGCCAATGCCATAGCGAAAAAGATCAACGACATAATCTTCGTTGAAAAGAACGTGGTCCCTCTGTCAATTCCCCCAAGATTAATGGCATCGATGGTAACTCAAAAGACCGAGGACCAGGTCGTGACGTTCTTTGACGGGATACAATCCGTAGATAAGCTGTCCCTCTACGGTGAATCGCTCTCCGCATCAACTCTTTACGAAAACTATTACAAAAGCGGAGGCATATGGTATGCGGTTGCTCGTTCAAAGCGCTACGGGCAAGTCGTAGGGCTGGGCAGAAACGGCGTCGTGGTTGCCTTTAGCCTCAAGGAAGTGGACAAGTTCTTCGACTACGTGGAGGACGAGGTAATCCCCTCGTTGGGAGAGCAAATTGCGGACGCCAATATATCCGGTCAAGGATAAGCCGGCGCTTGGTTTACGCCTCGAGGGGCGCGAAAAAGCCGTAGTCATATCCGATCTCCACATAGGATTTGAAAGCCAGCTAGCTGAGAAGGGAGTCACCGTTCCACCTCAGACACGGAGCTTGCTGAGCTCCGTTCTATCCCTTGCAAGAGACGAAAAGGCGTCGAAGCTCATATTCGTCGGCGACGTTAAGGCAAGCGAGGCAAAAAGCTACGCAGAAGAGTGGCAGGACGTGCCAATGTTCTTTGACGGCCTGCTATCAGAGGGATTTTCCGTTGACGTCATACCAGGAAACCACGATGGAGGACTCGAACTCATGCTTCCTTCGGGCGTGAATTTTCACTCTCCAAGGGGAATGATCGTTAAAGTTGAGGGAGGATCCAAGTTAGGCCTGTTTCACGGCCATGCTTGGCCTGCGCCAGAGCTCTTCTCAGCGGACTTCTTGGTCATAGGACATAACCACTGGGCAGTAGAACTAAAAGACCAACTGGGCGCAAGGGCAAGGGCGCCTGTCTGGGTGGTGTCGAAGGTCAACAGGGAACAAATGGTGAAGGCTTTCCTGCAGTTCTCCTCCGTTCAGTTCGACGATCCCATAAAGAAGTTCCAAGAACTTTTCGGAGAAACCCCGGATGATCCAACCGTGATCTCCATGCCCGCCTTCAACCCGTTTTTGAGGGGAAGGCCTCTGAACCCCTTTAACAGCACGGACTACGGGCTTGGCCCCCTTATAAAGGAAAAAGCACTTCAAATAGAGGAAGCCGAGGTATTCATGCTGGACGGAACGTACCTCGGAAAGGTAAGTCAGTTGCCCTCCTTACTCGTCCTCGGGAGGAGGGGCGCCTTTGAGCGCTAGTTCGATCTGCTCTATGAACTGAGGCTCGGGAAGAGCCCCCACGAAGTGGTAGCTCTCGTTGACTATCATCTTCGGAACGGACATGACGGCGTACTTATCGGCTAAGTCTGGAAACTCCATGGCCTCAACCATGTCAGAGGTTATGAGCGGATTTTCTATGGCCATTTCGTGCGCCATCCTCACCGCCCTAGGGCAGTACGGGCAAGTCGGCGTCACGTAAACCTCTATGTGAACGGGTTTATCTATGGCCTTTACCCTGGCCCTTCCGGCTGGGCTTAGCCTGGACTTGCCGCTGGAAACGTCAATTATGTCGTCTATAAACGCCGAAAACTCGTGACCAGCAGGCAGTCCAAAGTAGCGAACGTGGTAATCCTTGTACCCATCGCCAAGTATGACCACGGCAGGAGCCTTATCGATCCCAAACTTCGCCGCGGTCTTCTCGTCATGATCAATGTTCACGACCTCCACCTTTATTTGAGGGCTGGCATTGGAAAGCTCCTTGGCCAGCTCGGCCTCCTCGCCGCAATACTCACAGTCATTATCCTTAACGAACACCATTAGTATCACTGGACCTTTGAGCTTCTCCTTGAATATGTTTTCCAAGGTTTTCATGTCTTCTTCGCTAATGAGCGTCGTAGACGTAAGTTATCACCGCGTTTTAGCCGCAATCG
>DAYW01000035.1:0-5485 GCA_002507085.1 archaeon UBA168 | reverse complement strand
GCAGTCCCTCAAAGTAAAAAGCTGATGAGAGCGAACCGCTTCGTCCCCATTCAAGAGACCAGCACCCCTGACCTTCCCGATGTGGATGAACTACCCCGGCATCGTAATTAAGGCTTCTTCGTTTTCCTGAATCCCCCATATGGCAAGATCTCCTCAAGAAGGCGAACTAGCGCCCTGAAATTTAGCATGACGGACTAGGAATCACTTAAAAATGCACATGGGAAGGCTATAATCCCTCTCCTGCGTTGGAAGCACTTTTGCTTCCCACAACGCCCGATAGGGTTAAATCGGTCAAATCACACACACATGAGTTGCAGGCCACCACCAAGGAAGCCCCGCACATCCTCGTGAAAGAGGTAATACTTGAAGACTTCATGTCATACGAGTACGCTAGGATACCCCTTAGGCCGGGCCTTAACGTCATAACCGGCCCAAACGGTTCTGGAAAGTCTTCAATACTCATAGGAATCTCTGTTGCACTAGGGCAAACCTATACCGAAAGATCGAAGAAGCTCGCCGACCTCATACGCAGGGGTGCATCGGCGGCAAGGGTAAGCATTGTTTTTGACAACTCGCCAAAAAACGGGAGGCGGCCTGTGCCAAGCGGAAGAGCTGATGACTACATAGTTTCTAGGTACATAAAGGCAGACGGCACGAACTGGTTTGAAGCCGAGGGAAGAGAGGTCACCAAGCTTCAGCTCTCGTCGATCCTGGGACGGTTTGGCATAAACCCTAATGACAGCCTAATAATAATGCATCAGAACATGATAGAGAACTTCAGCGCGTTTTCACCGCAAGAGGTCCTCACTCTGTTCGAAGACGCCGTCGGCATATTTCCACTTCGCCAGAGCCTCCTTGAAGCAAAGAAAAGATTGGAAAGCGTAAAGGGCCCGACTCCCGAGGAAATAGAGAGCGGCAAGCAGAGCCTTGCGTATTGGACAGCGCTTCATGAGAAGTACCAAAGAAAGCTGGAGCTATCCAAGAGGCTTGCTCAGCTTGAGGGAGAGCTCGCCTGGATAAGGCTAGAAGAGGAGGAGAACGCAATTAAAACTCAGAAGCAGAGGCTCGAACTGCTTCAGCAACAGCTGAGCAAAATCGAACGGGAAAGGGAAGGCTTGGAGAAGGCGCTAACGGAGATAAGGGATGCAAAGCCAAAAGAGGGGGAATTCAGAGATCTGCTGGAGAGGGCCATTTCGATAGCCTACGAAGAGGGCAGAAGGGCTGAGATGATGAAGCAAGTCAAGGAGGCCATATCAGAGGCAAGGTCGAGGGTTTCGAAGTTAGAGGGGGAGGCCGAAGAACTCAAAGCCCAGGTCAGCGGATACGAGAAACCCGCACAGCTCAGAGAGGAGAGCGATGTAATAAAGGAGCAACAGGAGCTGAGAGCGGTGATCGCCACCCTTAACGACGTGAACGAGGCTACAGAAGAGACTTACAACAAGATGAGCAAGGAGCTTTCTGATCTCATAGAGAAAGCAAAAACGGTAGAGGAAAACAGGAAATCGCTCATGGAGGAGGTCGCTTATAGAGAAAAGCTCTGGATGGAGAACCTCAGGAAACTGGTCGACGCAGTAGGCGAGGGATACAAGCGGGTGCTGGCAAGCGTTGGCGGGGCTGGTTACCTAAAGCTGGTGGGCTACAAAGAGGGAGGCGATCCCAACGAGGCAGGGCTTGAGCTTTACGCGGGTTTTAGGGGCACAAATCCCGTGAGACTTGATCCTTTAACCCACAGCGGAGGAGAGAGAAGCGTCACCATCATGGCTTTTTTGATATCATTACAGCAGCACGTGCTGTCGCCCATAAGGGCGGTCGACGAGTTCGACGTCCACATGGATCCCGCCAACAAGGAGGCGATAGCAAAAGTGCTCATGGAGGAGCTGTCAAAAAAAGGAGATGTTGAATACATATATATAACTCCCGGTCCTATGCCACCATTGCCGGGAAACGTTCACGTCTTGTTAGTCCAAAAAGTCGGAGGCAAGTCCAACGTAATGGAGGCAGCCTGAGTTGCCCGCGGCAACTATAAGGGAAAGGGTTGTTGACGCCTTTAGGAAAGTTGAGGCCGGAGAGGCAAGCCCCTTCTCGTGGGATGTTAAGGCCTCAGCCAAGGCCCTAAGAGAGGAGCTTGGGCCGGCGCCTGATAAAGATGACCTGATAGATGATGCCAAAGCAGTGAACGCGCTCTCGGGTATAGTTGGCGCCCAGGGAAAAGAGGTGGAGTTCATAGCTTCCTCTTCCGTTTTAAACCCCTTCATGCTCGAGAAGTCCGTTGATAGCTTGGACGTTGAGGCGCTGGCGAGCGCGCTATGGCAATCGATTTCGCCGTCCGTCGACATACCTCAAGTTACAGTTGAAGCGCTTATCGCTTCAAGCACCTGGAGCCCAAGCAGAAAGAGGATCGCGTGGTCCGAGCGCACGAGCGCACCTCTGCCCAAGGCTGATGTCAAAAAAACAGATGAATTTGGGCCAAAAGTCGACGCCATAGTTGACGAGCTGAGGGCTGCGGCCAGGGACGAGGAAATAGATTACGTCAGCTTCATAAAGAGGGGAGATCTGGTTGAAAGGGCTTACCTGCTTTCGTTTGCAATAACGGATGGGAGGGTGCTTCTCAACGTCGATCCCATATCTGGAAAGATAACGATCAAGCCATCGAAACGCCGCGTCAAGACAAGTGCATCGGTGGTAATCGTCCTGGAGGAGTTGCCTATTGAGTGAAGATAAAGCAAAGCTTGAAGAAAAAATCAAGAAAGCATCTCAACTCCTGTTCCTGAGAAGGCATAGGAACCCTGGCGTAGGAGAGTGGGAACTAAGGAAGGTCGTTGGATCAGACTACAGGGCTGTGTTAAAGGCCCTTGACGAGAGGTTGGACTCGCTGGGCCTCACAGTAAAGGAGGTCGAACACGAGGGAAAACCCCGCTTTCTCGTAACTGTCAAGGGAAGACCTCCCCTTGAGCTTGAGCCGGGCCTCGGCTGGATGAGGGTTGACTCGCTCGCGGGCTTAGCCATGGCTTTGGCTTTCCTTACGGCCCACGGCGGCAGAGCGCCTCCGGCGGAGGTTGAGTCTTTTCTCGAGGGCAAGTTTCCTAAACGCAGAGCAAAGTCTTTGCTGGCGGGATTCCTGGAGGAGGGGTACCTGGAGCTGGGCAAGGGCGGGGCTTACGAGATCGGGTGGAGAACAAAAGCAGAAGTGGATCTATCAGAACTTGCCAGAAGGATCATCTCCTCTGCGCCAAGAAGCGCCTCCTCAGAGAATCCCTCTCAGCCTCCATGACACCTCTCACGATCTCCTCCTCGGTTTGACCCGAAGACAGTATCTTCTGCGCCTCGGTTACGCCAATGCCTCTTCCCGCCAAAACCATCACTGCCCTCTTGCCGTATTTTTCAACTAGCTCTGCACTTGCTTCTAACTCCGCGTAGACCCTGCGCTCTCCTCCGCCCGTTATGGCCTTCCAAACGGCTTCCTCCCCGGCCTTGCTAACTCCGATCCTTCTTGAACCACAGTAAGGGCACGAGGGGAAGTCAGGGAGGTCAGCGACCGCCTTGGTCTCCACGTACTGCCTACAAGAAGTACACGCAAGGGTTACGGGTTCATAGTTGAGCCTTTGGCGCACGCTTGCCTCCAGCAGCCTCTTGAGCCTTTCCGGAGCAACCACGTCTTCCTTTCTCATTCCCTGCTCAAGAAAGTTTAGGCCCTGGCGCGTTGGCTCGCTTACAACAACGCCTACAACCTNNTCCCTCACGCCTTTTAGGAAATCTAGCGCTCCGTCGACGCTGACGTCGAAGGTAAACATATCCCGGGTGGCCTGAATGTCCACGACGGTCCCCTTGAGCTGAGCAGCTATCTCATCCAGGCCAACGGAGCTCAGGTCAGCATCCTTCGCTATCGCCGCCATCTTCCTTCCCGCGTTGNNAGCCCGGTGGACGCGAGGGCATCCCTAGCCAAGTCCATGAAAGGGGCTTTGTCAAGTCCAGCCAGATCGCGTATCACGTCCTTGCACATGCTCAGCGCTTCCTCAGGCTCCAATGCCCCCTCGGGTAGCCTTATGGCCCACCTATAGGCGTCTTGCGCTACTTGAACTGTTAGTCCAGTCCTTCTGGAGAACAGGTGCGCAAACGCTCTCGCAAGGCAGCGGTTCTCCAAGAGGCCAGCGTGAGTGTGAATCACCGCGTAGTCCTTCCAAACCTCCACCAGAATCCGCTTGTCGGTGGCAACTGGTAATCCCTGAGCGACCTGATCTGCCACGTCTGAAACGGCCCTTATAAGGTCATTTTTTTCGGCGTAAGGATAATCCCGCGATAGCTCATCTACTATGGCCTCAAGCTTTTTTCCATCCCTGAGCCCTTTCTCAACCGTTCTCCTAATAGATCCCACTTCCTGTGCTATCTCCTGGGGAACGGGTATTTCCTCGCCCTCCCAGCTAGGGATGGCCCCAAGAGGATCGCTCGCCCTCTTGACGTATACCTTGTCGCTGTAAACCTGCGTTATCTCCCAAACCGATCCTACCTCGACGAACTTCACGCCGGGCGTGCCATTTTCTCCCACGAATGCCTCGTCAAGGATGCCCACGGGCTCCTCTTTTCCCTCGCTCTCGTCAATTACCAAGTACTGCTTCTCCTCGGGTATCATGGAGAGGTTATCAAAGTAATAGGAGTAGAAGGCGGTCCTATTGGCCGGCTTAACAACGCTGTCATCTGAAGTTGAGTAGTACGCCAAGCGCGGGCGCCTCGTGCTCATGTAATTTATGACCGCCCTCAGGTCCTCCTCCGTTAGGTTTTTGAAAGGGTAGCTCGCCCTCAGAAAGTCCAGGATGTCCTTCACCTTCCACTTCCTCCTCCATATAAGCAGACCAGCGAGCTGATGCATTAGCACATCCAAAGGAGCGTCAAGCACCCTGACTGGCTCAAGCTCCCCATGCATGAGCCTTCTGGTTATGACCACCGCTTCGAGCGTGTCGTCCTCATCCATTGTTACGACGTAGCCGCGGGACACAGCACCAAGAGAGTGCCCCGCTCTTCCAACCCTTTGAACGAGCCTCGTAACCTGCCTTGGGCTGTTGTACTGTATAACTAGGTCAACTGAACCAACGTCTATCCCAAGCTCAAGCGACGACGTGCATATTATGCCGCGAAGGCTTCCCTCCTTCATGGCCTTCTCTACGCCTAGCCTTGACGATCTGGCAAGCGAACCATGATGAACTCCTATCGGAAGGGCCTTATCCCACATGCGAAACCTGTTTGTTAGCGTTTCAGCAACGGACCTCGTGTTAGTGAAGAGGAGGACCGTTGAAGCTGTCTCCATGATTCTCCTCATAAACCTGAGCCGTGCCGCGACGTCTGGAAGGGTGAAGAGCTTCGACGCAAGCTCCTCATCTTCGGGGCCAGGTAGGGGATAAGCCACCTTTATGTCGTACTTTTTATCGGTGTCCGCCCTTATAACGCGTATCTGCCGAGAGCCCACTAAGTACCTGCCGACCTCCTCAGGGGT
>DAYW01000001.1 GCA_002507085.1 archaeon UBA168 | reverse complement strand
CTCGTTTATGGCGCTCTCGAGCTCTTTGGCCTTACCTTCCCTGAAGCTGACTCTTTTCTCGCCTCCCCCGAAGTCGTAGTACAGATCAGCGCCTATCGTAAAAAGGTCGTTCTGTATGGAAAGCAGCCTCTCCCGGACAGGCTCAAGCGGTACGTGTATCAAGACTAAGCCCAGAAGCGAGTTAAGCTCGTCGATTCCGCCAACCAACTCAAATATCTGCTCTCCCTTGGGAAGCCTTCCTTGACCAAACGATGTCTGCCCGTTATCCCCTTTTCCCGTATAATACATCTTGAGTACAAGCCCGGCACGACTTAAACGGCTTACCTCGATTCAAGCCCTTCCCAAAACAAACCGCAAAACGCTAAAAAGACTTAAGGGCCAGCTTTTTGGTTAATTAAAAATTGGATTACGATGTGATCGTGGTCGGGGCGGCCACAACCGGAGCAGTAGCCGCAAAAAAGCTGGCAAGCCAGGGCTTCAAGGTGCTCTTGCTCGATGCCAAGCCGAAAAACAGGATCGGGGACAAGGCCTGCGGAGATGCCATAGGAGAGGAAGATCTGAAAAAAGCCGGCGTTACTCTTCCAGCAGAAGTCGTACGGGAAAGGATTCTGGGCGCCGACCTGGTCTCCCCAGACGGAAAGACCGTTTTTCGCATACAGGGATATGGATATACGGTGGACAGAGTTGGATTGGGCTCGGCCCTTGTAGATGAGGCAGAAAGCGCTGGCGCAAAGTTCATAGATAACTTCCACGTAGATGCCCCTATCATAAAGGACGGACGGGTGATTGGCGTAAAGGGAAGCGATGAAATAACCGCAAGGGTCGTCGTTGATGCGTCTGGCAACAAGACCAAGCTAAGAGGAGCCCTACCAGATGAGTGGGGAATTGAAAAAACAGTTGAGAAAAAGGACGCAGTCGCCGCTTACAGGGTCATCATGGAGGACATGAAGCCAGCCATTGAGCATGGCTACCTGAGGTTAATCTTCGATCAGAACACCTCCCCCGGCGGGTACATATGGCTGTTCCCCGAGGGAAACCTTTCTAACGTTGGCCTTGGGGTAACGATGATAGGCAACTACCCCAATCCCAAGATCGCTACCGAAAACTGGATCAAGGGGAAATATGAGGGCAAGATAGTGGCAGGAAGCGGAGATACAGTTCCAACGAGGAGGCCATTTGCAACAATGGTCGGAAACGGGATAGTGCTAGCTGGTGATGCAGCTGCCACCGTTAACCCCGTTACAGGCGGCGGTATAGGCAGCGGCATGCTGAGCGCCAAGTTCGCCGCAGAAGCTGTGGCTAAGGCCCTGAGCCAGGCAGATCTTCCTGGCATAAACGAACTCTGGAGCTACAACGTCACGTACATGAGGGAGTACGGCGCAAAGCAGGCGGGGCTCGACGTTTTCAGGCACTTCCTCATCAAGCTAAGCAACGATGACATAAGCTTCGAGATGTCATCAGGCATAATGGACGAGAAGACGGTAACGCAAGCTGCCGTTACAGGAGAAGTCAACATTAACCTGAGAAAGGAAGTGGAAATCATGATCAGGGGATTGAAGAGGCCAAGCATCCTGTTAAAGCTCAGGCAGATGGCTTCAGATGTAAAGACGGCTATGGAGATCTACTCCGCCTACCCGGACGGCTTCGACGGCTTCTGGTCCTGGAGAAAAAGGGCCGATTCCTTCTTCGCGAGCCTGCCTTATTAGCTCATTATTTTCACGCTTACGTCTTAAACGCCAACGCGCCAACTACATATGGTAAACCTCGACCCTCAAAGTGGGCAAGTGGCCGTAGCATTCTTCGGAAGGGGAGGGCAGGGAATTAAGACCGCAGCGAGAATTCTTGGAAGAGCGCTTTTTCTATCGGGCTATAACGTCCAAGATTTCCCCCTATACGGTGCAGAGCGCAGAGGGGCGCCCGTTTACTCTTACGTCCGCGCTTCAGCTCTTGACATAGAGGAAAGAGGATCCGCAGACGCAGATATAACGGTCTTAGCTGACAAGAGCGTGAGTTCGCAAGCCCGCCTGTCAGGAATTGTGATTGCAAATTCACGTAACGACGAAAGCGGAATGCTTTCCGTTGATCTGACATCAGCCACCTCCGAGCTTGGAGCCTTCGCCCTAAGCGTCGCCGCGGCAGCCGCAGCCGCAGCAATCATAACTGGGATAAACGCAGATAACCTCAACGCAGCCATAGAAAAGGAAGTAAGGGCGCCCAAACCGCTACTGGAAATGGAACGTGCGGTGGCCAAGAAGGTTTTCTGTGAAGTAAAGCACAAGCCCTTGCCTCGGCCTTGGCCCAAAGAAACGCCTTCTGCGCGCATCTTAGAGCTAAGCCCAGATCCTTGGGAATTGAGCAACCCAATCATAAAGGCAAGCGGCACTTCCGTGATGAGAAAAACTGGCTCGTGGAGAGTTAAAAGGCCAGTTATAGTGCTCGACAAGTGCAAGGCGTGCTTCTTATGCTACGTGGCTTGTCCCGAATCGGTTATCACTCTTGACGAGAAGGGCATGCCTTCCATATCATACGATAACTGCAAAGGGTGTATGATATGCAAGAGCATCTGCCCCTTTGGCGCCATTCAAGAACTTCCTGAAATAGAGGCGCAGCCAATTGCTTGACCTAATAACTGGGAACGAGGCAATAGCCTGGGGAGCTCGGCTAGCTCAAGTCGATTACGTTCCCATATATCCCATAACTCCGCAAACCGAGATAGTCGAAAAGCTCTCCGAATGGGCTGCCAACGGACTTGTAAAGGCGAAGATAACCAAGATGGAATCCGAGCACTCCATGATAACTGCAGCTGGTGCCGCGGCACTTGCAGGTGCGCGCACCTTCACCGCCACCTCCTCACAAGGCCTTCTTTACGCCTTCGAAATGCTCTACAACGTCTCAGGATGGCGCGCTCCATTCGTGCTCGCGAACGTATCAAGGGGGCTAGCGGCGCCGCTGACGCTTCTTCCCGATCACAACGATGCCTTGGCCGCTAGGGATTCCGGCTTCCTTCAGTTCTACGCTGAAACCTGCCAAGAGGCCCTTGACTCCGTGCTGATAGCATATCGCGTGTCGGAAAGCCGCAAGGTAATGCTTCCGTCAATGGTCAACATCGACGGATTTTACCTGTCATTCACAAGAGAGAGAGTCATGATACCTGACGAGATTGGGGACTTCCTTCCACCTTACCCGATTCCCGCAATCTCCGCTGACAACATGACTTCCATGGGCCCAACAGTTCTTGAACCCTCCATCTACTCATACTTCAAATACCAAATGCACCTGGCTCAGGTCAGCGCTCTTGACGAGCTAAAGAAAGCCATAAGCGATTACGAGAAGGCCTTCGGAATAAAGCGCGCTCTGATCGACGAGTACATGGCAGAGGACGCCGATTACGTCATAGTGATGACAAGCTCCTTTGCAACGATGGCCAGAAAGGCAATAAAATCCATGAGGGAAAAGGGAATTAAAGTTGGCTTGNNTTTTAAGGCCCTTCCCAAGAAATGAGCTCTCGAGCGCATTGGCTGGAAAAAGAGGAGTCGCCGTGTTCGATCAGGACATCTCTCCTGGCTACGGAGGCGCCCTCTATGCCGAGATAGCGGGCTCGCTTTATGGAACCTCAGACGCACCTCGCCTCGCCTCCTTCATAGGAGGCTTGGGAGGTAAGGAACCTACTCAAGAGGAATTCGAGCTAATGGTAAGAGAGCTGATCAAGCCTGATTTGACGCGCCGGGGGCCAGTAATGCTTTGGACGGATGAGGATCAAAGGACCTTGGATAAACAAAGGCGCATAGCATTAGGAGGCGATGTCATTGGTAGGCGACCGCTCCATAAGGACAATCCGCGACACGCCCCTCGAAGAGTACCTGCATCCGGGATCTTCTATGTGCCCTGGCTGCGGGGCGCAGATAATGATAAGGTTGATGCTAAAAGTCCTCGGCCCAAAGACCTTTATCGTCAACGCGGCCGGCTGCATGACCCTGCTTCAGACGTATCCATATTCGAACTTGACGGCTGGATGGCTTTACACGGCCTTTGCATGCGCGCCGGCCGGCGCCCAAGGAATAAGGGACGCTCTCGACTCGCTGATAAGCCAAGGCAAAGCAAAGGACGAAGAAATAAACGTCCTGGTCTTAACCGGTGATGGAGGCGCCTACGACATAGGGCTTCAGGCTACCTCAGCGGCCATGGACAGGAACCTTGACTTCTATTACCTCTGTTACGACAACGAGGCCTACGGCAACACCGGATTTCAGCAGAGCGGAGCATCGCCCTACGGCTCAAGGACTACCACATCTCCGGTTGGAAAACTCAACCCGATAGGCACCGAAAAGCGCAAGAAGGACCTATTCGAGATATGGAAAGCTCACAACCCGGCTTACTTGGCCACGATTTCGCCCTCGCATCCCCTAGACCTCATGCAAAAAGTTGAGGAGGCTATGCGCAGGAAGGGACCAAAGATGTTTATAGGATACGCGTCATGCCCCACGGGAATGGGGTTTGACCCCTCTCTATCGTTAAAAGTTGCCCAGCTTGCCGTTGATACCGGTGTATGGCCGCTTAAGAAGTACGTTGATGGAAGGGTGATCCACACGATAATCCCAAAGTTCGTCCCCGTTGAGGAATACCTCAAACTTCAGGCCAGGTTTCAGCACCTGTTTGACGAGAACAACCCTTTGGCAAAAAAAGCAATTGCCGAAATAAAAGAGGAAATAATGTCGTATTGGAAGTCGCAGGGGGTTGATGTCAAGCCTCGACATCACATGGTCATAGCCGATGGAAGCTGCTGTGGCTCCTGTTTTTCTTCATCGCTCTTTTGGTTCAGCTGCGGTATGCCAAGCGGGAAGGGGAGGCCCAGCTCCCTGCAGACCAATATGGATGTCGCTATGCTGTGGTTCAGCGCTACTTGGAGCGCCGGTAGATACGGCTTCTTGTCGTCAAGATCCTTCGAGATCTTATCCAAGTCCTCCTGTCCTCCTGACAGGATTATCTGGCCGTGAAACGTCAGAGTGCCGCTTGCAGGCACGAAGTTCACGCTGAAAGCGAACGGTATCACCGACATAGTTGGGCTTCTCCTTTCCACGGGCCCGCTTGGGGCATTAAGCTGTGTCTGCATCTGCACCTTTACTAGATCTCCCTCAACCAGCTTCTCCGCGTGAATCTCAAGCAGTTTAACTGATATTGTTATGCTCATGGGCTAGGGCCCATTTAGCGCTTTTTTACCTTGCTCCGAATTAAAGCTCACCGCTCATCGGGTTTAGATGAAAGAAAATCATCGATCCTCGAAAGCGCCGTTCTGATGGATTCTGGGGATGCCGCGAAAGTAAACCTTAGGTGGCCCCTACCCGCTTCCCCGAAGGTGCTGCCAGGAACCGTTGCCACATGAGTTGCTTTAGCGAGCCTAACGGAAAACTCATCGTCATCGCTCCCATAGAAAGAGAAATCGGGGAAGGCATATATGGCTCCTTCTGGTTTTGCAACCCTTACGTTTGGCAACTTCTTTAATCCGTCGTAAAGTAACTCCATGCGCCTGCCGTACTCAGATACCATCTTGTTAACGCTATCCTGGGGGCCCTTAAGGGCTTCAAGCGCAGCGTACTGCGAAATCGATTATGCGCTTATAACGTTTGTGTGGTGTACTATCTTAAGAGCTTCCATAACCTCCTTTGGAGCCGCCAGATAACCTATCCTCCATCCGGTCATTGCATATGCCTTGCTAAAGCCGTTAATGGTTATTGTGTTCTCAGGTGCTATGGAAGCCGGACTTAAGAGCCTCTTACCGCTGTAGTTCATCTTCTCATATATCTCGTCAGATACTATTATGGTGCCGTGCTCCGCTGCTAGATCAACAACAGCCTTTATTTCCTCATCACTCATCACGTAACCCGTTGGATTAGACGGGTTGTTAATGATTATGACCTTGGATCCGCCTATGGTCTCCTTCACCTTTTCTAGGTCAACTCTAAAGCGATCTCCTTCCTCTATGAGGTTTACCGCGTTCAGCCTCGCTCCCCGCATTTGAACCAAATCCAAGTAAAGGGAGTAAGCCGGAGTGAAGACCGTGACCTTGTCTCCAGCGTTGACGAAGGCCTGGAAGACCGTGGCTAAGGCCTCCTCTGCGCCGACCGTCACTATCACCTGATCGGGAGATACCTCGATCGAGTTATCTCTCTTCAGCTTCTTGCTGATCTCCTCGCGTAGCTCCCTTAGGCCGGACGGATCCACGTAGTGAGTCTTTCCATTTCTCATGGCATCCTCCGCCGCCTTTATCACGTTTGGCGGTGTGTCAAAGTCCGGCTCGCCCGTGCTCAGGTAAACGGAGTCCTTGTAATTGGAAAGCATTAGCGTAACCCTCCAGATTCCCGTGAAGGCCATGTGCTTTATTTGTGGCAGTACCCACTCATCTAACGACTCCATGATATTATAACTGTGCATTGATGTTTAACCTTTTTCATCGTGCAACACTCTCATCATCGGGCAAAGAGCGCCAAATTTCCTCTATTTAGCAAGCGCTTTCTCATCGCTTATAGGTTGCCCTCTTGGTCGTCTGACAACCTCTCCCTTCCTCGGGGCAAACCCCTGAAGTTTCCTGCGACCTTCGCGGCCCTCCTTTCTTCTCTTGGGGTGGCTTACGTCCCCTCTCCCCTGAGCCGGATTTCTGGTTAGGGCTACCTTATCGCCGCGTTGGCTGCGGGTGCAAATCAGGTTACCACTGGAAAGTATCCCCGAAACGATTATAAGGCAATCACATAATGTTAATCCATAGAAAGTGAAGGGATCCACTTTTACAATCCAATTCTTGCTATCCATAAACGGTACGGGTATCCTCAGGTGGTCTTAATGAAAAAGCCACTCAAGGGGATTATGCTCAGCCAAGACCTTCTGGATCAAATCCTGGAGTACGCAAAAGGCATGTACCCAAAGGAGATCATGCTGCTGGCACGCGGGGACAGGGTAGGCAGCTACCTCTACATCGACGAGGTGCTGTCACCTCCGCTTCAGCACAACGGCTCTGATTTCGCTTCAATAAACATTTTCTACACTCCCTTCACTCCTTCGATAATTGGCACAATTCACAGCCATCCCAGTGGAGCTCTTATGCCCTCCCTTCAGGACCTCTTATCCTATATGGGAAGGATAATGGGTATCGCGGCCTATCCTTTTGAAGGGAAGCATGACTTTGCGTTCTTTGATCGTCAGGGAAACGTGATACCCTATTACATCGGAAACAAGGAGACAGCAAAGAACTCCTGAGAAATATCTCACTTATCCTTAAAGAAAACCGCTAGTTATGCCTTCCTTATGTAAACCTTTATGGCATCACCATCGATGTCCCATTCCTCGGCGAACCAATCCCCTTTTGGCGGCTCTGATGATACTACCGCTGAAACCGCTCTGGTGTCAGCCACCACACCCGCTATAGTTGAGGCCAACCTATCCCTTATTTCGCCCTCGGCTTGCACCACTAAGTCGATCTTGTCTTCAACAAAAAGACCAGCCCTCTTCCGCGTCTCTTGAACTCTCCTTATGAGCTCCCTTTTCAGCGCCTCGGCCTCAAGCTCTGTATCAACCATAGTGTCAAGAAAGACCTTACCTCCGTCGTATTCAGCAAAAGCATAACCATCCCTAGGAACGACGTCAACTTCAACGGCTTTCTCAGGGATTTCGTATTCTTTTCCGTTTATCACAACCGATTTAACCCCCTGTTTCACTTTCTCCGCCACGTAAGCGGTTTTATCCTTAAAGACCGATCCCAGAACGTCGTACCGTATCCTTAACTTTTTCTCAACGAATTCTTCCTCCTTTCCCTGCTTTACCTCCTTGACGTTTACCTGCTCGGCTATCAGCTGGGCTAGCTCGGTGGGAATTGGGCCAGTAACGTAAAGCGCTCTAAGCGGATGTCTGACCTTTATTCCCGCCTTATTCCTAGCCGCCAAACCAGCAGCAACGATCTTCATGGCCAGCTCCATGTCACGCTCAACGCGCTCATCAACCGTGAACCGCTTTACCGGCCATACCATATTCCCGTCCTCGTCTGGAAGCGAGGGCAACAAGTACGTGGTCAAAAACGGAGCGAAGGGATAAAGCATCCTAGCTATCCCGTCGAGCGCCCAATAAAGCGCGTAGTAAGCCGCCTCTTTGGAAGGGTCGTGCTTTTCCTCCACCCAAGTCCTCTTTCTTACAAGCTTCACGTACCACCTGCTTACCTCCTCGGTTGCAAAGTCCAGTATCAGCCTTATGGCTGAAGAGTAGTCAAACGAATCCATGAGTTCTAAAGCGGCCTTCTCAGTCCTGGCTAGCCTTGACAGGATCCACCTGTCCTCAGGGAGCAGTGCAGGCACGTCAAGCGGATGGTAATCGTCAAGCTCCATGTAAGTCGTGGCAAAGTAGAACAAGTTCCATATGATGTTCAGCTTTTTAACCGCGTCCTGAAGCCCCCTCTCGCTGAACCTAACGTCCTCCCACGGCGTATGCTGCATGAAGAAAATGCGAAAGGCGTCCGCGCCGTACTTCTTGATGATGTCCTCGACGTCTACGTAATTTCCCAGCGACTTGTGCATTTCCCTGCCATTCTCATCCAATGCCATGCCATGGGCCATGACCCTTCTGTAAGGGGCGACGCCCCAGAGACCAGCTGAGACCTTAACAAGCGACGCAAACCAGCCGCTGAACTGATCCTGTCCCTCGAGAACGAGCTCATAGCGCGGCGGCGGCCAGCTCCCGGTGGATGCGTAAGGAGCCGAGCCCGAGTCAAACCAAACGTCAAAGACGTCCTGAACCCTCTTCATGGTACCCCCGCATGAATGGGGGAACGTCACGTTATCTATAAGGGGCCGATGCATCTGAAGCGAATCCGTGATCTTGCGGCCTGAAAGCTCCTCAAGCTCCTTTAAAGAGCCAACGACCTTGACCTCGCCGCACTTATCACAAACCCATATCGGTATCGGAGTCCCCCAGTACCTCTGCCTTGATATGACCCAGTCGCCAAGGCCCTTAAGCCAGGGCGTAAGCCTTGCCTCTTTTAACCAATCCGGTATGGTGGCAACATCGCTGACCGACGTCATCAGCTTTTCCTTAATCCTTGATATCTTTATTAGCCACTGCTCCGTTGGCCTCATTATAAGAGGAGTGCCGCACCGCCAACACACGGGGTA
>DAYW01000061.1:23683-26995 GCA_002507085.1 archaeon UBA168 | reverse complement strand
CGAGCTCGTAAAAGGCCTCGCCCCCTCCCTCGTTAAGGCGGTAAAGCATCTGCGTGGCCAGCTCCAGAAACCTATCGTGATCAAGAGGAGCGATCTTTAACTTGTACTCTACGTTTCCGCTATCACTCTCTTGTTGCATTCCCTTGATTTCCATAATATAGGAAGCCTTAACTCTTTCTATGCGAACGCCCGTAAACGGTCGTAAGTTTAAAAAACCCGTAAAAATCGGGAGGCTGGCGTCTATGCCTCTATGTAGTCTTCTGGCTTTGGAAGGACCTGCGGCAGCCCCTTGCGCGACCTTATCTTCATTATAAGGTCATTAAGCAGGGCTGGCGGCACTGGCGCCCAATGGCTGAACTGGGCTCCCCACAGCGCCTTTCCTGCCGTGGCGCTCCTTATCTCGTTACTGAGGTCGAAAGACTCAGCTACGGGGATCTCGGCAATTATCTGCATGTTGTTGCCCGACGCTGAGGGTATGACCTCAAGTACTCTTCCCCTCTTCTGGTTTATTATGCGGTTAAGAGGGGCCATGTACTCCGTAGACACCCTTATGTCGACCTTCTGCCAAGGTTCAAGCAGCGTTGGGTTGGCGCTTAGGAACGCTGCCATCACGGCGTTCTTTATTGCAGGCATCACCTGAGCAGGCCCTCTGTGTGCCGGATCTTCATGTATCAGTGCGTCGACCAAGACGGCCTTAACACCCCTCATGGGCTCCTGCGCAAGCGGTCCAGCCTCGGTGCTCCAAAGGAACGCCTGGATAATGGTCTCCTTTATCTCCCTGAGGTGCTGCAATCCCTTGGTCCTATCGACAAATATGTTCATGCGCTCGTCAATGGTCCATATGTTCCTTGCCTCGTCAGCGTCCCAGCCGGCTTCCTCCCTTAAGATCTTCGCTCTTTCCCTGAAGTCTTGGCTGTCGTAAACCTTTCCTTCCTGTATCAGCTGAAGGGTCTTCTCAGAGAGCGGCTCAACCGCTACATAGAAGCGGTTGTGCTTGTTGGGAGACTTGCCTTCCGCTGGCCCTCCGTTCGCTTGAATGGATTCCCTGTAAACCACAAGCGGCGGGCTTGTGACGACGTCGAACCCCCTTTGCTGAAGGTCCCACAGCGCGATCTCCAAGTGAAGCTGGCCCATACCGCTGAGCAGGTACTCACCGGTGTCTTCCCTTACCTTGACCTGTAGGTTCGGGTCCTCTATGCTCATCTTGTGAAGCGTATCTATGAACTTCGGCAGGTCGCTGGTGCTCTTTGGTTCTATTGCCACGGTGACCACGGGTTCGCTTATGTAGGCCATCTTCTCGAAGGATCCCTCTTTCTGGTAGTTTGGATCGATCGCCGTTTCGCCGGCTCTAGCCTGCTCCAGCCCCAAGAGCGCCACCATGTTGCCAGCCGGTATCTTGTCCGCGACCTCCCTGGTTTGGCCCATGAACAGGCCGACCTGAAGAACGGTTTGCGTGGTGCCTGCGTTAACTAGGTAAAGCTGATCTCCGGTTTTGACGGTGCCAGAGAACACCCTTCCGGTCGCCACGAGGCCGGCATGTGGGTCAACCACAACGTTATTCACGGCCACAACCGTGGGCCCTTTTTCATCGCATTCAAGAAGTGATTTGGTCAGCGGCGAATCGGGGTTGCCCTGCCAGATCTTTGGAATCCTGTACTTCTGGGCTTCAACGGGCGAGGGAAGGTGATCAACGACCATGTCCAGTATGGCCTCATAAAGCGGGACCTTCTGGACAAGCTCATCGGGGGATCCGGTCGTGTAGGCCGTCACCACGTCAGAGAACTTGACGCCTCTCTCCTTTGCCATGGGGAGCGTGAATCCCCATTTGTCTTTAGCAGCTCCGAACGCGACCTGCCCCTTGTTCGGGTTTACCTTCCAAGCCTCCTTGTACTCGGGATCTGCGTATTCCTCTATGAGCTTGTTGAAGTCCTGAATGATCTGCAGGAGCCTGTTCTGTACCTCCTGCGGCGATAACCTCAGCTCCTTAACTAACCTATCGAGCTTGTTTATGTATAAAACCGGCTTGACCTTTTCCTCAAGAGCCTGCCTTACCACGGTCTCGGTCTGAGTCATAACTCCCTCAACGCAGTCGACCACAACAACCGCCCCATCCATAACCCTCAAAGAACGCGTTACCTTTCCGGTGAAGTCCACGTGGCCGGGCGTATCTATGAGGTTTATGACGTAGCTCTTGCCGTTCCTCTCGTGCAGAAGGCTTACGTTAGCCGCCTTAACGGTCATCTGCCTCTTCTGCTCTATCTCCAGGTAGTCCATTGCCAAAGCCGTTCCGGCAACCTTGGGCGATATTATGCCAGCGGCCATAAGAAGGCTATCGCTCATGGTTGTCTTTCCGTGATCCACGTGCGCTATTACACCGATGTTCCTTATCTGCTCCTTATTTTCCATTAATTTTAATATTTCCTCAGTTTGTCTATATTTTGGCAACTTAACACGTAAACCGTTTAAGGAGCTTTAAGCTTTTTGAGCTTGCAGGGCTCGACCGATTTGATGTGCGCGTTATTTTCGGCGATGGAGCGCTTGGCGTTTCTTGGGGTGTATGAGAAGCGCTTAAGCATGCGCTTAGCGGTGCCTGCAAGCCGCCTTGGGTTGCTAAGCGTTTCGGCACAACGCTTTTAAACGCATTTGCTTGCCCATACGCATGAAGATTAGCTTTAGCGTAGGCTTCTTCGCGCTTATATTAATATTCTTAGTTGGGTTTGGAGCTGGTTTTGGCGCCTATTATGCAATTTATTACAGGCCGCTTGATGCCTCTTATCAGCTGGAAAAACGCATCAATCTGTCCTTATCGGAGCTAGTCACTCAGTACACTGAAAAGATATCGCAGCTGAATCAAAACATTTCTAGAATAAACTCAAGCTATTATAGCGCGATGCAATCGCTTGATGCTCTTGAAGAGGAGAACATCAGGCTTCAGCAGCTTGCGCTGAACCAGATTCAGACGAATCAGGCGTTAAGCAATTACTATGAGTGGAAGGCGCTGGGATTGCCGCCTCTTCTTCAGTTGTGGTACTCGCGCGCTCTGTCATTAATGCCTCAAGGGGGCAGCTATGGCTATACTATGAGCGCCCTCTCTTCGGCGGTTTTACTATCAGCCATCGATTGCGGTGACGTTGCTTGGGCGGCTAAGTCCATGTCATATCTGGGCCTTGGGAGTTACAGCTACGATTATGCCCTTTTTTCAAATATATCTCAGTGGGCTAAGCCGACGCTTTCCGCATATGATAGACAAGTGCTTGACATACCTAGCGGAAATGAGCTTTACGCGGTATCGATGGTTCTCAGCGCCACTTC
>DAYW01000061.1:8000-23649 GCA_002507085.1 archaeon UBA168 | reverse complement strand
AATCAGCTTGAAGCCTGCGAGCTTGCGGCTGCTTTGCTCAAGCTAGAAAGCATCAACGTTGCGATCGCGCTCCTGTCAAACAAGGCCAATCCAAACCAGTTTCTGTTTGTGGTGTTGATACAGTTGCCAAACCTTGCCGGCGTTTACTACTTCCCTAGCCTGTCGGCATACGGGATCATGGGAGCGTCCTGGGGTATAATTCAGCCGCAACTTTCCTTGCGCGCGCAGAACAGCGCGAGCTGGGCATCATCGTGGTCTGTAGTGAGCGTCGAAGAGGTTCAACGAGGACGTGTCACGCGCTGCCTCGTTTAACAGATAAACTGCGAAAGGCTAAAACGCCGCAGTTCGGTTTCTTGCTATGTCGGTAAATTACTCGAGGCGTTGGACCGTAGTTTCGGTCACGACCCTGGGCACGCTGATGACCGCTATTGACTCGACCATAGTGATCCTTGGAATACCGGTCATAATGCAGGCGCTTCACGCTAACCTAATAGAAATGGCTTGGGTCATAATGGGCTACATCCTCATGAGCACTGCTCTGGTGCTGACCATAGGAAGAGTTGGAGATACCTTTGGAAGGATAAGGGTTTACGAGGCCGGTTTCCTCGTCTTTGCTCTCGGCTCCGCTCTCTCAGGCCTTTCAACAAACGGTTGGGAGATAGTGCTCTTCAGGTTCGTTCAAGGCGTGGGTGGAGCCATGATGATAGGCAACTCTTGGGCGCTCATATCAGAGGCCTTTCCAGAAAACGAAAGGGGGAAGGCCTTTGGCATAAACTCCATAGCGTGGGGCGTCGGAGGCGTCGTTGCACCAGTTCTTGGCGGCCTTATAATAACGTACCTGGGATGGAGGTACATATTTTACGTTAACGTTCCAATCGGCATCTTCGCAGTGCTGTGGGCGCGCCTAAGGCTAGGCGGATTTGTGGAAATCAAGAGAAAAGAGAGCTTTGACGTGCCTGGGGCAGCGCTTTTCACGGCTTTTGTGGCGCTGCTGCTGGTGGCCATAACCATGAGCATTGGCGTTGGATGGAACGCGCTCAACTTGGTGTTCCTGTTGTCTTCGTTCATCGCACTTGCCGCGTTCTTCTTAGCCGAGAGAAAGGTGCGCTCTCCGATATTCAGATTCAGCCTGTTCTCGAACAGGGTTTATTTGGCATCGACTTTTGCGTCATTTCTTCAGTCGCTTGCCATGTTTGCCATAATGTTTCTAGTCATATTCTACCTGGAGGCCGTAAAGGGCTACAGCGTTATTGAGTCGTCGATCCTCCTCATACCCATGCCCTTGCTTTCGAGCCTTCTTGCGCCGTTTGGAGGGCTTTTATCAGACAGAATAGGTGCCAGATTACCTGCCACAATAGGTATACTGGTACAGGGAATGGCTTTGTTCCTTTTGTCAGAGCTAACGATAAGCTCATCTTACCTTTTCGTCGCCTTGGGCTTGGCCGTAATGGGAATCGGGAGTGGTCTCTTCTTCTCACCAAACGCGAGCGCGGTTATGTCGTCAACGCCAAGGGGGTACTACGGCGTGGGGTCGGGTATGATGACCACGCTTAGAAATACCGGTCAAGTGATAAGCATAGCACTGGCCCTTGCGGTTGCCGCCGGTTCGATGCCGCAGTCCGCCGTCTTTGCGCTCTTCTTGGGCACCAGCACGAACCTTAGCAGCTCGGTTTTATCGTCCTTTGTAGGAGGTATGGATAGTGCGTTTAGGCTTTCGATAGCGCTGGCGTTGGTGGCGGCCGTTGCCTCTGCCGTCAGGGGGAAGGAGGTCAGGAGGTCTCTTGAACAGGAAAAGGAAACTCGCGCCCAAGCTGCTTAGGGAAACCTCCTAACAGAAAAGCATATTATCGACGGCGAGTTATTTTTGATAAGAATTTGTACTCCCCTGCATCGATGGGATATGATAGGGTTCCGACCACGTTCTCTCCCGATGGAAAGCTTTACCAGGTGGATTATGCTCTCGAGGCCGTAAAGAAGGGATGGATAACCTTGGGAATAAAGGCCTCTGATGGCATAGTTTTAGCAGTGGAGAAGAAGAGGTATACGAGGCTTATCGATCCAGCTTATACTGAGAAGATCTTCAAGATCGATGATCACATAGGTGCTGTGTTTGCCGGCTTATCTCCTGATGCTCGTTTCCTTATTGATCAGGCCAGGGTTTATGGACAGATCTACAAGTTGGTCTACGATGAGCCAGTAGATGTGGAAACCCTTACGAGGTACATCTGCGATATAATGCACGACTACACGCTTCACGGGGGAGCTCGCCCATTTGGGGTATCTCTCATGATAGGAGGTGTGTTCAGAGGGCAGCCGAAGCTTTACGGCACTGATCCAGGGGGAGCTTATGCCGGTTACTTCGCTAACGCTATAGGTTCCGGGTTCAGCACGGTCATGGATTACCTAGAGAAGAACTACGATGAGAAGGCGTCGCTTGATGATGCTATAGTGCTTGCCCTTAAGGCAATGGCCCCGGTCGTGGAAGGAGGTCTGGCCTCGGGGAACTTCGAGCTGGCGGTGGTGCCAGTCAAGACTGGCCTTTTTGAAAAGCTGACCCAGGAAAAGGTAATGAGTTACGTGGAAAAGGCCAAAGGCTGAGCGTGGTGGGCGCAGTTGGACATAGGTAAAAACACCATAGTAAGGCTCGAGCTGAAGGGACAGAAGTTCGAGGTTGTTGTCGTTCCCGAAAAGGCATGGAAGTACAAGGAAGGAGAGCAGGTTCCGCTTAAGGATGTGTTTGTTACTGAGGAGGTTTTCAAGGACGTCGGAAAGGGAGAAAAGGCGTCCGCAACGAATTTAGTTCAGGTCTTCGGAACTGACGACGAGTCAAAAGTGGCCCTAGAGGTGCTTAAGCGCGGGGAGTTACTTCTCACCACAGAGCAGAGAAGGGAGATGGTTGAGGCGAAGCGCAAGCAGATAATAAACCTCATAAGCAAAAGCGCCGTTGACCCGAAAACCAAGCTTCCGCACCCTCCAACGAGAATAGAGCTTGCCCTCAATCAGGCGCGCTTTGCGGTCGACCCCTTTAAGCCCGTCGAAGAGCAGGTTAATGAGGCTATTAAGGCCCTCAAGCCCATACTGCCGATTAAGGTCGTGCAGTTTAACTTTAAGGTGAGGGTGCCAGCGACCTACGCCTCGAAGACGTATAAGCAGATAACCTCGCTGGGTCAGCTCAAGAGCTCTCAGTGGGGAGATGATGGCTCCATAACCGTAACCATAACGGTGCCTGGAGGGGCCAGATCAGAGGTCATGGAGAAGATAAACAGCTTGACTCATGGCTCTGCGGAGGTCACGGTAGAGGAGGCTTAGGTGACTGTTTTTGTCAGAAAGAATAGAGAAAGTTCGTGAGGTCGTGGTCCCAGGCGAAAGGCTTTCTGATGAAGGCGCAAGGGCAGGAGAGGGTTGTTATCGCGACGACAGCGCCGTCTTCTCCAGCTTCTTAGGCGTTGTAGAGAGAGACGAGCAGCGCGGCGTCAGAGTTAGGCCCCTGAGGGGCAAGTACATGCCCAAGGTCGATGACTTCGTCGTCGGAAAGGTAATAGAGGTAGGCCTGACCGATTGGACCGTCGACATAAACTCTCCTTACGTCGGCAGGCTTGATTCAAGGGATGCGGGAATAGAGGTTGATCCCATAACGGTTGACCTCAGGAGGTATTTTGACGTTGGAGACTACATAGGGGCCAAGGTGATAAGCTTTGATAGGGTTACTCCTCCATCGCTTACAGTTAGGGAGAGAGGATTGGGAAAGATAAGGGGAGGTATACCCATATCTATAATACCCTCTCGCGTTCCCAGGGTCATTGGAAAGAAGGGTTCCATGATAAGCATGCTTGATAAAATGCTTAAAACCAAGTTAGTAGTTGGGCAGAACGGTTACATAATAATTCAGGGGGGAACGCCGGAGGACGTCTCCTTCACGATCTCGATCTTAAGGAAGATCGAGGAGGAAGCCTATACCTATGGGCTTACGGATAGGATAAAGGAGCTTTTGATAAAGAGGTATGGAGATCAAGATGGCTAAACTATCGCAAGAAGAATTGCTTACGGATGAGGGAATAAGAACCGATGGCAGAAAAATAGATGAGGCTAGGCCTTTTGAAGTTGAGGTCGGAGTGCTTACGCAAGCTGACGGCTCTGCGCTTGTAAGGCAGGGCAAAAACCTCATTTTGGCTGGCGTAATGGGCCCGTACGAGGCCGAAAGGCACTCTCAGTTCCTAGATAGGAGCTCTCTCAGAGTGCGCTATCACATGCAGCCCTACTCTACCAATGAAAGGAAGTCACCCACTTACTCTAGAAGGGAGATAGAGTTGAGCCGCGCCATTAGGGAGGCTTTAGAACCGGCGATCATACTGACGGAACTGCCAAGGACCCAGATAGACGTGTTCGTAGAAGTGCTCCAGGCCGATGGTGGAACGCGTTGTGCTTCGGTGAATGCTGCAAGCGTAGCGCTGGCTGATGCGGGCATTCCCATGCGTGACCTGGTAACGGCTGTGGCCATAGGCAAGGTAAGGGATACGTTGGTCGTTGACATAAATGATCTGGAGGACGAGAACGGACAGGCAGATTTTCCGATTGCCATGATGCCCAACAAGGGAAAGATAACCTTACTTCAGATGAACGGTCTTTTGACGCAGGAAGAGATAAAGAGATCGGTGGAGATGGCCAAGCGCGTTATCAACTCGCTTTACACGGTCCAAGTAAACGCGTTGAAGAAGAAGTACGCGCCGTTGGCGGCTTCTAACGAGGGATAAAACATGCACAGACCGAGTTTTCAGGGAAGCTTGGGACAGGACTACCTAGAGTTTCTCCTTGCAAAGTTCAAGTCAAACGAGAGGGTGGACGGCAGAGCTCTGGACCAGTATAGAAAGCTTGAGATCCTGCCGGGAGTGGTGCCCAAGGCAGATGGAAGCGCACAGGTAAAACTCGGAGAAACTCAAGTGCTGGCTGGCATAAAGATAACATCAGGAACTCCTTACGCCGACACGCCCAACGAGGGAGTGCTCACGGTGGGGATGGACTTGGCGCCGTTTGCACACCCCGATTTTCAGCCCGGTCCGCCGGACGAGCGGGGCATAGGCTGGGGACGGGTTGTTGATAGGGGAATAAGAGAGGGCAAGGCCATAGACCTTGGGTCTCTGGTCATAGAAGAAGGAAAAAAGGTGGCCATAATATGGCTCGACATCACGGTGCTTAATCACGAGGGAAATGTTCAGGATGCCTCGTCGGTAGCCGCGCTTGCCGCCCTTATGACGGCCAAGTTTCCGCCTGACATAGCGGAGGCCTTGGGCAAAGACTCTGTTGAGCTGGCTCATTACCCCATATCTGTTACCATTGGAAAGATAGGCGATTACCTTCTGGTTGATCCCAGCTTGGAAGAGGAGGATTACCTTGACTCCGAGCTTTCCATAACGACGTTGGAGGACGGAAGGGTTTCATCAATGCAGAAGATATTATCCGGAGCGTTGACAGAAGACGAGGTCCTGCGCTGCGTTGAGCTGGCCAAGGAAAAAAGCGATGAGCTTAGAGCCGCCGTCATGGACGCGGCAAAAAAGTATAAAAGCGCCGAAGAGAAGAAAGTGAACGAAGAATGAGTGCCATTAAAGAGCGTGCCGGCGGTGAGCTTGGAGTAAAGTACGGCATGAAGCTTAGAAGGGATTACGTTAGGCTCAAGAGCCAAAGGAAGCAGCCCATGCGTTGTCCTTCCTGTGGCAAGCATGTGGTAATGGACAGAATAGCGGCTGGGATATGGCGTTGCCCCAAGTGCGGTTACACGTTCACTGGATCTGCGTTCAGCCCGAGGCCTTACAGCCAAGTCATAAGCGCCTAAAATGCCAGAATCGATCCGCGTCAGCATATCGGTTAGGGACAGGTTTGTTCCCTACGTGGTAGCGGCACTAAAGCCTGATGAGGACGATAACGTGAGCTTTGTTTTGTCTGGTGATGCCCTAACGGTAAGGGCAGCCTTTGAGAGAGAGTCCAAGGCCAGAGCTTGGATTGAGTCCGAGGCCCGCATAATTTCGACAATCCTAAAAACTCTTAACCAAAGCTTACTATAATGGCTGAAGAAAGCGGTTCTGCGGATTATGCGGAGAGGTTGGAAAGCTTAACGGAACAGCTTAGGGCGACAACCCAAGAGCGCCAAAACATAGAGCTTGAAGTCAAAGACATAGAGCGCGTCTTAGGCGAAATCGAGGCGCTTCCAGATGGGGAGGCGGTTTATCAGCTGGTAGGCAACGTCATGATAAAGAAAGATCGCGAGACCATAAAGAAGGAGCTCGAGGAAAAAAAGGAAAGCGATACCCTTTACGTCCAGACTCTGAAGCAGCGCGAGGAAGCCCTAACGGCCGAGATAAACAAGCTTAGGAGAGACATGATACTGAAGAGTCAAGCTTTTCGCGCAACTGGAAGCTCGTGATTGATATGGAGGTAGGGAGCTTCGCAAGGGCGCTAGAAGGAGCTCTGCCGGGCAAAAGGGTGGCAGTTTTTTCGCATCCGCGCGTCGATCCCGATGGCTTTGCATCTGCCTACGCCATGGCTTTTGTGGCGAAAAAGCTGGGCGCGTCTCGCGCTTATGCATACCTTGACGACATGAATTCGTTGGCCAAGCGCATGAATTCAGCTTTAAGTCCAGAACCTCCGCCCGAGGACTTCGTGCCGCAAGTGGCCATAGTAACGGATACATGTGGCCTGAAGTACAGCCACCGCGGCAGGGAGTTCTCTGGGAACGAGGTATTCGTTATAGACCATCACGAGTGCGGCAGTCCTGAGTTGGTAACGGCTTTTGTCGATGCCAAGTCAGCCTCATCGTGCGAACTTGTGCTTGACCTTATGGAGGTGCTCGGAGTACGTCCTGACCCGGCTTTGGCTACCGCGCTTCTGGGAGGAATTCTGTTCGACACCGGGATCTTCAAATACGCTACCCCTCATTCAATTAAGGCGGCCGCTAAGCTCATCGAGGCGGGAGCCGACTACGGGACCGCCTTGAGCTTTTCTAAGAGGGATCAAAGCAAGAGCCTCAGGATGGCGCGGTTAAAAGCCGCGCAGAGGCTTAACATAGCCGAAGTAGGTGACATAATCCTTGTCACATCCACTGTTAACATCTTTGAGGGTGAGGTGGCCGAAGCGCTCTTATCGCTTGGCGCAGACGTGGCGTTTGTGGCCGCGCCGCGCGGCAACGCTGTCCGGGTTTCCGGCAGGGCCGATGAAAAGGCCCTTTCTTACGGAGTTAACCTTGCATCTTTCTTCGGTGAAAATGGAGGAGGGCATGAAGGCGCAGCCGGTGCCCTTATGAGCGGTGACGCTCAGGACGTTTTGTCAAAGATAGCTCACGATTTTTTGGCGCAATACTCAAATGCATTGTCTCATAAGTACGACTTAAAAATGAGTAGCTAAAAATCCGCGAGCCAAATGGAGCTTTGCGCTGGGGGTTGAGGCCGCTTGAGGGCCATTGAGATAAGAGATCTGTCCTTTGCTTATGAGGGCAGCGAAAGGCCTGCGCTCGATCGCGTAAACCTTGGCGTGGAGCGCGGGGAGTTCGTGGTGATAGCGGGACCCAGCGGATGCGGGAAGTCGACGCTCATCAAGGCCATTAACGGTTTGATACCCAGCTTTTACGGCGGGAGCTACAAAGGAGAGGTGTGGATAGAAGGGCACAACCCAGCCAAGGAACAACCGCATGAGCTTTTCAAAATCGTTGGGACGGTTTTTCAGGAGCCAGATACTCAGCTTCTCACTTTTTCGGTTGAGAGGGAACTGGCCTTTCCTCTGGAGAACTCCGGAGTGAGCAGGTCCGAGATGAAGGAGCTTGTTGAAGACGCCCTGAAGAGATTTGGCCTCTATTCGCTAAGGCATAGGTCGCCCTCCGAGCTCAGCGGAGGAGAGCAGCAAAGGGTAGCCATAGCGGCTGCCCTCATATCCAAGCCCAGCGTGCTGCTCCTCGACGAGCCCACTTCCAGCCTTGATCCAAGGGCGGCTGCAGAGGTGCTTTCCATGGTTCGCGATTTGAATAGATCTGGAATGACGGTTGTCATAAGTGAGCATAGGCTGTCCCTGCTGTTGCCTTTTGCGCACAAGCTGGTGGTCATGAACCAGGGGGGGATAGTTGACCAAGGCCCTCCTTCGGAGGTCATACTGAGGATGGCCAATAGGGAGCTCGTGGAGGTGCCAGACGCTGTGGCGGCTTACCTTGGCCTCAAAGAGCTTGGCGTCAGGTTTGGCCGCGTCCCCATGGACGCACACCAGTTCTTGGATGAGGTTAGGTCGAACGCTGCCCTTATGAGGTGAGCAGGTTATCAGTTGTAGAGTTTAAGGAGGTAAGATACAGGTACCCTTTATCGGATTACGAAGTGCTCAAGGGCGTAACGTTCGAGATAAAACGTGGCGATAAGGTGGCCCTGATTGGCACCAACGGGTCAGGAAAGACAACGATATTAAAACACATGAATGGCCTCCTTAAGCCCTACAGCGGAAACGTCTTCATCGACGGCGTTAACACCAGGAGCGTCAAAGTGTCGGATTTGGCGAGAAAGGTGGGTATGGTTTTTCAAAACCCGAATCAGCAGCTTTTTGCCCAGACGTGCTGGGAGGAGGTTACGTTTGCGATGAGGAACTTTCGCTTTCCTGAGGAAGAGATATCCAAGAGGGCAGAGGCGGCGCTCAAGAGCTTTGGGCTTTGGAATTACAGAAACGAATCGCCGTTCCTGTTAAGCGCCGGTGAGAAAAAGCGCCTAGGCCTTGCCAGCGTTTTTGTCTATGAACCAAAAGTACTTGTAATGGACGAACCTACATCAGGTCAAGACGTGGCGCAGAAGAAAAAGATAGGCGAGTTGATTCAGAGCTTTAAAGGCGACGCCGTAATAGTAAGCACTCATGACCTTGACTTTGTGGCTCGCTATTTCGAAAGGGTTCTGATAGTAGAGGACGGAAGGCTGGCCGCAGATGGCCAGGTTAGGGAGATATTCTACGATGGCTCGTTAGAGAAGTTCGGCCTCTTAGAACCTCAAGTGGTAACGATCAGCAAAGGGTTGGGATTCAGGGACAATCCGCTAACCGTTGAGGACCTTGTGAACGAGCTTAAGGAGGTGAGAAAGGGATGAGCTGGGCGGCAGGCCTTTCCTTTGTCCACGGCAGCTCCCCTCTGCATAGGCTGAATCCCATACCCAAGATGGTCTTGGTCTTAGGTTTGCTTGTGCTCTCGATATACGTGTTCCAAAGCGTGGGCTATTTGCTGATCCTATTGACCTTCACTGTAGCTCTGGTAGTGGTTGCCCATCAGTTGAAGAGGTGGTGGGGAACCATGAAGATGGCGATGATCGTTGCCCTCGTAATAGGCCTTTTGGATTATATCTTCATTGGCAATGCGCTTTTTTCCGTGGCTATGGGACTTAGGTTCATTGTAGTGGTGTCGGCGTTCTCGATTTTTTCCCTGACCACTGCACCTGAGGACGTGGCAGGGGTGATGCTGACCGCAGGCTTTCCGTACGCCCTGACCGTGGCCTTTATGATGTCTGTGAGATTTCTGCCACTGCTTGCCCAAGAAGCCCAAAACATAATCGATGCTCAAAGCGCGAGGGGCTTTGACATGAGCACGCGCAACCCCATAAAGATGGTGAAGAACTACGTGCCAATACTAGTGCCTTTGATGGTTATATCGCTGATGAAGGCGGATTCCGCCGCGCAAGCGCTTGAGACAAGGGGATTTGGATACACGAAAGACGTGACCAGCTACAACGACGTTAGCCCTTCTCTCGTGGATTTATTGCTCGTGATCGTTACGTGCGCCATAACTGGTTACCTCGTTTACCTTAGGTTGGTGGGCTTAGGTTTTTGAGTCTGCCTTCTTTATGCGGCTTCACCTTGAGCTTCAGCCCTTCATAGCCCGTCACGACCACCTCTTCTCCAGCGGAGATGTCCTCCGACGAATCGGATATCGCAGACCAGAGTTCGCTCTCAAGGAGTATCACGCCTTCTCCTCCCGCCTTTATGTCTGTCCTGGCCTCTCCGATTAAGCCAACCATGTACTGCGGCAACCTATAGGTGGGTTTCCTCCTTCTAACGGTCGTCGCAGCGAACCCGATGCCCAAGATCACCCCTATAACGGTAATTATTACGCCTATCATGGCCTCTGGTATGTCACGCGTAAGCAAGCCGTTTACCGCGATGAAAAGGCCGACCAAAGTGATAACAACAACCAGAATAAGAGGCCTTATCCCATATATCAGAATCCTATCGGCGAGCCCGTTTAGCGCGCCCTTTCCCTGTTGCTTGTCAGGCAACTCAGGCCACGCTGCATTTCTTTATGGTTTCTTCAGCCTCTTTCTTGTTCATCCACCCCAGCACCTTTACGAACTTCTCGGGCTCCAGCTCTTTGTAGTGGTTGAAGAAGTGCTCGATCTCGTTCCTTATGGGGCCTGAAATTTGGCTTATGTCATCTATGTCAGAGTAAAAAGGGTCGATGTTGCCATAGGGAACGGCTATGATCTTGGTGTCCTCGCCTTTTTCGTCTATGGTCTTGAGTGCCCCCACGGGTTTGCTTCTCACTATGGTACCTGGGGTGACGGCCTCGCGGCTTATCACTAGGCAGTCGAGAGGGTCACCGTCGGGGGCTGCAGTTCCCTCTATGAACCCATAGTTGAAGGGATAGTGCGCTGCCGCGTAAAGGAACCTGTCAACGTAGATCTTCCCGGTTTTGTGGTCTATCTCGTATTTTACGTCGCTGCCTTGGGGTATCTCTATCACTACGTTAACTTGCATAAATAAACACAACTGCGCATTTTTAACCCTGACGTTCCCAAGCATTTTTGATTATCTAACAAAAAATAGGTAGGCTTAAATCCGGTCGATTCCTTAGCACGCATTGGTAACGCAGCCGCGCTCGAAGCTTGTGGCACGGGTGGGAGCCCTCGTAGCCCTCTCGGTAATGGCAGACCTGTTTCCCATGCCGAGGGTGTTCTTCGGCATGAAGTTGGATCTTGTTGGGACGGTTTGGGTGAGCAGCTTCTTGCTTTTCGGTTTTGAAACCGCCACGTACACCTCACTGGGCACGTTTTTGCTTATGACTGCCTATGGGCCAACTGGCTTTGTTGGTGCTGCCATGAAGTTCGCCGCAACCTACCCCATGATATTGGTGCCTTGGCTCATCACGAGGAAAGCTTCAAGGAAATTAATCTTAACGCCTTCATATAGGGGTGCAATGCTGTATGGGTTTGCGTCAGGGGTCGCCATAGCGGTCAGGGTTGTTCTGACCTTTGTGCTGAATTACTACTGGGCAATACCGACCTTCATGGGCTTGCCCACTCAGGAGGTCATCCAGAGGTTCTTTGCAGGTTCCTTTCTCAGCTTTTTTGCCTTCGTAGCGGGGCTGAACGTCGCCCAAGGAGTGTTGGATGCGGTCTTGCCGTGGCTCCTGGTCGTGCGGTCTGGGCTTGCTAGGGTTTTGGGCTACGGGCGCTAAAGTTTCTCTCTTCTGCTCTTGCCTTTATCTTGTAATCTAGATACGGATCATCAGGAGAGAACTTCGCAGGCGCAGCCTGCACCGTCGGTGCGCCGCACTTAGGGCACTTGTGCTTTAACGTGTAGGCTCCGCATCTGGGGCACTTCATTATTTGATGCTTCAGCGTGCCCACCCTACGACTTCATCCTCTCTATCGAGAGCAAGCCGCCGCTTTTCTTGACGTATTCGGCAAAGCTCTCGTTTAGCTCTTGGGAACGTGCCTCGAGTTCCTTGTAGTTGGTGTTGCTGATCTTTACCAGGTAAGATGGGGCACTCAGATAAGATATCTTAACCTTTAAGCCAGCTTCCTTTGCAAGCTGCTCAAAGCGAGAAAATGCCTCTTTTACCTTGTTTATGCCCCCCTTTCCTTCAAAAAACAGGTTGAACCTAAACGATATGGCCACCGTCTCTGCCTTAACGTGCCTTTCTATCAGAGGATAGAGCGTGGAAACCCATTGATCAGGTATGCCCGCTTTCTTAAGAACGTCGCTGCCGGCCTCAAGCGCCGTGGTCAGCGCCGTGTAAGCGTCGCCGTACTTTTCTTCCAGAGGCCAAATCACCTCCCTGTAAGCATCTTCTTTGCCCTTTCCGAGCGCTTTTGCCGCAACCATTACCACTGCCTCCACCTTCTTCTCCTTATTCCATTGGGATAGCGTCTTCTCCTGCTCGCCTGAACTTATCTTTTTCAGCGAAAGGACTATTTGGTTTTTCGAGGGGTCAACCAGTATTACCTTGAGCGGTATCTTCCTTCCTTCCTTCACGTAGTCGTGTATGTTTTTCACCCAGCCGCTGGCAATCTCGTTTATGGGGAGGTAGCCGTGGAGCCCGTTAAAAGAATCCAAGGTCACGTACGCGCCGTGTTCCTCGAGCTTGTCAACAGTAACAACGACGTTCATGCCCACGTAGGGAAATTTCTCCTTTCTAAGTATGACCATGGGTAAATCCCCTTTGTTTGCATAAAATCTTTTCTTTTTTGTTGCTGATTAGCAGGCCGTTTATCGCCATGGGTGCGAGCAAGATGAGAGCAAAGCCCTTTAGGCCGTAGCTAGGCGGCAAGCCCGCCCTCGTCGGGTGAACGCGGCGCTTGTCGCGTGAGGGTCATGCCATCTTAGACCGCTCATCTCAAGGTGGAGGCGATATTTTTGGGCTATAACTTTAATACTGAATAAGCCTACTAAATTAGCTTGGCTAAACTGGTATTAAAGGACCCAAGAGAGTTCAGGGATATAATCCAAAATGCGTCGAGCGTAGTATCAGAGGGCGTTTTCAGAATCTCGAGCGATGGGCTTACCATGAAGGAGCTTGATCCAAGCAGAATAGCCATGGTAGAGTTCAGCTTCCCACCGTCGTGTTTTGAGGCGCTAGATAGCGAGGGCGAGGAAAGACTCGGGGTGAATTTGGAAGAGCTGCTGAACGTTCTCAAACGGTTGAGGCCAGATGACTCCATGGCCCTAGAAAGCGACAAGGGCAGGCTCACGGTATCGCTTTCCGTGAATAAGTATACGAGGTCTTTCAAGATACCGTTGCTTGATCTGGGAGGTCAGGAGACGCCCACGATTAACGTCCAGTACACAAGCAGGTACAGCATACTTGCGGACGGTCTCGCTTCCAGCATAAAGGACGCCGCAACCGTTGCAGATGAAGTTACCTTCAGTTCATCTAAAGATGAGTCCCTTCTGATCTCAGCGAGCAGCGACAAGGGCTCAGTAGAGCAGAGGCTAACGAGAGAAAGCGGGATGATATTAGATGCCAAGGTGGCGGAAGAGGCTACCGCCAAGTACAGCTTGCAATACCTGGAGATGATAACTTCGTTCAGGGGATCTCCGAGCGTTATCTTAGAGTTTGCCCAAGATAAGCCGCTTCATCTGGAGTATAAAATGCCAGATGGGGCCTCTTTTCAGTTCATACTGGCTCCGCGCCTATAGCGAGCAACTATGCCGGCAGGATCTGAAGCCCTGAAAAAATATCCTTTTCTGAGGGGAGCAGAAGAGCTCGTTGAGGGCCTATCGCTTACTAACCTCTCCGATTTTCCCAGGGTGCTGGAGCTTGCTGAGAAAAAGGTACGCTACATGCTTGGGCTCTCAAGGGAGAGGGACGATCCAACGGATAAGAGGGACGCGGTCGCGGCTTTTAGCGCGTCGTTGGCGATGGCGTCGGCTACCGGCAGTCGTCGCCTCATAAGGTCTTATGCCTCAGCGCTTTCCCGGGAGCTTGAGAAGGAGCTCTCGACTGATGCCCCAGATATCTACAAAGAGGTTGCCGCGTCTTTAGGGGTGCCGGTGGAGTTTGATGGAAAGGAGTTCAGGATGTCATTGTTGGATTACCTTTCGCTTAAGGGGATAGATAACGAGCCCGACCTTTTGCTCCCACAGCTTAAGGTTGAGCGCGGGGTTGTTTACTTCCAAGTAAACGTTTTCAGGAGGCTCATCTCAACGGTTTTCAGGAGGACTCTTGTGGAAAAAATGGAATCGCAGATGAGGGAGCTCTCCGCGGCAACCATAGATCCCAAGGTAAAGGACGCGATAGCCTCGATATCGGCTGAGTTTTCGAAGCGGAGGGGTGAGGAGGTCGACGTATCGTCGCTTTCTCCTATTGAGTCGTTGTTCCCACCATGCGTGAAGTTTTGGACATCCGAGATGAACAAAGGCATAAACATCCCACATCAAGCTAGGTTCTTGGTTGCGACGTTCCTTCTGTCGATAGATATGAGCGTTGACGATGTACTGAAGTACTTCAGCCACACGCCTGACTACGATGAGCGCATTGCCCGCTATCAGATAGAGGACCTAGCAGGACAAAGGGGATCGGGAAAAAAATACTCGGTGCCTAGGTGCGAAACGCTTCGCACGTCTGGCGTTTGTACCTGCAGGCAGGGGCTGTGCCAGCACATGACGCATCCCCTGCTTTACTACAAGATATCCATACAGAAGAGGTTGAACGGGGATCCCAATGCAGGAAGAGATTGTGCGGGCTCACTTTCATGATTATTATTCTGGGATCAACGCCGAAAGGCTCTACGTCCCAGATTTTCCCAAGAGGGAATTCGGATTTCTTAGACCTGACAAACGCGAGATGGTCAGGCACCTTTCTTTTCATGATGTAAGCTCGCTAAGAAGCTACCTCGTATCTATACCTGTTTCCCACGTTTACTCTTCAACGGCAATTTACAGAGATCCGAGTAATAAAGACATGAACGCTAAGGGATGGGAAGGGAGCGACATGGTCTTTGAGTTTGACGCTGATCACGTTAAGCAGCTGAAGGATAAGGCAAACGTCAAGTCCGGCGTGCTTGACTCGTCAGACTGGTCGCTTATAAAGGAGCACACGCGTCGCCTCGTAAACGACTTTTTGGTAGGCGATTTCGGCTTTAACCAAAAGGACATATCGATAAACTTCTCGGGAAACAGGGGGTTTCACGTAAGGGTTTCTTCGAAGCCCTACCTGCAGTTGAGCCAGGAGGGCAGGAGAAGGCTTGCGTCCTACATAAATGGAGCGGATTTAGACGTTGACTTAATTTACTCAAAGCTCAAACAGCGGGGGCGTGCGAAGATAATAGCGTTATCTCAGCCGGGGTGGATGAGTAAGGTGGCTAAGGCAATGGGAGACGGCCAGACCTCGGTTGAAGAAGCCATAGATTCGATAGCTCTCGATATCGATGAGAACGTCTTGCTTGATTTGCACAGGCTTATCAGGCATGTAAACACGCTTCACGCGTCTACGGGGATGATGGTTGTGCCGGTAAGGGATTTGGAGAACTTCGTGCCCTATGAGGACGCGCTGGTGCCATGCGATGAAGAAGTGCGCATAAGGCTCGGAGACCTTAGGCCTTACTCTGGGATAAGCATCGGTAATCTGACCCTGTCAGAAGGCCTCGGTGGCAAGGAAGTGCGCGTCAAAAGAAGCGTCGCTGTTTTTTTGCTTTTGAAGGGATTAGCGCAAAGTAGCGATTAATGGAGTGAATCGCTTCCCTCCGCGGATCTCCCGCTTAAGCGACCGACGTATGCCCTTAGCATAGCTCGCGCAGGCCCTAAGCGAATCGGCAGCCGTGAATTTGGCCCCCTATTAACCTCCTACTATCGCAATAAGGGCCGATAAGTGTATTCATGCCTCATCGTTACCAATCCCCCAGCCGCAGCATCAGCAAATCCCACGGAGAGC
>DAYW01000061.1:2605-7949 GCA_002507085.1 archaeon UBA168 | reverse complement strand
CAGTCTGGGCTAATTATGGATGACATGGCAGAGCTCGCATCATTGCTGGAGGCCGAGCTTTCGTCAAGTAGTGCCCTGCCGCTTTCTAAAAAACAGGCTCAGCTAATAAAGAGGTCCTTAAGACGTAACGACTCGAACTACGCCAAACTACTCAATAAGTTGGCTGTCGAAATCGCGAAGATAAGGGTAGAGAAGATAGTACAGGGATCTGGAGGCGAGCTCACGGAGGACGAGCTGAGGCTTTCGAGCGACCTGGACTCCCTTTTTGGGAGTGGCGTTTGGATGGTGCAGGCTCTTGACGATCTTGAGGTCAACGGTCTGAGCTGTACCACGGGGAGCTTGATAGCGCTGGAGGAGCAAACTGCACAATCCTTAATAAGTCAGAGAAAGGTGAAACTAGTAATTAAAATTGGAGATACCGGCAACGATAATGAGGTATTGCCCGAGGTGCAAGACATACACCCCTCATAAGGTCAGCATATACAAGGCTGGAAAGAGAAGCCCGCTGAAGGAGGGAGAGAGGAGGCACGCAAGGCGCCTCAAGGGTTACGGAGGATCAAGGAAGCCGGTTCAGAAGAGGTTTGCCAAGACGACGAAGAAGGTAGCGCTAAAGCTAGAGTGCACAAAGTGCGGAATGATTTTAATGACAAAAGGCATAAGACTGAGAAAGGCGGAGGTGGCGCGCTGAAGTGAAGCTTAAGGAACTGCCCAGACCATCCTCAACTTATATTCGCGTGAAGTGCAGGGATTGCGGGGCCGAAGCTCTGATATATTCTCATGTGGGTAGCGTTGTAAAGTGCAAGGTCTGTGGTGCAGTATTGGCTGAACCAACTGGCGGAAAGGCCAGAATACTCGGAGAGATAGTCAAGGAGCCAAGCGGCGCGTCTTGAGGTATGGTTTCGCATGCCGCGCGCTAAAAAGAAGAAGTCCCTAGCCAAGGGGCTCCTTTTACCGGGATTTTACATATCTACCATAGAGGAGTTCTCGGCGAAGAGCGGGGCCTATGAGGACGGAGGCGGGGTTTATTCCTCCAAAGTTGGCCTGCCCGAGTACGACGGGATGGAGCACTACGTTTCCGTTAAGCCCTTCAAGGTTTCTGCGCCCGAGAGGCTGATCTTAGGAGCTAGTTATGTGGGGCTAGTTTCAGACGTGCATAAGAACTTCGCGCAGGTGACCATATTTTCAAAGGATCAGCTTGGAAGGCCAGTACCGTTTTCAGCGCTGCTTCACGTCTCCAGAGGCGGCGTGAGGCGCGCTAGGGCAGCCACGGAGCTCGTAAAACCGGGAGATGCAGTCGTGGTAAAGCTCATAACTAACTGGGTTCCGCTGCAAGTGTCCATGGAAGGGCCTGAGCTTGGTGTAGTGAGGGCGAGCTGCTCCAAGTGCGGCGCCCCTTTAACGTGGGATCATGACGGTGTCCTTAAATGCCATGCCTGCGGCCACAGGGAGATCAGAAAAGTCTCCGTTGATTACGGAAGGAAGAACTTGCACTCCGCACTCATTAACTAGGAAGCTGCGTTCTTCTGCGCGGAAAGCTTGGGCCGCGCAAAGCTGGCTAAGGAATAGGAAGGCCACGTAAGTCGCGCATGTGAAACGCGTCTTCTTGAGAGCTAAGGTTTTTAAGTCATGAATATATTTATCACCAATTTGAAAGGACCTCACAGCAGTTGGAGCTATGAGTTAAAACGCGTGTTTGGTTCTCCAGTCGTAGACGTGCTCTTGCTGATCTTGGTGTTCTTCATAGGTCTCGCGGAGAGGCTGGAACCGCTAGCTTATCTGCAAAGCAACGGCATACCCATTGGTTTTCCGTGGGCCGTCGCAACGCTTGATCCCTTCTTTCACTACCTTGTAACGCTTAGGATAGTTGAATACGGTCCTCTGTCATTCTTCAACTCTCTGTACCCTACTCTTCACTACGCATATTGGAACGATACAACGACGTGGTTCCCTGGAAGAGATGTGACATCCGACTACATGGTTGGGATAGCGTATTTCTCGGCCTTCACGTATTGGGTGGCCCGCTTCTTTGACCTGTACCCTTCCGTTGGGCAGATCATAGTCTACATGCCTGCCGTTTTGGGCGCCTTGACCGTCGTGTTGCTTTACCCATTAGGCAAGGTGCTGTTTAACAGAAGGGTTGGACTTTTGGCAGCCGTTTTGGGGTTGCTGGCACCTGCTTTCATCAACAGAAGCATGGCTGGTCACATAGATGGAGAGCCAATTGACCTCTTCCTATGGGTTGTGGCGCTTACGCTCTTCATAAAAAGCTACAAGGAAGGCAAGCCCATTTATGGCCTAATAGCTGGCCTAATCATAGGTTTCTCAGGTTCGGTTTGGGGTGGGTACCTATACATAATGAACGGGATAGCGCTATTTGCAGTAGCCATGGTTTTGCTGGAGAGGATAGACGACGTTAAAGGACAGGTCCTGATTGCGACAATTGTGCCCTCGGCGGTGCTTCCGGCCATGTTGTTGCCAGAAGGTGCTTCGTGGCTTCGCAGCTTTTCGGCGATAGTCATGCCCGTTTTAGCCGTTCTGCTGATATCGATTTACACGTTATGGGGAAAATCCCAGAAGGAGAGGCTTCACATGCTTTCTGTCGGAACGCTGGCCGTTATAGTGGTCAGTTTCGCTATAATGTTCGTGGGGGCAGAGGTCCCAGCGCTTGCGCACATATTTCCATCTGGTAGGCTTGCGACGGTGATAAACCCCTTTGCAGCTACTGGAATTGAGACGACCGTTGGCGAGCAGGAGCTCAGCAGCTGGACCGCTTTTTACCAGGATTACCTGTTCATGTTACCTCTAATACCTTTTGCGATATATCTTTTGTTGAAGAATAGAACTGACCTCAACCTCATGTTGGCCCTTCTGGTTCTGATGGGCATATACGCGGAAGCGTCGATGGTGAGGCTGGATCAGCTCCTCGCAATTCCCGCCGTCATAGCAAGCGGCTACGCCTTGGAGCGCCTGCTTGCTAGCAGCATGCGTTCATCGGCGATCAACAACAAGGGACTCGGGGCCACGGTCGTTCTGGGGCTTGTGATCGCCGGGGCAGCGTTTTACTCCGTTAAGCCGGCCTACTACGATGCCTCGCTTCCGCCGATGATCGACACGGGACTTGGTACCGCGTCGATAGATACCAGCTGGCTTCAGGCGCTGGAATGGCTTAAGACGAACACCCCGCAAAACGCTGTGGTTGCGTCTTGGTGGGACTACGGCTACTGGCTGAACGTTGTAGCTGGCAAGACGACCCTCAACGACGGTGCTACTATAAGCACCGCTAGGATACGGCAGGTTGCGGACGCGTTCTTGGGCAATCAGACCGAGGCTTACAACATACTTTACAAGCTTGGCGCTCAATATGTGGTAGCAACCGAGGCGTTTGGATACTGGACATATGATGGTCAGATATATCCCGGTACCCTCCTTCCCATAGGAATTGGCGACATAGGAAAAAGCACAGCGATGATGACCATCGCAGGCTGGAACAACAGCAAGATGTCGCTGTACTTGAACAGCACTTACGTGCAGATAGCCTCGAACTTCGGTTACGACTTCGAGATCCCAATGGGCAACCCCTACGTAACGAACTATGGAAATCAGGCAGTTGCTAACCTCTCTGATGGGGTCCTTGTCTTCTTCATGAAGAACGACGCGGTCTATCAGACAAAGATAATAAATGCAACTGCCATAAGTCAGATCGCGAAAAAAGCCAACCAAAGCAGCACCACTGCATCGGAGTGGATAGCCGATAATCAGCAGTACAACGGCGTTTACTGGACAAAGCCCACGGAAGTGCCCTACTACAACACCTTCCTGTACCAAATGCTCATGGATCCCTTCATATACCCCAACCAATTCGTGCCATATTACATGAACTATGGTTACATAGCGTCTTTAATGGAGAGCTACGCTTCATCATCATCATCCTCATCGCAGCTCGCTGAATACGCGGTGCTCTACAGCAACCTTCAGAACTACGCGCCGTTGACTAAGTTCCAGCTCGTTTACGCAGCGCTCCAGCCCAAAGAGGGTGGCTTTGTACTAGTCGTGGTCTATAAGCTGAACCCGGCGCCGCCGCTCAGCAACTTGCCCTTAGAGCAGGCGCCATTGGTCGACATAGCTTGAAAGCTGGCCCTGTTTTTTGTGTGAGCGATTATGGAAAAGAATCTTTTGGTGCTAGCAAACGCATCGCTAGAATTGATTCCCAGGGAACTTTGGGGCGGGAAGCAGGTGGGTGCCAGCGCCAGAAAAAGGGGCAAAAAACCAAGTGAAATGCTGTTAGACGTGTCGCTTCACGGATGGGATATGGAGAGGCTAGCGGGCAGAGAAGCCAGGGGAAGGCCTGATATAGTTCACCAGTGCCTTCTGGACGCCATGGACTCTCCTGCTCACCTGCTTGGCTTGTTGGACGTCATCGTGGAGCTAAGAGGGGAAGGGGGCCTCATGTTCTTCAGGCCTGATGTTAGGCTTCCGAGAAACTACGACCAGTTCAAGGGGCTTATGGAGCAAGTTTTGGTGCACGGCAAAGCTCCTCTTGATGGCGATCCTCTCATATGGGTAGAGCAGAGGGATCTAGGAGATTATCTTAGCGAATTGGGCTATGAAGTGTACGTCATGGAGTCCAAGGGATCTCCCCTTGATCTTTCATCGATACCTGCCAAAGGGGCCGCGTATGTCGTGGGAGCTTTTCAGGAAGGCGATATGCCAGAAAAAACTCTGGCGCTGGGTCACGTCTATTCGCTTGGAGAGTACAGGCTTACGGCCAACGCGGTGGTGTCGCTCATAAGTTGTTCTGTTTACATGAGGCACTTGGGCCTTCTCTCGCCTAATGGGCACCTGCCGCCAGACGCTAAGAGATAAAAGTTCGGCGGAGTCGTAGAGTTATGGCGGAGGGCATCCAGAAAATAGTCATCGACACGAGGGAGCCAGAGGAAATCGCCGATTTGTTGCGCAGGGCGGGGATCGACGTTGAGCAAAGACAGCTAAGCGTGGGAGACTATGTGATAGACAGCGAGACTGCAGTTGAAAGGAAAACGGCTAGCGACTTCGTGCGCTCGCTTTTTGATGGCAGGCTTCTCGACCAGTGTTCGAGGCTTAGCTCGGTGTACCCGAACGCGCTTTTGATCGTTGAGGGAAACTTCGGAGAAGAGGTAACATGGAGGAGGAACCCCAGGGCCTTTTGGGGAGCTTTGGTTTCTCTCTACGTTGAAAAGCGCGTTATTCCCTTCTTCACCCCCAGCAAGGAACAGACGGCCAATCTTCTGGCAGTGCTGGCAAAAAGGAGATGGGAAAGACGGGAGGCAAAGCTACAGATCAGGCCAAGGCCAAGGGTGTTGTCTTT
>DAYW01000061.1:0-2522 GCA_002507085.1 archaeon UBA168 | reverse complement strand
GCATCTGAAAGCGAGCTCATGGCGGTTGAGGGAATCGGAAAGGCAAAGGCATCTGCCATATCCTCTTTGCTTGATGCTCCTTTTGAAGGATTGTCATCGGAGCAAAAGAAGCTGCTGGAACTTTGAGCGCGCTCAGGTTTTTATGCCGGATTGACCAATCCATATGGTAGCAGCTGAGACAGTAAGAGTGGCGCTGGGGCAAATAGGCCCAAAGATGGGTGACGTGGAGGCTAACTTCGAAAAGATAAGGGCCTACATGGAGAAAGCGCAGGCCGCCGGGGCTGATGTGGTCGTTTTTCCAGAGCTCGCCACAGCCGGTTACCTATCGCAGGGTATATTTTTTGACGTTGCGGAAAAACTAAGCTCAGGCCTTAAGGCGCTGGCCGACGTTGCCAACGGCATAAGCGTTGTGCTTGGATTGGTGGAAGAGGATGAAATGGGGAACCTTTACAACTCGGCCATGATCCTTAGGGATGGTGAGGTCGTGAAAGGGACGTGGCAGGGCAGGAAGGTGAGCTCCTACAGAAAGCTCTACCTTCCGACATACGGTATGTTCGAGGAGAGCCGGTGGTTTACTCCTGGGTCGGGTGTTCCAGTCTATGAGTTGAGCTCGAAGGAGGGAAGCTTTAAGGGCGCGGTTGTCATATGCGAGGACTACTGGCAACCACTCACCATTAGAATAGCTGCTTTGAGGGGCGCACAGGTGATTTTTGCCATAGCGAGCTCGCCAAAGACGTTGCAGAAACCAAGGATGACTCACTCGTTGCTTGTCGCAAGGGCCATTGAAAACACGTCTTACGTGGTCTTCGTGAATCAAGCGGGAAGCCAGGACATGGTAAACTTTTGGGGAGGAAGCGAAATAATAGACTTCGAAGGCAATACCGTGGTATCAGCCCCTTTGAGGGAAGAGGCTCTTGTTGTCGGAGACGTGGACCTTTACAGGGAGAGGAAGTACAGGGAAATAAACCCCATGCTGAAGGAGGAGAGAGCGGAGGTAATAGAGGATTACCAAAGCGCCTTCGCCGAAATGAGGAGGCGTTACCAGAGTTGACCAGAGAAGAAGGAGAAGAAAGGCCATCCGAAGGCGAGGAATACCCCCTGCCACCTGAGCTGAGCTTTGATTGGAAAGAGGCGCATGACGACATAATCAACGAGATAAGGTGGCACCTGAAGAACACGGGAGCCGAAAAGATAGTGATAGGACTTTCCGGAGGTGTTGACAGTTCCCTTAGCCTTTATCTCGCAGTGAAGTCCGTGGGATTAGAAAACGTAGTTGCGATGTTCCTGCCAGAAGCCGGCGTTACTCCGGACTATGACGAAGAGGACGCAAAAGCCGTGGCCAGCCTCCTGGGAGTTAAGCTGATAGTAAAAGAGATAACGCCGCTTATTGAGGCCTTCTCACAGGCGATCAGCGAGCTTCGCGCCAACTCCTTGGCGCTGGCTAACGTCAAGGCTCGCATAAGAATGATCTTGCTATACGCAGAAGCCAACTTGATCGGTAGGGCCCAGGTACTGGGTACCAGCGACAAGTCCGAGTTGCTGCTTGGCTACACCACAAAGTACGGAGACAGCGGGGCAGATTTCATGCCCATAGGCGATCTTTACAAATCACAAGTGAGGTACATGGCGTCTAAGGTAGGCCTGCCAAAGAGGGTTTGGCTAAAACCTCCATCCCCTCAGCTCATAAAGGGAAAGAGCGCTCAATCAGAGCTAGGATTGCCATACGAGGTTTTGGATAGGCTCCTCTATTATCGCGTCGATCAGAGATATCCTGAGGAGAAGATAGCGAAGATCCTTTCCCTACCTGTTGAAGTCGTGAATCGCTATTCCATGATGATCGTTAAGTCGGATCACAAGAGAAAGGCGCCGCCTATAGGAAAGATCGGAGGGGCAACGATCAACATGGATTGGCGCATGCCCATAGAGTAAGGGCGCGGAGAAACGACTGCATTCCCCTTTATTTTGCTGCGGCAAATGCGAACAGCGCTATGAACGATATGAATACAAGCACGACGCCGATGTAGAGCATTTGCTGGTAAAGCTCTGGATCCTCTACGGTCGTCGTGGCTCTGTAAACCAAGTAAAATCCTGCCGCGCCCATTATAAGAAGAACTGCTATAATTATTACCTCGGCTCCCACTTGAATGCTGCCGGGATATATGTAGTATATCTGCCCCGTGCTGGTGTATATGACGAACGGGTAACCATAGTAAAGCACGTATATTCCACCTCCTATCAGGAAAGCTATGGCAAGTACGGCTATTATGGTCGCCGCATTCCAAAAGCTATCGGAATTATCTGGTGAATAGAGGTACTCTATGGCGCTCCGCAGCTTATCCCTTATGCTCATGAGATCCTTATGGCCACGGTTAAAAACCTTTTTGGAGCACGGTTGCCAGTTTACCATGGTACGGGCTTCAGCCCAAGCAGATGGGCTAAGTAGTTGGTCGTCAGGTGCAGAAACGGCGTGATTATGATCACGATTATTATGATTTCAGCGCTGAAGTAGTGGCCAGTAAGCC
>DAYW01000037.1 GCA_002507085.1 archaeon UBA168 | reverse complement strand
GTTTTCGACGAAATCGCGCTTATCGTAGACGGCTGTCCCTAGTCGTAAAGCATCTGGAGAATCTTTCTTTGTGGCGGGCTTACGGTCTTGTATAGGCTAGTTATTTCGTCTTCTTCGAGCCACTTGCCTTTCACATATATCCTCATTTCAGGTAATAATATCATGATAGTTTATATATTTTTTGGTATAGAAAGATAAAGTAAAAGTCAGATAAACACGAAGCTTGAGTGATATCATACTACTTGGTGGGCATAAAGCACGNNGGGTTTGTTTGTCTTTGAGATGCGGCGCTGCTCTAGGCATAAGGGTGAATCTTTCCTAAGCGTTCACTTTAAAATCTCGTTAAGGGCTCAGTCAGCGGAGGTTAGGTGAACCCCTCTTATCCTGACGTAAGGCAACAAAACAGGCGTTTCGACTTCCCACCATCTTATGAGGTACTGCTTATTTCCCAGCGCAGTTATGGATGAGAGCATCCTGGGCAAGTTATCGCTGAGCCTCAGTCCCTTTAGCGCCCTTATTCTCTTTCCGTCTTTTATTTCGAATACCGCGTCTCTGAGTATTGTGGAGAAATCTCCGGTGACGTAGTTTTGAAATCTAGTGTACCAGTTGTTAGTTACGTATATCACGTGCCCGCTAAAGAGGTCATCCTCTTCATCCTTTCCAGCTAATACCTCTAGGTTCCACGGCCTTGGTTCAATCCACCCGGCGTTGGCAGTATTTGGAATCCCCATCTTATTGGAAAAGTGAGAGTTGGTCAAGTAATGCTTGAGCTGCCCAGCCTCTATTATGGGAGTCCTCTGAGTTGGGTACCCCTCGTCGTCAAACGGCCTTACCAACAGTCCTTCCTTCAGAAGCCCATCGTCGTACAATGAGAGCGAAGGAGAAGCGATCTCCTTGCCAAGCGCTCCAGCCAGAAAAGAAAAGCCGGACTCGACCGAATAGGCGGAAGAGGCATAGCCGATTAAGTCGACGAGGTTGGCAAATATTGAAGGGTCAAGGACGACGTCGAAGTATCCCTCTTCGCCTGGTTCGGGAGACCTCGCATCTCTTGCAAGCTCGCCTGCCCTCGTGCCAGCTGCCTCTGGGTTCAGGTTTGAGAGATGGGATGAAGCCGTTATGCCCTGGCCAGATCCTTGACCTGAAAAAGCCCTAATTACCAGGTGATTTGATGTGGAGGTAGCCGTCAGTTCGGCCCCCGTTGTCGTGACAAGGTGCCACAGGTCATCTTCTGAGTTCAGCACGACTGCGGATCTCTCGGCGCCATTTGCTGAGGCTGCCGAGTCCGCCCTGAGCACCATGTCGGCTAACTTCTCGTCTGATACACGTTCTTTGAGGGCTTCAGTGGTAGGCTGGCTCAAGCTTCTGGGCGCCAGCTTGGAAAAGTCCTGCTTGGGCTTTGTAGACGCCGCCGAAATCCTTAACCTGTCAAGCAGGCCGAGAGCCGCGTCCTTGGCGGTGCTTAAGGTTGAGCCCACCGCAATCTTCCCATGGTTCCTGTAGAGAATAGCTGTCTCGATCTCGTTCCAGGCTTGGGAAACCGTGAACTCGCCGTTAGAAAACCTCACCATCTTCCTGGAAGTTGAAGTTATCAGGCAAGCTATCTCCTCACCCGGCTTTGCGTTCCTTACGACCAGCTGAGCTATGTCCAGATCGGCGCCTTGCATTCGGAGTCACCTCTTAGAGACCCTTACCTTTCTAAGCCTTATCTCAGCGCCTCCCGTCCACACGGGAACCCCTTGCGATGGTTCACCCTTGCCGCACGTGGCGGCATTGAAAGCGAGGTTCCTGCTAACGGCGTCAACGCTTGAGTAGAGCCTCCCGGTTGTTATTTCGAGCACGGGAGCCTTGACCGGCCCCTCGATCTTGCCGTTCTTTATGGAATAGGCCTCCAGCCCGACGTACCTCTCGTTCCACCTCACGTCGTCTATGTTCCATTCCATGAAAGACTTTATGTAGATTCCATCGCGCACGCCCTCTATCAGTTCCTCTAGCGAGTGATCTCCTGGGGCAAAGTAGGTGTTGGCCATCCTCACCATGGGTTCCCTGTCAAAAGCTGAGGCCCTTGCCGCACCGTTCGGCTCCGCTCCTAGAAGAGATGCGGTTTCCCGGTTGTGGAGGAACTCATTTATGACGCCCTCCTTTATGAGGTACCGCGGCCTAGCCTTCACACCTTCGTCATCGTAAAGGTAATACCCATATGAGTGAGGGAGCGTGGGGTCGTCGATTACGTTGACCTTATCCGATCCGATCTTAAGGCCCAAGGAGGTTGGCTTGAGATATGACTCGCCAGCCTGCGCAGCTTCCCTTCCGAGTATCCTGTCTGCCTCTGCTGGATGGCCGGCGGACTCGTGGACGACAATGCCAGACACCTCTGAGCCCAAAACCACGTCTTTTTCCCCTACCTCAGGAAGCGTTCCCCTCATCAGGTTATCTGAGAGCACATTAACCAGTTCCTTCGTCCTAGCGCTTAAGTCCCAGCTGGCCACCGCTTCCCATCCGCTGGCCTCGCCTAACTGGTCGTATTTTTGTATGCTCCCTTTTTGCGGGTTATATGCCGTCAAGAAAATGAAGCCCTCGGCCCTTATTACGTCGCTTTCCACCTTGTCGCCGTAGCTGTTTACGATGAGCTTTCTCTTCTCGTTGAATCCAACGGAAAACATCCTAGCGGGAAATGTGACATCAGGGTAGCTAACGTAATCGTCCAGGGAGAGCAGCTCGTTTATCTTCTCTTCCATGGGCACCGAAAACGGGTTTTGCTTGTATTCGGATGCCCACTTTGCCGAGGTGCTTGTGATCTGAGCTATGCGCGTGGGATTTTTTATTTTAACGCTTGCGGCTTTAGCCATGCTGATGGCGGTATCCAGCATCTTTGTTAAGCTTGATTCAGACAGATCGTTTGTTGAGGAAAAGCCCAGCGCTCCCCTGTAAACCACGCGAATTCCCACGCCGCTTGAGCGCGAATATCCCACGGCGTCGACCTCCCTGTTCTTAACAATTACTCCCTCTTCCTCCGATTCCTCAAAACGAGCTTCGGCGTAGGAAGCGCCGAGCGCCTCTGCACGACGTACCAGGTTTAAAGCCAGATCTTCGTTGACCATACAACGAAACCTTCGGTCGTTAAAAAGCGTTCTCAGAACTAAAATGTCACGATTGGGCAAGGGCCCGCGCCGGCCATTGATACTAGCCCTTTAAGCAAGGCGGCTTTGCAGCAAGCTTGGCCGCACGGTCCTTAGAACGAAGGTGAGACTTAGTTTCCCTGGCGTTCTTGCCTATGTGTTGTATCGCCGCTAGGGCCCCGATTCCGATACTTTTATTATGGTAATGTTCTCTATGTCATAGGTGGGGCCTTCGTGGAAATCGACCCAGGTTTGCTCTTGCTGGACAGAGAAATAGCTAACAAAAGGCTGGAGCAGGTTCAGAAGCAGCTCATGTACGCGCTTGCGGATCTAGAAAACCTAAGGAGGAGAGAAGATGCTGAAATAGAAGCAAGGGTTCTTTCCCTTGAGGCGAAGGCCTTTCTTCCGGTGATTTCCGCGGTGGACGACCTGCAGAGGGTCTGGCAGCAGACAAGCGATCAAAACCTTAAGGAGGGCCTTAAAATGATACTTGACGAGTTTCGCGCGGCCTTTAGGGAGGCCGGCATAGAGGAGATCCCTGGTGTCGGCTCAAAGTTTGATCCCATGATTCACGAGGCTGTGGGTGAGGAGGCTACGGATTTGCCTGCTGGTACCGTTGCGGTGGAGCTGCGCAAGGGGTACACTTTAAAGGGAAAGGTGCTGAGGCCGTCCATAGTCAAAATCTCTAAATCTAGGCAAGCGCCATGAGATAAACTGTTAATTAACGTTGAAAAGCCTCGTAAAGATCGCCGGATCAAAAAACATATAGGGCGTATGACCGTTATACATGATATCAGAAAATGCCAGAAAAGATATTGGGCATAGATCTGGGTACGAGCAATTCCGCAGCCGCGGTTATGCAGGGTGGGAGGCCCGTTGTGATCCCGAGCGCAGAGGGTATAACGGTGTGGGGAGGCAAGGCCTTTCCGTCCTACGTTGCTTTTACCAAGGACGGCCAGCTGCTCGTCGGGGAGCCTGCGAGAAGGCAGGCCGCTACGAACCCTGAGGGAACCGTGGCGGCCTGGAAGAGGAAGATAGGAACAAATTACAAGTACAAGATATACGGCAAGGAGTACACCCCGGAGCAGCTTTCTGCGTTTTTGCTTCAGAAGATAAAGCGCGACGCCGAAACCTACCTCGGTGAGCCGATAAAGAAGGCCGTCATAACGGTACCGGCGCATTTTAACGACAACCAGAGGCAGGCTACAAAGGACGCTGGCACGATAGCGGGACTCGAAGTAGTGAGGATAATTAACGAGCCTACCGCTTCAGCGCTGGCATATGGAATAGACAAATCCGACAAGGAGATGAAGATCCTAGTTTTCGAGCTTGGCGGAGGGACTTACGACGTCACGCTGATGGAGTTTGGAGGAGGGGTCTTTGAGGTAAAGGCAACGAATGGGGACACGCAACTCGGAGGCACCGACATGGATAACGCCGTAGTCAACTACCTTGTGAAGCAGTTCAAGGACCAGACAGGGATAGACTTAACTGGAGACCAGATGGCGATGCAGAGGGTTAGAGAGGCCGCGGAGAAGGCCAAGATAGAGCTATCATCAATGGTGACCACGGATATCAACGTGCCATTTATAGCCACGGATGCAAGTGGGCCTAAGCACTTGACTGCCACTCTGACCAGGGCCAAGCTGGAGGAGCTCGTGGCCCCTATTCTGGAGAGGACAAAAGGTCCTCTTGCGCAAGCGCTTCAAGATGCTAAGTGGAAGAAGGAGGACATAGACAAGATAATCTTGGTCGGGGGTCCGACGAAAATGCCCATAGTTCAGAGATTTGTGCAAGATCTTCTAGGCAAACCGCCGGAGAGGGGAATCGACCCAATGGAATGCGTGGCCATAGGCGCCGCAATCCAAGGGGCGGTTTTGGCTGGAGAGATAAGCGACATAGTCCTTCTCGATGTCACCCCACTGTCATTGGGGGTTGAGACCGTCGGAGGCGTGTTCACAAAGATAATCGATAGGAACACGACGATCCCTACCAGAAAATCCCAGATATTTACGACCGCCGCGGACTTCCAGACCGAGGTCACTATTCACGTGCTTCAGGGCGAAAGGCCCATGGCTGCCGACAACCTTTCGCTTGGCATGTTCACGCTGTCTGGAATACCTCCTGCGCCGAGGGGAGTGCCCCAAATAGAGGTTACTTTCGACATAGACGCCAACGGCATCCTTAACGTTACAGCCGTCGATAAGGCGACTGGGAAGCAGCAGAAGATAACGATAACTGGATCGACCAAGCTCAGCGAGGAGGAAAAAGAGAGGATGATTAAGGAGGCGGAGCGCTTCGCAGAAGAGGACAAGAAGAAAAAGGAGCTCGCGGAGGCAAAGAACAACGCTGACTCGCTGATATACGCTAGCGAGAAGTCGCTGGCCGATCTCGGAGACAAGGTTCCATCGGACCTCAAGGAACGCGTCAACTCGGCAATAAAGGACCTGAGAGAGGCCTTGAAGGGAGATGACATAAATCTCATAAAGAGCAGGACCGAGGGACTTCAGAAAGTGCTTTCCGAGGTAGGGACGATGGCTTACAGCGCCGCTTCATCAGGCAGTGTCGGCGGCACACAGTCGCAGGCGAAGGGAGAGGCCGCAGGGGAGGCCAAAGACGCGAACTTTAAAGTCGAGGGAGATAAGCAATCATAGGGAAGCGATGGAAGGTGGCCGACGTAGATTACTACGAGGTCCTCGGCGTTCCTAGGAACGCCACTAAGGAGGAGATAAAGGCCGCCTTCCGCAAGCTTGCGCTTCAGTACCACCCGGACAGGAACAAGTCCCCAGAGGCAGAGGAGAAGTTCAAGCTTATCTCAGAGGCCTACGCCGTGCTCTCCGATGACGAAAAGCGCAGGGAATACGACGCTGAAGGGGCAGAGGGCTTCGGTAGAAGGCATTCAGAAGAAGACATATTCAGCGGGGTTGACTTTGGCGACATATTTCGCGACCTGAACATGGAGGATTTTTTCCAGACGCTTTTCGGTTATGGCCCTTCATCAGCGCAAAGAGGCAGCGACATCCACGTCAGCCTTAAGCTGAGCTTTGAAGAAGCCGTTAAAGGGGTTCAAAAGACAATAAGGGTAAAGAGGGTTGAGGTATGCCCTACGTGTGGTGGAACAGGAGCTGCGCCGGGGAGCGCGAGAAAGACGTTNNTGGTGGTACTGGCTACGTTAGGAAAGTGTCGGGAATAGGGTTTGCGAGATTTGTGCAGGTGGTTCCCTGCGACACCTGTGGAGGTAAGGGCTACGTTGTTGAGAAGCCCTGTCCCACGTGTGGTGGTACTGGCTACGTTAGGAAGGAAAGGTCGATCACCGTTGATGTGCCTGCAGGAGTCGAGGACGGCGAAGTTCTTAGGCTTGCTGGACAGGGGGACGCAGGAAGATCGGGGAGAGCTGGAGACGTTTACGTTCATCTAACGGTCGTTCCGCATCCAACGTTTACCAGAGATGGTAACGACTTAGTTGTTGACGTAACGATACCGATGTCTAAGGCCGCTCTCGGAGGCGAGATCGAGGTTCCAACGCTGGAAGGCAAGCAGGTGGTTCGGATACCTCCTGGCACTCAGCCCGGTTCAACCATAAGGATAAAGGGCGCCGGAGTCAGGGGAAGAGGCGCGAGCGGAGACGAGATCGTCAAGATAAACGTTCAGATCCCCAAGAAGCTGACCGAAAGACAAAGGCAGCTTCTCGAGGAGTTTCAGAAGGAAGAAGAAAACAGGGATGGCTTCTTTTCGAGGTTCAGGGGACGTCGACTCACGCGCCTGACGAGAGCATCACAGCCGATGCAGATACCCCTGGATACTCCTTTTTACCACTCTCAACAGCGGTTATGCGCTTAAAGAACTCCTCTATTGGCATGGATATCTCAACGGGTCTGATGGGAGAAGAGTCCTCACCTGAGCTATTTATCTCAAAGGCAGGAAAAGCTGAAAACGTAAGAGTTCTTCCGATTAACCTGACGTTACGAGCGTCAATCACGTGAATGCCTCCCCTTGTCCCCTTTAGCATTTCCTCTAAATTCTCATCATCTCCCTTTATCGATATGTTGGTGGGACCTATCTCAGGAGAGGCCGTAAACGGTCTATCGCCGTACCTGTAGGCGCTCGCAGTGGGGTTGAGCTTCAGCTTTTGTGCCCATCTGTAGTTTGTGAGGAGCGTCGCAACGGTGCCTGATTCCACTAAGCGTATGAGGCCTGTCTTAAGCCCCTCGTCATCGAACCCCCTTGAGGATATCCCATTTGGGGCAACTTCATCATCGTAAACGGCGAGGAATGGCTGGCCGATCTGCTGGCCCAGCTCTAGGTGCCCACCCCAAGAGGCATCGAATACTTTCCACGCTACCGAAACCACGGAAGCGACCGCCTGCTTATCTAGAACCATGGATCCCGGCTTCTCCGAGAACTTTGCGGCGTTCTTCATAGAAAGGCAGTTTTCAGCCGCCGTCGACCCCTCGCTGGCACCGTCAAGGCTTCCGACCCTTACGCCTTCCCACTCGCTCCAGCTTAAAAGCGGGTCCGAGCGCAGCGTTGCCCTTGCTAGTCCTTGCAGCATGGTTACCGACTCGGTCACGATGCCCGCGCCTGCGGTGTCAACCGCCCTTATGAGCTCGATGGATCTGACGCTGCCCCTCGCGTGGAGCTCATGTCTTTTGTCGACTTCCATTATGCCATCAACGATCTCTTTCGCCAAGTTCACGACGCTCTCCACGTTTATCTTAGCTATGCGCGGGTCATAGGAGTCGCCTATCTGGTTCTTTCCCAGCGACTTAGGCAGGGTGGCTGGCGGGAAATCGGGCCTTGAGCTTTTGCAGAGGTGAAAGGCCCTTTCGACCGCGTCCCTGATGTCCTTCTTGGTGAGCGAGTTCGTGAAACTGAAGCCCGTGGCGCCGTCTTCAACTATCCTTATCCCAACCCCTACCTCGTTAAATATGGAGGAGTAGTGAAGGTAACCGTCCACGACCTCTGCCCTAAGGCTTCTTATGGAGGAAGCGTATGCCTCGGCCTCCTTTGCTCCTAGCTTCTCGGCATCAAAGACGGCCATCTCGGCCGCGGATTCGAGCTGATCCTCGGTCAAAGACGCCTCCCTCCACGAGAAGGGCTTCAGATTCCTCGCCTATGGGTATGAGCCCACCTCCGAGCTTCCTGAGGCACCCGAAGCCTTTTGGCTCGCCCTCTATGCCCGTTACCGTTAGCTTAGATAGGTCGACGCCCAATCTGAGCGCTTTTCTGCCAATTGGCGCGCCGTTCTTGTAGACCACGGTGAGGGGCGAATAGAGCCAAATGATCCCACCAGAGCTGAAGGAGCCCAAGGAGTATACAAAGGGCACGTAGTAGAAGTCCTTTGGCATCGAAGTTTTTTCACTGGACACGACCTTTGTATTGCTGTTGGCAGGCCCAGGCTCGTGTATGAAGTCCTGCGCTCTTGCTCTTCCTCCGTAGTCGTCAAGCTCCCTCGTGGTAAGCCTGCGCCTGACCTCGCCGTTTGCCACGAGCTGTATGGGCTCGGCCTTCACCCCCTCATCATCAAAGGGCATGTACCCATAGCCCGATTCCTGGGTCGGATCATCTAAGACCTCCAAGTTCGGTAAAGGGAAGCGGTCATATGAGCCTTCGTTGGGAAAGGCATACTGGGGAAGGACGTCGTCGATAATGAAATGCGAAGCAGCCCTTGGAGAAAGCACGACGCTCTCGGCCTCTGCATCGGTGGGAGAGAAAGAAAGCTGCTCATAGAAATCGTCCACGTCCTTCCTGATTTGCTTGAACACCTCCCATCCTCCGACGTACCCATCCTCATATATGAGCTGCCAGTCCTCGCCATAGGCCTCTATGGACACGTGTATCGAGGGCTTTATGCTTCTGAGCCTTAGGCCGTAGTTCGTGGCAAGGGTTCTGTCCTCGTAAAGCTCCAGATAACGCACCCTTACCAGCTTTGCCGACGTCACCTTTGATGCCGCTCTGGCCAGCGCCAGTACCTCCTTTACCTTGTCTTGGCTGTCGAGTTCCCTTGGGTCTTGCTTCATTGGGGCCTTTACGTTTTCGACCCTTCCCTCAATCGGCTTCACCTTGACGGCGTTGAAGTTTGACGCCCTGGCCATTCTCACGGATTCCTCAACGGCTCTTTCAATCGAGGTTTTAGTGATGAATGACGTCGAGGAATACCCCCTTCCAGAGCCGTAGAAAGTCCTTATTCCAACTCCGTTGTAGATTCCTCCAACTGAGTGAACGACACCGCGATCCTCCGCCATCAAGTCCAAGAACTCCGTCGTCTCACCTCTTACCTCCACGTACTCGGCTCCGTGCTCTTGCGCGTATGAAAGCGCATCGGAAGTAAGTTCTATCATATAAGTAGTGTAAAGGGACCGAAATAAGAATGTCTGTGTGCGGGCTTACGGCCCGCTAACGGTTGGTTTAAGTTGCCGGCGGTTAACCTTAACGGGAGTTAAGGAGTTCAAAAATCCCTCTTTCCCGAGGGGCTGCACGGACAGCCCCTTAAACGTTTTTATGGTTATGCCGAATTATCTACGAAGTGATAGCCTCAGT
>DAYW01000052.1:6956-31317 GCA_002507085.1 archaeon UBA168 | reverse complement strand
CAAGTAAAGAAAGCGCTGAGCGGCGGCGCGTACAACGGGTGGGATGATCCTCGGTTGGGAACGCTGATGGCTTTAAGGAGAAGGGGATTTTCTCCTAGGGCTATTATCGACCTCATACTTGAGGTTGGGCCGAAACCCACAGATGCGACCGTGAGCTGGGATAACCTGTACGCCATGAACAGAAAGTACCTTGAGCCAGTATCTCATAGATACTTCGTGGTGCGTAACCCCGTAGAGATAGTGATAGAGGGGCTCGGCGAGAGAACTGTGACCTTACCGCTTCATCCGGATCACCCTGAGATGGGCAACAGGAGAATATCGGTTACCGGCGGAAAGGTCTTTGTCCAATCGGATGACGTGGAGGAGGGACAGGCAGTTAGGCTGATGGAGCTTGCTACAATAACTTATCTCGGCTCGGGGCGCGCCAAATTGGAGGACATATCCCCTGAGAAATCAGTTGAAGAGGGCATAAAAAGGGTTCAGTGGGTGCCAGAGCAGTTCATCAAAGTGAGCGTGGTATCGCCAGAAGGGACCTTCGAAGCGCTGGCAGAGCCCAACCTGTCCTCAGAACCGGTTAATGCCACTATTCAGATGGTCAGGTGGGGGTTTGCAAGGGTGGACGCGTACTCCGAGGACAGGAAAAGCGCAGTGCTGTACTTCGCACATAAGTAGATCAAACGACAAAACGTTTTAATGCTGCAAGCCCGAGTATAAAAATTGGGCTACCCTACTTATGACTTGTTTTTGGACGTTGACTGGGAAGGCGCTAAATACAGGGGAAGCGAAAGGATAACGCTGGACGAGGAAACAAACCTCAACTTAAACGCCGTTGGCATGAAGGTCCTAAAGGTTGAGGTAAACGGAAGAGAAGCCTCTTTCTCGCATTCTAACGGAGTGCTTAAAATTGACGCTACCGGAAGCGAATTCTACCTGGAGTTTGAGAGGGATATCCCCGAATCGCTCATGGGTTTTTACAAGGCCCCGTACCAAGGGGGATACGTTTTCACCACGCACTTTGAGCCAAACGGCGCCAGAACGATGTTTCCCTGCGAGGACGTGCCAGGCAAGAAAGCGAAGTTCAGGCTTTCGGTGCTTGTTGACGGAGGGCTTGACGTTATATCGAACATGCCGAAGCTTGAAGAGGAGAGACAGGGGTCAAAGAAGCTTGTCAGGTTTCAAGAAACTCCCCCCATGTCTACTTACCTTTTGTATTTGGGCATAGGAAAGTTTGACAGCATAGAGGATCAGTGGAACGGAAAGAAGATATACGTCTCATCTTACGGAGGAAGGTCTAAGCAAGGCAGTTTTGCGATAGGCGTCGCAAAGAGCGCCCTCTCGGTTTATGAAGACTACTTCGGCATACCTTACGAGCTGCCCAAGCTTCACCTCATTGCCGTTCCCGAGTTTGCCATGGGGGCGATGGAGAACTGGGGGGCCATAACTTTCCGCGACACATCGCTTCTTGCGGATGAAAAGGCCGCCCAGACTACCCTCAGGAGGATCGCCACAACGGTGGTTCACGAACTTGCTCATCAGTGGTTTGGTGACCTAGTAACCATGAAGTGGTGGGACGACCTTTGGCTTAATGAGAGCTTTGCAACGTATCTCAGCTACAAGGTGGTGGACAGGATATTTCCGGAGTGGGAGATTTGGACCGACTTCCTGATCTCCGAGACAGACGGTTCGTTGGCCGTAGATTCGCTCAGCACAACCCATCCCATACACGTGGAGGTCAAGAGCGAGGACGAGATAGAGCAGCTGTTTGACAACATCAGTTATGGGAAAGGAGCAAGCGTCCTTCGCATGATTGAGAAGTACATGGGAGAAGAAAGCTTTAGGAAAGGGCTCTCCAACTTCTTGCGCAAGTACTCCTATTCGAGTGCTGCCGCAGAGGATCTGTGGAGGTCGCTTGAGGATGCGTCTGATAAGCCCATATCGCGTGTCGTTCCAGATTGGGTGAAGAAAGCGGGCCATCCAGTGATAAAGGTGCGTTCCAATGGGTCGATTTCGCTTAGCCAGGAGGGCTTTAGGTTCTTGGGCAACTGGAAAGAGGCTTGGCCAGTGCCACTGACGTATTACGATGGCGCTAAGCAGGGTTCCCTACTTATGGAAGAAGGGACCGAGTTGAGCCTCACTCGTCCATACAAGCTGAACGTGGAGGGGGCTGGCTACTACAGGGTTAGCTACGAGGACTGGGACGGCGCGCTGCAGGCCTGCAGAAATTCCTACGACCGCTGGAACGTTTTTTCCGATCTTTACGCTCAGCTTCTTCAAGGGGGCGTGAGCTTAAGGCAGTACTTGGATTACGTAAATGGGTACGGTGATCGCGCGGAATACCTGCTAAGCTTTGAGCTTTCATCACAGCTGGCAAACCTCTATGTCATAGCGCCTGACGCCCTTAAGGCTGCGAGCGCAGCATATCACCTTAAGCAGGTGTCCTATTGGGAGGGAAAGGGCCCCAACGGCGATAACCTGATGGCTTACATCTCTAGGAGACTGGCCATGGTTGACGAGGCCTACGGAAAGAGGCTGGCGCGGATGGATTACTTCGAGGTCAGCCCGGACCTGAGGGCAGCGGCTGCCGTGGCGCGCGCGCTTTACGAAAAGGACGCGTTTACAGAGCTAATCCGGCTTTACGACAGCGCCTCTCAGGAGGACAAGGTCAAGGTGCTGTCGGGCATGATGGTAATTAAGGACGCATCGCAGTTCGGCCAGGCCCTTGATTTCTTGCTTTCGCCTCGCGTTAGAAGACAGGACGTGACCCAGCTGATCAGCGCTGCCAGCAACGTTTACAACAGGGACGTGGCGTGGCAGTGGTTTAAGGACAACTTCGATAACTTAAGAAGGATATACGCCTCAAGCGGCGTGCTGCCGATAATAATATCCGAGTTTATCCCCTATGTTGGCCTTGGCAGGGAAGAGGACGTGGAGGCGTTCTTCGCTGGTCATACAGCACCGGAGGCCAGCATGGGCATAAAGGTAGGCCTTGAGCTGCTAAGGGTTTACTCGCGTTTTGCAAAGCGCGCGCAGGGGTGAGCGCTTACAGCTCTTTAAGGCGCTCCTGCAGCCTATCGGCATCGAATGTCCAGCGGCTGCCATCGAACTTTAAGGTGAGTATTGATGCCGATTCAGGTTTTTTAAACGTCTCGTTCTCGAACCAAGAAATCAACATAAACGCAGAATCGACGTTTCCCTGCGATAGTACAAGGCTTTCAAGGGCGCTTTGAAGGCGGTAAAAAGCGCTTAGGGGAAAGGTAAAAAGGGCGGCAAGGGACTTAACGCCAAAGTTTGCCGCTGAAAGATATGGGTTGGTCAGGAGGCGCTCCTCGAGGGAGGAAAGGCTGTTTTCAGTAGACCTGCAGAGGATATCGATCATGGCGGTCGATGGCGCTAGGAATCCGGCCTCGAAGAAGTCCAAGTAGACTGAAGTTATGAACTTTTCTCTACTTAGCCTGTCTATACGCTGGGCTACCTCGCCAGCATCCGAGGCGTTCAGGCCCACGGACAGCGCCAAGGCCTCTGGTGTTTGAGCTGCGGTTTTCCTGAGCTGAAGCAGTATCTTGAGGTCCAACGCGTCAAAGTTGCCCCTTGACCTTGGGATCTCCCTCAATTTCCTCGGTTCGTTTGTTTGTTCAATTCCTGATTTCCAGTTTCCGGTTCTGAAATCAAAAACCGATGGATCGGGACTGAAGTACTGAGAAGATGTCTCGGTCTCAAACCACCGGTAATCCCTGAGCTTTCCAAAGCTCACAGCGGAGTCGAACACGGCCCGATAATCGCCCAGAAATGCCCTCGGGACGGCGTTGATGGTCCGGTAATTGCCTAGGCCAATCGATTTGCCCCATGATATTAGGTAGCCGTCCTCCGTTAGCGCATTGAGCAGCTTTTCAGCCTTGCTGACCACCGAGGGAGCTAGGGTCAGGTCCACGCGGACGTCAATCAAGTCAAGGCGATTAACGTTTATCATGGCCCTTGGAATAAGGCCCTTTCCAAATATGAAGTTCCTAATTGCCGATCTGGCCTCTGATTCGGTGTAGCCGCGAGCGGAAAGCGCGCTTACGACGCGATCTTCGCTAAAGGGCACCAGGCCTTCGATCACCTCGATGGCGTTGCGCATGAGGCCGTCAAAGCTAAGCATGGTCAATTTCATGAAGCTAAAATTTACGCTTTATCCCAGTCGTGGCTCGGGCCCTTGCTGTTTCTGAGGGCAAATCACGCTTATAAGCTTGGATTCAATTGAAATGGGTGGATGATCGTGAGTAAACCCGTTTACGTGAAGTTCGAGACACCGGCAGAATTGTCGGATCGGGCTTTAGAAGCGCTGAGAAAGGCCAGAGACAAAGGCAAGATAAAAAAAGGAACTAACGAGGTAACTAAAACCGTAGAGAGGGGAAAAGCCCTTCTGGTGGTAATAGCTGAGGACGTGCAGCCTCCAGAGGTGGTTGCCCATCTTCCCCTGCTGTGCGAAGAGAAGAAGGTGCCTTACGTTTACGTCGGCTCTAAGAAGTCTCTTGGGGAGGCCGTTGGGCTGGAGGTGGCTACTGCCGCCGCAGCCATAGTTGATGCCGGCGATGCGTCTTCCATTGTCCAGGAAGTTGCCGAGAAGGCTGCTTCCCTTAAAGCGCAGAAGTAAGGTGTGATCTTTGAGCGAAGAGGCCCCTACTCCTGCAGTCGTGGTCCAGATAATGGGCAGAACTGGATTTACCGGAGAGGTAACCCAGGTTAGAATGAGGGTGCTTGAGGGCCGCGACAAGGGAAGAGTTCTCACGAGGAACATATTGGGTCCCGTGAGGCTTGGGGACATACTTCTCCTTAAGGACACGGAGAAGGAAGCAAGGAAGCTTACTGCCAAGAAGTGATTTTTTTGAGAACGTACAACTGTTCATTTTGCGGGAGGGAAATAGCTCCCGGCACTGGGCTCATATACGTGAGAAACGACGGAACGGTTCTTCGTTTCTGTTCTTCTAAGTGCAAGAAAAACATGCTTCAATTGCACAGGGCTCCGAAGAAGACCAACTGGGTAGCCAAGAAAGCGCAAAAGGTAGCGGCCGGCTCTTCCTGAAATGGGGTGGTCGAAGTGACTGAAGCAGGTTCTGAGCAGGAGCTGACGTTCGTCATGGTGAAGCCTGACGGCGTTAGCCGCGGCCTCACGGGCGAGGTGATATTGAGGCTTGAGAGGAAGGGCTTGGAAATAGTGCGCATGGAGAAGATACAGATGAAGCCAGAGCAAGCGGCTAAGCTTTATTCGCCTCACCTGGGAAAGCCCTTTTACGAAAGCTTAGTGGATTTCATTACGTCAGGGCCCGTTGTGGTCATGGGCGTACGGGGAAGGAAGGCCATATCGGTGGTTAGGAGGCTTATCGGTTCCACAGACGCGGCCGAAGCGCAGCCCGGCACGGTAAGAGGAGACTTCAGCACTGCTGTTCAAGAAAACGTGGTGCACGCCTCATCATCTCCAGAAGACGCTCGCAGGGAGCTGTCCATATTCTTCCCCGAGCTTGTGGGGGAAAGGGAGGGAGNNTCGAGGTGATAGTTGAGACAACCCATAATAGTGGTCCTAGGTCACGTGGACTCGGGCAAGACAACCCTACTTGATAAGATAAGGGGGACCGCGCTGCAGCTTCGGGAGGCTGGGGGCATGATCTCAGCTATAGCTTGAGATGCCAGACCCAGCACATAGGCGCCAGCTTCATACCCAGCGCGGTGATAGCCCGCATAGCGGGAGAACTGATGAAGCGGTACAGGTTCTCGCTCGAGTTTCCGGGCCTGCTCTTCATAGACACCCCTGGTCACGAGGTCTTCATGAACCTGAGGAAGAGGGGCGGCTCCATAGCGGATTTCGCAGTGCTCGTGGTGGACGCGATAAAGGGCTTTGAGCCGCAGACCGATGAGGCTATCGACATATTGGTCGAGAGGAAGACCCCCTTCTTAGTTGCGCTGAACAAGATAGACCGGATCCCAGGCTGGGTCAGCAAGACCCAAGAGGACGTTCCGCCCACCTACGAGGCATCATACGCTCATCAGCAGGAGGCTGTTAGGCGGAGACTGGACACCATAGTGTACTCGGTCTCGGGTTCGCTTGGAAGGCATGGCATCTCAGCTGACCTCTTCTCAAGGATAAGCGATTTCTCCCGTACCGTTGCAATAGTGCCGGTCAGCGCGCTCACTGGTGAGGGGCTTCCGGAGCTGCTGGTACTGACCGCTGGCCTTACCCAGCGTTACATGAGCAAGAAGCTGACCGCCGCTCCCAAGGAAAGCGAGAAGGGAAGGGGAGCCATACTAGAGGTTAAGGAGGAGAAAGGCCTCGGCACGGTCCTCGACGTTCTTCTCTATGAAGGGGAAATGGCAAAGGGAGACTCAGCGCTTGCGAGCGGTATAGAGGGGCCGCTTGTAGGCAGGATCAGGAACATACTTCTTCCTGCGCCCTTGACCGACACACGGTTTCAGGTAAGCCTTGTGGAAGCGGAGCGCGTTGAGGCAGCTACGGGGGTAAGAGTGGTTCCGGACGATTCGCTCAAGGGGGCTCTGCCCGGCTCTCCGCTTATAATAATCAAGAGCGGTGCCGACGAGGCCTCCGTTAAGGCAGCTCTCTCGGAGCTCAAGGAGGAGACGAGCGTTACCATATCTTCGGACATAAACGGCGTGGTGGTGAAGGCGGACACGTTCGGTTCCCTGGAGGCGGTTATATCGGCGATGAAAAAGCGCGGCATACCCGTGAGGATGGCCAACTTGGGAATGGTCTCTAAGAAGGACGTTGTAGAGGCATCAGTTGTAAAGGAAAAGGATTACGTCCATGGGTTTGTCGCGGCGTTCAACGTCCGCATTAACCCCGATGCCGAATCAGAGGCTGAGACGAGGGGCATATCCATAGTGAAAGCTGATCTCATTTATCAGCTGCTGGACCTGGTTGATGGGGAGATAAAGAAGAGAGCTGAGGAGCTGAGGCTGTCGGAGCTTAGAGGGATCAACAGGCCTGTAGAGGTAAAGCTGCTTCCTGAGTACGTTTTCAGGAGGGCCTCGCCCGTGATAGTTGGCATAAGGGTTGTGGGCGGCACGCTTAAACCACAGAGGACTTTAATAGATGAAAACGATGAAAAAGTGGGGGAGGTGCTCCAATTACAAGATAAAGGTAAGGTGTTAGATGGTGCTTCTGAGGGTTCAGAGGTTGCAATGTCTTTAAAAACGCCGTACACGCTCGGGAGACAGATAAAGGAAAACGCAACGCTTTTTGGCGACATGGCTGAAGAGGAGGCCGTGAAGCTTTACACGAAGTATAGGTCTGATCTGAGTCAGGGCGAAATCAACGCCCTGCTTGACCTAGTTAAGGTGAAGAGGAAAAAAGATCCGAGTTGGGGGATGTTGATTGCCTGAGTTCAAAGTCAACATATCCGATGGCAAGGGAAAGACAACGACCGTTGAGGCGAAAGGGCCGGCTGCTAACACGCTTATTGGCATGAAGATTGGGGACGAGCTAGCAGGCGACCTCTTTGGCCTTCCAAAGCAGGTGCTCAAAATAACGGGGGGAAGCGATAAGAGCGGCTTTCCCATGATTCCTTGGCTTCAGGGCGGCATTAAAAAGCAGATCTACGTTAAGAAAAAAGGCGGAAGGGAAAAGAAGTGGGTCAGAGGCAATACGATAACCGAAGACGTCGTTCAGGTAAACATGGCTGTTGTGGCGGAACAGGAGCCTAAGAAGCCTTGAGCGATAGGTGGTAGAATTGAAGAAATCGCTGGTGGAGGCCCCGATCATCAACGTCGGGGTGGTTGGTCACGTAGACCACGGAAAAACCACTCTTGTTCAAGCGCTTACGGGGGTGTGGACTGGCAGGCACAGCGAGGAAATGAAGAGAGGTATGACCATCAAGCTGGGCTACGCCAACATGAGGATAATGAAGTGTCCTCGTTGTCCGGCTCCTCTTTCCTTTTCCACCAGCGACGTTTGTCCTCACTGCGGCTCCAAGACGGAGCTTGTTAGGAAGATCTCAATAATCGACGCGCCTGGCCATGAGGTGCTTATGGCCACAATGCTAAGCGGAGCTGCCGTTATGAACGCGGCCTTACTTGTTATCGCGGCAAACGAGGACTGCCCTCAGCCGCAAACGGTCGAGCACTTTGCGGCCCTTACGATAATGGGCGTAAGGCAGCTGATCGTCGTTCAAACCAAGGTCGATGTAGTCACGGAGGAGCAAGCCATGAAGAACTACAACCAGATTAGGTCGTTCTTGAAGGGGACATGGGCCGAAAATGCCCCAATTATACCCGTTTCCGCCGTGGATAACCTGAACATAGACGTGCTTCTTGAGGCCATGTACGAGCTTTTCAAGCCGCCCCTTGTTGATGTCGATGCGCCGCCAAAGTTTTACGTCACCAGGTCTTTCGACATAAATAAGCCAGGTTCGGACATCGCATCGCTTAAGGGGGCAACGGTGGGCGGCTCGCTGGTAAGCGGAAAGCTGTCCGTTGGCGATGAGCTCGTGATAATGCCGGGCGTAAAGGACAGCAAGGGTAACTACAGACCGCTTGAAACCGTGGCGGTTTCCATGCACATGGATACCGAAGTTAAGGAAGCCATGCCTGGAGGCCTTCTGGCTATATCCACCGACCTGGATCCCTCGTACTCGAAGGCCGACAGGTTGGTGGGCCAGGTAGTTTTTAGAAAAGGGCAAGAAGAAAAAGCCGTCACTAAAGCCGTCATGACCTTGAAGCTCTTCGAAACGGTTTTAGGCACAAGCGAGCCGCTTAAGGTAACTCCCATAGCCCCGTCAGAGGAAGTGCTCGTTGAGGCTGGCCCCGCTTTGGTGCTGGCGAACTTCAGGCAGACATCGAAGGGAGCCTATGAAGCAGCGTTTAAGAGGCCGGTTATCCTTGAAAAAGGGCAGACGGTTGCCATAAGCAGGAGGGTCAGGAACCGGTGGAGGCTCTCAGGATATGGGACGGTGGAACGCTTTTAACTATGAGCAATTCTAAGAAGAAGGTCGTGTTTGACACGAGCTTTCTGATAAACTCGCTTGATGTGCGCTCTGATCTGGACTTCATGATCGAGACCATCGTGGGCCCTTACAAGGGCTACGTCCCAGAACCTGTGATAAGGGAGCTAAAGAGGTTTCCCAAGGAAGTTTCCATGCCTGCGCTCTTTCTGGCATCTAAATACGCTCTTATCCCATCTGAGGATGCCTATGCAGATAACTTCATGATAAGGAGGGCCAGGCTTGGAAACTGGATACTTGCCTCGGATGATCTATCGCTCTCGCGGGCAGTTAGAACTTATGGGATACCTGTCATTTCTCACGCCGGGCGGAAACTGCGTTATTCGGCGCCCGGCCGAGCTCATCGCGTTCTGACCTTAAGAGCGTAAAGCCCAGCCTTCTTTATGCCAAGCATAGACGCTACCTTTGAGTTATCTGGATCGAGTACGGCTACTATCCCATCCCACCTATCTGAGAACTCCCGCCCACCGCATACTGGGCATATGTTTGTGTCATCTGGAACAAGGGCCTTACACCGAACGCAGGCCTTCAACGCTGTCCACCCTTGGCCTGTGCCTGCTGCTTTTCCTCCTGCTGCTTTTCCGCTGCAAGCCATTGTAGGCTACCGAGGCCGGGCTGCCTCAGCGTTAGGCTCACCTTGACGTCGCTTGAGTCGCCCTCGTGCACGCTTGCCGTTATTATCCTTGCCCTTACTAGGTCTCCTCTCTCTATGGTTTTCTTCGTATTTCTTCCTATGTACTTACCGCCCCGTGGGTCGAAGTCGACGTAATCATCCATGAGCTGGGATTGGTGGGCTACCCCTTCAATTGGGCCTATTCTGACATGTATGCCGTATTCTTCAACTGCAACGACTTCTCCCTCAACGATTTCCCTTTCCAGGGGGCGGTAGGTTAGAAGGGAAAACGATGCTTCATGATAGGTCACGCCCTGTCCTATGGGTATCTTTCCCTCTTCGGAGGCCTGAACGTCAAGCACTTGCAGCACTATACCTATGTCCTCGTTTATTACCTTGCCGACGTACTTTTCCCTAAGGGCCGTGGTCACGGCGTCTTCCAGTGGATTTCCGAAGAGGACGGCCGGCACTTTTACCAAGTCGCTCACTTTGCAGACGTAAAACATAATGTAAACACGTCCTACTTTTTATCGCTTTTGCTACGAAGATGCCCGAGCTTGCCGATCTGAACTGCTCCTATTCATAACTCCGATGGGTTTGCAGTGCAAGAGGCCCAAATTAGGGAGTCACTTTCTGCGAACCATGGGGTCGGTGAACACATCATATTCATCAGTGCTTGTGGACGAGAACTCTGAAATCACAGCTCCATCATCACCTGCTTGGAACCAGTGCTTGGTATTGGGAGGGATCGTGTACTGCTGGGCTGGCAGAAGGAGTATTTGGCGTCTGGCAGTGTAGTATTCGGGTCTCAAGGGGGGTTTTACATCGGGTTGCTTTTCCTCCTTTCCCTCAACAAAAAGGTAGACCTTCCCCCAACGGCATCTAAATGTCTCCTGTTTGCCCTGTCTTCCGTTTACAGGAGGATGCCTGTGCTCTGGGCACGTTTGCCCCGGTAACATGATCAACTCTTTGGCGCAGTATCTGTCGTTGTTTACGTAGACGATCAGCTGCAAGCCAACCTGTTCCAGGTGGCCAAGGCCAAAGTCAGTGATTTCCATGTTATTGACTTCTTCATCAGTTACAGCTATGCATGCCTTCTTCAAGATGTCAAGAGCTTTTTCTTTTACCTTTAAGCGCATTACGTCGTTATCCATAAGTTATATTCACGGTAACGTAAAAGGCATTAGGCAATGAACTTCAATGCGGTGCGCAATCGACAACCTGGCGTGGATGATGCGTATTGCGTTTTTCTAGGTACGCTTCACGTTTATAAGTCATGGCGCCGAGAACTCATGGGCTTGGTTTACGTGCCACTTCCGCAAGACCTGGAAATAATGCGTAAGCCCTTTGGCGAGCTTTACGAGGGAAGCAAACTGGAAGGTCTTCCTAATCTTTTAAGGAGGATGGCGGGAGAAGCCGTTATCTGCAGCGTTGGGGACGTGGTTACAAGTTATCTGCTGAAGAACGGCCTTCTTCCAAACCTGGCCGTGACCGATGGCAAGACGCTTAGGAAGGATTCTGGACTAAGTAAGGCGGAAAGCGGTTATGTCGTCTTTGAGGTGCACAACCCCCCCGGAACGATCTCTGATGAATCCCTTTCGGTTATCAAGGAGATTTCGCAGAAGGTAAATCGCTCTTGCAGGTTCTGGATAATGGTGGATGGGGAAGAAGACCTCTTGGCGCTTCCCATAATAGCGCTTTTTCCCTCGTCAACGGTAACGCTTTACGGGCAGCCTAACAGGGGCGTCGTTTTGGTCACGGGTAACGCTAAAAAGGAAGAGGCGTTAAAGATATTGGAGAGGATGCAGGTCGCCAGAAGAGATTAGCGTGATTAGGGATTTCAGAAACAACGTCCTAGGAAGAAGAGAGGTGACCCTGAGGTTCTCTACCCAGGGTCCCACCCCGAGCAGAAAGCAGGTACTGTCTTTGGTAGCCTCTGCTTTGCACGTCCCTGAAGACAGGATTGTGATAAAGGAGATAAAACAGGAATACGGCGAAACGGTTGTCGTGGTAGCCGCAAACGTTTACGATGACGCTGCGATTCTGAAGCGCGTCGAGTACCAGCACTACCTCAAAAGGCTTGAGGGCAAAAAGGAGGGGCAAGGCGCCCCAGCACAGCAGGCTTCGGCTCAGGGGGCGAAGTGAGTTGTCGGAAGTTCACAAGCTTTATGATTATTCTTACGAGACAGGAACCATAACNNCTCAAGAACAGGAAGTGCCCACGTTGTGGATCGGTTATGGCAAAACACACAGTAGGAGGCGCGAGGTGGAGTTGCGGCAAGTGCGGTTACACCGAGTACGTAAAGGGATCCTGATTTGAGGTATTGGGTAGGGATCGAAAGCACTGCCCACACGTTCGGAGTTTCCATAGTTTCTGAGGAAGGGATCATATTAGCCGACGAAAGGGATGTGTACGTTCCTCCTGCTGGGGGACTGCAGCCAAGGGAAGTTGCCAGGCATCACACAAACGTGGCACCTGACGTGATAAAGAGGGCTTTTGCCAAGGCTGGAATAGGTCCTTCTGAGGTCACCGGAGTAGGGGTTTCTTATGGTCCTGGGCTTGGCCCTTGCCTTCGCGTGGGGGTATCAGTTGCGAGGGCCCTTTCCTCATATTACGGCTGGAGACTCTTCGGCGTGAATCACACCGTTGGTCACGTCGAGATCTCAAGGCTTTTAAGTGGTTTTTCGGATCCATTGGCCGTTTACGTCTCGGGCGGAAACACCAATATAGTTGCTTGGAAGGATGGCCGTTACAGGATATTTGGAGAGACCCTTGACATAGCCGTGGGAAATCTTCTGGATTCCTTTGCCCGCGAGGTGGGGCTGCAGCACCCAGGTGGGCCGAAGATCGAGAAGCTCGCGCTCGAAGGCGAGAAGCTCGGCCTCATAGACCTGCCCTACTCCGTAAAGGGGCAGGACGTATCGTTTTCTGGCCTTTTGACCGCGGCTATAAAGGTTTACAAGTCAGGGGAAAAGCTGGAAAGGGTAGCTTACTCGTTACAGGAAACCGCCTTTGCTATGCTTGCGGAAGCTGCGGAGCGCGCTTTGGTGCACACGCGCAAAGATTCGGTGATCTCTGCGGGTGGAGTCGCAGCGAACTCGAGGCTGAATCAGATGCTTTCTCTTGTTGCTGAGGATCACGGCGTTCCCTTCTTCGCCACTCCGATCAGGATGGCAGGTGATAATGGGGTCATGATAGCTGCGGTAGCCATGGAAATGGACATGGGAGGAGTTAGCCCAGAAGACCCATCAAAGCTCCTGCCCACGCCGAAGCTGAGGATGAGTGATACAGACGTGCGGTGGAGGATCACGGGACTAAAGCTGAGGGTGAAATAAAGGTGGCCGCTTTGGACTTTCTCGTTGAGGGCTCCCTTGTGGCCAAGGGGGCAGAGGCAGAGCTTTGGTCCGGTACCATGCTTGGCATGCCAGTGATCATAAAGAGGAGGATAAGCAAGGCGTACAGGAATCCGGCTCTCGACTTCAAGCTCAGGGTAAACAGGACCTTCGAGGAGGGAAGGCTCATATCTAAGGCGTACATCGCTGGCGTCAGCGTTCCAGTTCCGCTTTTCATCGATCCCATAAACTTCATGATAGTAGAAGGTCGCGTGAAGGGCGAACTATTGAGAGATGTCGTGGAGAGCAAGGGGCTCATGCGCAACGTTGGCGTTGAGGTTGCCAAGATGCATGGTGCCGGAATAGTCCACGGAGATCTAACCACGTCGAACGTTCTGATAACTTCTGAAGGTAAGCCGGTCATAATAGACTTTGGCCTAGGGGCCTTCAGCAACGACGTCGAGGACCTAGGCGTTGACGTACTGCTTATGAAGAAATCGCTAGAGGCAAACGTCCCGAACAAGGCCAAAGCCCTTTACGAAGAGTTCATGGAAGGATATAGGGAGGTGGCAGGTGCTGCCTCAGACGACGTCTACAAGAGGGCCGAGGAGATAGAGAGAAGGGGAAGGTACTTCCAAGAGAGGGCTATTGACTGATGAGGGTTTTGCTGGTAACTGGAAACCAATCGAAGGCGGCTGAGGTGAGGGACGTGCTTAGGCCCTATGGGGTGAGCGTTGAAAAGGCGGACTTGCGGAAATTTGAGGTTCAGGGGGAAATAGAGGAGGTTTCGATGCTGGCGGCCCGGATGGCCGCCATGGAAGCCTTAGAACCGGTTGTAGTTGACGACTCCGGTCTCTACGTAGAAGCTTTGAAAGGCTTTCCGGGACCCTATTCCTCCTACGCTTATTCCACAATAGGAAATGAGGGACTTCTCTCGTTGCTACGTCACGAGGAAAACAGGCGCGCGACGTTCAGGTGTGCCGTGAGTTATGTGGATCCGATCAATGGTGTGGAGATGACTTTCTTAGGAGAAGTTGCGGGCTACATAAGGCACGAACCCGGTAAATCGGGCGGATTTGGCTTTGATCCGATATTCTCTCCCTTTGGCCCGGATGGCGTGCCCTTCTCCGAGATGTCCATTGAAGAGAAGAACGCCATATCGCATAGGGGTAAGGCGTTCAGAAAGCTTGGGGAATACCTTGCGGGAAGGCCGTGAGGTTTGCCCACGAGGCGGATTCGATGCCGGGCGAAGACCAATCGGTCGAGCTTGACGGCAGCCTTGGGGAAGGAGGAGGGCAAATGCTGAGGACGGCGCTCGGCCTTTCAGCCGTGCTCGGAAAGCCTTTCTTCATGAAAAACATAAGGGCTGGGCGCGATAGGCCAGGCCTCCAGAATCAGCACCTCAAGGCTGTTGAGCTCATGCAAAAGCTTACAGATGCTGAAGTTGCTGGTAACGCCATTGGCTCCATGGAGCTGGCTTTTGCTCCCTCAAGGAGGCCGCAGGGCTCTGTCGCACTGGATGCCGGTACAGCTGCGAGCTTAACGCTGATGATTCAGCCGGTTATAATAGCGACGTTGGCAGGAGGGGACATGGCGGTTGATCTCAAGGGGGGAACGGATGTGCCCATGGCACCGACGTGCGATTACGTTAAAGCCGTTGAGCTCGGGATTTTGAGCAAATTTGGCCTTGTGGCGTCTCTGGATGTGGTTCGCAGAGGATACTATCCAAGGGGAGGTGGAAGGGTACGCTTCTGGACAAAGGGATGGTCTCCACCTCCTTTGCACGTGCGCAGAGCCGAGGAGCTCAGGGGAGCGAGTGTAACCGCTGTCGCTTGTTCTTTGCCAAGGCATGTAGCAGAGAGGGAGGTGAACAGCGCCGCTCAGCTCATTGCGAGCGAGCTTGGCATCAAGCCCGAGATCTTCATATCTCTGTGCTCCGATGGGGTGGGCACGACGGTTTTGGCGCTTGCGGATGCAGGTGCGTCTCTTCTTGGCGGTGATTCCCTTGGTGAAAGAGGAAAGCCAGCGGAAGTGGTGGGCAAGGAGGCTGCGGCCTCCCTAATTGCAGAAGCAAAAAGCGGGGCATCGGTTGACGTTCACATGGGTGACATGCTTTTGCCCTTTATTGCGCTTCGCGGTGGCTCATTTACGGTGCGCGAGCAAACAGCTCACATGATTAGCAACGCTTATGTGGTTAGGCAGTTCACTGGACGCGAGGTCAAGTTCGAAAGGGAGGGAACCCTTTGGAGAGTTTCGGCATGAAATCCGAGTACAAGGAAGGGCAACGCGTATAACCCTTGATCTAAGGAGATCGTGAAAAGCTCTGTCGTAGTCGGTCTTCAATGGGGCGACGAGGGCAAGGGCAAGCTGGTTGATCAGCTGGCCCAGCAGTACGACGCCATAGTTAGGTTTAACGGAGGAGGCAACGCTGGCCACACCGTTGTAGTGGGCAATGAGAAAAAGGTATTTCACGTGCTTCCTTCGGCGGCGCTTTGGAGGAAGAAGCTTTACATAGGAGCCGGCGTAGTCGTAGATCCGGAATCGTTGGAGCAAGAGCTATCCCAAAACCCTGTAAACGTCATGGTTGACTACCGGTGTGGTCTCATAACGCCGTTCGAAAAATGGCTTGACAAACGGCTGGAGGAGCTTCGGGGGACCAACGCCATAGGAACCACTGGGAGAGGCATAGGTCCTGCTTACGCTGATCGCATGCTCAGGGTATCACCGCGCGTTATGGACGTCGTTTACGGCGATTTTCGTGATCTCTCGGCAGTGCGCAGGTTGATCGGCGGTGGAGATGGCATAACTGACGAGTGGATAGAGATGAGCCGCAGGGTGCTTTCACCCATAGCTGGGGACGTTCCAGAGTCGCTGCTCTCGTTATACGAGGAAGGCGGATCGATACTTTTCGAGGGGGCGCAGGGCGCTTTGCTGGACATAACGTACGGGACCTACCCCTATGTTACCTCCTCTAATACAGTTGCGTCTTACGTTGGGGTTGGAGCGGGCTTTCCTGCCAGTAAAATTGACGAAGTCATAGGCGTGGCTAAGCTTTACGTCACCAGGGTTGGTGCCGGTCCCTTTCCCACGGAGATCATAGGAGAGCTGTCAGAGAAGATCAGAGGCAAAGGTGGAGAATACGGCTCAACCACGGGAAGGGCAAGAAGGGTAGGCTGGCTGGACATGGTGGCCCTGAAGTACGCCATATCCCTTAACGAGCCGGCTAAGCTAAAGCTTGTGTTCACTAAGGCCGACGTTTTGGCCGGCTTGGGAGACCTTAGGGCTGCTGTTGCCTACAGCGTGGATGGGAAGGAGAGCTCAAACTTCGTTGATGCATTGGCGGGCAAACGCGTTGAGCCTGTTTACGAGAGCTTTGACCCGATACCCGACGTTGACTGGGAATCTGTGGCGAAATCTGGATGGGGTGCAGCACCGAAGCAGTTGCGCAATTTCATTGACTTCATCCAGGATTACCTGAAGGTTGAAGTAACGGAGGTCTCGATCGGCGCACGGAGGGGGATGAGTGTTGAGCTCAGGCGATGCGCTTTCTCCAGTTGACGGCAGGTATAGGGCTGAAGTTGCCCCGCTCAGGGAGCTGTTTTCCGAGAGGTCGCTTTTCCTTGAAAGGGCCCGCGTTGAGCTTTTGTATCTCAGGGACCTGGTTAAGAGCGGGGCATTGAATGTAGAGCCCCAAGAACTTGATCCGGAGGCTCTTATCAAAAGCTTTCCTGAGGACTGGTACGCGAAGGTGAAGGTGCTGGAGGAAAAGCTGGGTCATGACGTGAAGGCCCTGNNTGGGCCATGACGTGAAGGCCCTAGAGGTTTGGCTACGCGGCTTTCTTCAGGAGCATGGGTACCAAAGTCTTGCGCCGCTCGTTCACTTAGGTCTAACGAGCGATGATACAAACAACTTGGCCTACGGCCTTCTTTTAAAAAAAGCCCTAGAAGAGGTGATTGGGCAGTACGAAAGGCTTCTTTATGAGCTTCGCGCTTTGGCCGAAAAACATGCCAAGGACGTCATGATTGCCAGAACGCATGGAGTTCCAGCGGTGCCCACCACATTTGGCAAGGAGATGGGCGTCTTCGCCTGGAGGCTAAGCGAAAGAGTCGAAGCGCTGAGGGCGATTAAGCCATACGGGAAACTTGGAGGCGCCGTTGGAAACCACAACGCGCTCTACTTCTTGAATGCGGACTTTGACTGGTTGGGCTTTTCCGCTAAGTTCGTTTCTTCGCTGGGGCTGAAGTACGCACCTCTTACCAAACAGATAGTACCGCATGAGGCAACTTCCGATGCATTACATCAGATAATGCTCATAAATCACATAATGGCCGAGTTGAGTCGCGACCTGTGGACCTACAACATGTTAGGGCTGATATCGTTTCAGAGAAAAGGGATAAGCAGCTCGACCATGCCACACAAGGTAAACCCAGTTGATCTCGAGGACGCCGAGGGACAGTCCGATGTCTCCAACTCGTTGCTATCCCTTCTTGCGTATAGGTTGGTAAGCACAAGGCTTCAGAGGGACCTGTCAGATTCGCCCATTAGGCGCATGATGGGGCAGGCGCTGGCACACTCATACATAGCGTGTGGTAGGGTGATAAGGGCTTTAGAATACATGAAGGTGAACTCGGAATTCATGCTGAGTGAAGTGCAGGCACATCCCGAGGTTCTATCGGAAGCCGTGCAGGTCAGCTTAAGGGCAAGTGGGGATCCCTTGGGATATGAGGAGGTGCACGACAACATATCGAACTTGGAAGAGCTGAAGAAGAGAGTAGGAGGAGAGCTGGGAAAACGCTTGATGGGATTGAAACCTGAGGAATACGTCGGAATGGCTGACAGGCTTGCCAAGCTGGCAGCAGAAGAAAGCACTGACTCTTAGGCTTAAATGCTGGCTGGTCGATCTTGATCATGGAGATAGAGGTCGATTTTGATTTTGAAAGCGAGAGATTGGCGCACGCGATATGCGTGGCTACCTCTCCCGATAACGCCAGCGTTCCAAAGGATCAGAGCATCGAAGAGAAGGTGAACGGAAGGACGCTTAAGGTGAGGGTGAGCGGCAAGGAAAGCGAGTCATTTCTTTATACAATTGAAGACGTCTTTGATAAGGTAACCCTTTGCGAAAAGTGCATTGCCTGTCTTCAGCCATCCCAGAATTGATGCGCATTGCTTATTAAGGCAGGGCCTTATTTGAGCGTAAGTTGTCTCAGGTAAAAGTTAAGGAAAAACACTGGTACAGCATATACGCTCCCCCCACGCTGGGAAACAAGGAGATAGGAAAGGCGCTTGCTGTTTCTCCGGATGACCTCATGAACCGCACGGTGGAGGTAACGCTCTACGAGCTTACGGGCGACATAGAGCAGGCGCACGTCCACATAAAGCTTCAGGTTAAGAGGGTTCAGGGCGGGGTTGGATACACAGAGTTCAAGGGCCATCACTTCTCCAGGGATTATCTTGGTGGCAGGATCAGGCGCAGGTACAGCAAGGTTGAGGCCATATTTGACGTTTCGACCAAGGATGGGGCGTCTATGCAGCTTCAGGCAATCGCGATAACGGCAACCCCTGCCTCTAGGGCACAGCGGCACGACATAAGGATGAGGATGATCAAGACCGCGCAAGAAGCGGCTGCGAGCGCCAACCTATACGACTTCGTGCAAGACATGCTTACGGGAAAGCTGGCTCAGCTGATGCAGAAAGACGCGAAAAAGGTCTTTCCAATAGCCTTCTTAGATGTCGCCAAGTCAAAGGTGAAGGCCATGGGTGAAAAGCCCGTTGAGGCCGCGCCCGCTGCCGCAGAACAGGCTCAGGGTTAATGGCGTGCCCGTTGACTGGGAGCCACTGCGCGGGCTAGCGTCAATCGGGGCCTCACTTGGGAGAAAAGGCTCGAAAGTGCTCGTCGCGGGCAGCAGGGCCACCGCCGACCTTGTGCTTGCAGGCTCCTTGGTAGCTGGGTCCTACCCGTTTTACTGGGACACCGTTTCTCCGGAGCTGGCGTCATTCGGTTGCAGGTTCATGGGCTTTGATTCATGTGCGTTTTGTTCTAACAACTCGGTGGACGTAATGGTCGGCGGAAGGGCGCCTGCGCCGTCGTTCTTTAGTTCATTAAAAGAGGCCGACCTTTCGTCACTCGATTGGAGGGAGGTTTCCCAAGTAAGTGGGATAAGCGCTGATTCGAAGCCTTATCTCGACGCCTTTAGGGACGCCTTCCAGGGTTTAACCCTCAAAGGGATCGAGAGGAGCCTTCTCGTTGAAGATAACAACGATCAGACAAGGCTTATCGTCGAGGCCTTCGAGGAGCTCGGAGGAAGGATGCCGGAAGTGAGGGCAGCGCCCGATTTCAAAGGCGATCTTGTTTACCGCGATCGTTACGTTTGGCCTTCTCATGAAGAAGACCTGTGGTCTCGGGCGGTCATCTTGGCGCTGCAGGTGGGAGGCAAGCTCGCAGTTGGCCTTGACGCTCCTAGTACGCTGGAAGAGGTAATGGAAAGAAACGGCGGAAAGCTAGTAAGAGTCGGAGTCACCGAGTACGACTTATCTTCGTCCGAATGCGTTTTTGACCTAGGAGTGAGTTCGCGTGGTTACTGGGTTAGGCCAAAGCTGCATATGTGGAAGGACGCGGCCGTTGCCTCTGTGGCTTACGCGATTCCTATGGAACGCTCAGTTCCCTTGCCTTCGTCTAGCTTGACCGAGGTTACCGGGGAAACAAACATTGCGGCTCTGGATTGGACAGTATATGAGGGATGGGGCTGGAAGGCCAGCATCGGCGACGTCGATGGCTATCGCGTGACCGTGGTTCAAGAAGGGGAAAAGGCGACGGTAAGGGCCGAGGGAGGAGACGCAACGCAAGCTAGGGAAATCGCAGAGAGGGTCGCGAAGATCGTCGGTGGTCGCTTGCCTTGAAGGCCGGCGTGTTGGCAGGAGGCATAGGGAAAAGGCTTAGGCCGCTCACCGACGTGGTCCCAAAGCCGCTCGTGTTCGTAGGGGGAGCGGCTATGATAGATCACTGCGTGAACGCTCTGAGGGACGTGGGCATATCAGACGTGGTTGTCGTGGTATCGCCGTATACGGAAACCGCGGTGAGGCGGCACTTGGCCGAAAAGGGAATTGAGGTGACGTTCGCAAGGCAAGACGCACCGCTTGGCACAGGAGACGCGGTGTCAAGGCTTTATCCTTCAAACGATGACGTTTTGATAGTATCGTCTGATGTAACTGTTGAGCCCCGTTCAATAGGCGCTCTGATCGATTATCATAAGAAGCTCAGGCCAGCCGCAACCATACTTGGTATCAGGGTGCACGATCCTCAGCGCTACGGTGCCCTGCTGATTGAAGGAGAGAGATTAAAGGCGGTGGTTGAGAAGCCTGCAGTTCCCGTGAGCGACGTCATAAACTCTGGCATCTACGTCCTTTCGGAGGAGGCCTTGGAGTTCACAAGGGACTTGCCGATCAGCCCGAGGGGCGAAAAAGAGGTCACAGACGCCTTCAACTTAATGGTGCGCCAGGGAAAAGAGGTCCGCGTTTTAACGGATGAGGGCTCGTGGTGGCATGATGTAGGAGACTTCGCTTCGCTCATTAGGGCCAATGAGTTTTACCTTGAGAGGGGTAGAGGAATGTCTTTCACCGCTCTCGGAGAAAAGAGGTTTACGAACGAGGGCGGCGTTATAATCGGCCCCAGTTACGCATCACCGGGAGCAGAGATAGCGGGTTCATTGGGTCCTTATGCCTCCGTTGACGATGGCTCAACGGTGGAGAGGGGAGCTTCCGTTGACCACTCGATATTGATGAAAGGCTCTCGGGTTTTCCCAGGCTGCCATCTATCTTATTCCATACTGGCGCCCGGCGCAGTTGCCGCCAGCGATGCGCTGGGTACCGAGGACGCCCCAGTTATAATACCCGCTGAGCGGTCGAGCGTCTAGGCGCCGCTCAGCGCGAGGTTCGCGAACGGCCGCGATGGAGGAGCTGTTGGCTTACCGACTCGTTTGCCCTTTGGACCGCGCAGGAAGCGGCAGCGACAAAGTTCCTCAGGCGCTTGGGCTGATCCCGCTTCCGTGTTCGCGAAAGGGTTAAATATCGAATCGGCTTTTTACTCGAAGTGTCATCAACCGCGGTTTGGAATGGCATACACTTCGACATGAACACGGTAATACCGTGGTGGGTTATAGCCATTTACGTTTTGATCATCGCTTTGCTGCTCCTCTATGGTTGGCGCAAACACCTTCTGTCCTCGTATAGGACCGTCGATTACGTTTACATGGGTTTACTGGCGGCTCTTCTGGTGATCTGGAACTTCTTCATATCTCCTCTCATACCTAAGGTATCGGCTGTCACCTCGTGGTTCTACTATCCTGATATAGGCGAGATAATAATACTGCTGCTCGCAGCCTCCCTCATAGGCAAGCCAGGAACAGTTATGGTCACCATGTTCATATACACGCTTCTTTCCGACATATTCCATTACGGGTTTGGAGGTGAACCCTTCTGGTTTATATACGAGATCATCGCGTACGCTGCAATGCTTGATCTGTACCTCCTTCTGAGGGGTAAATACTTCGGAACGAACAACCAAGCTCTTGGTAAAAAAGAAGTTAAAACGGAACAGGGAGAGGTCAGAACTGAGGAGAGGGTGATAACGATACCTGGCCTGTTTGTTATCGACTCGGTCATAGGAGGCATAATAGTCGCCATAGCCTACCCGTTTTTCTATCACGGCTTCTTCGCCACTTTTGTCGAGGGATACAGTTATACAACGAATTACGTGCTGACGAACACCCTAGTTAGCTTAGCTGGCGGTGTTATAATGGGGCTGGTCTCGGCGCCCTTCGTAGCATACATAAGAAAGGTAATAACAGGAGTATACTGATTTTTTTAGCTTGGTTGCCAGTTCTGAGGTAGGATGCCCTCCCTCTTGTAGTACTTAATCAAGCGCCTTATCTTTGAATCTGTCCTTACCAGGCCCTTCTTGGAGTCGTTGTCCTTAGGATGCTGTTCAAGGTGGTTTTGAATTCTTTGCCTCTTATTGATGAGGTTTGTAAGGTCTTCTGGCACCGCCTCCTTTTCTCCCTCTTCTTTAAGGGCTTGCGTAAGCGACTTTCCCAGTATCCTTTTCACAGATGGGACTCCCTCTTCATCGCGCAGCTTCTGCCCTATGAGCGCCTTGCTTAGTCCCTGTTTGCGCATAGAAAGGATCTTTTCCTTGAGCTCTTCTGGCGTTACCGGGTTTCCTTCCACCAGCTGGAGCTGTCCTAGCGGCCTCTTGGATTGGGATTTTCCTTTTCTATGGTTCTTTTTCAATGTGCATGTTTCTAAGGAGTTCTCTTTTAACCCTTTCGTTCCGCTTACGACGATGCCCTTTGAAAGGCCAATCTTTTAAATCAAAACCAGTTGTTAGCGGGTTGCAGGAGCTACTTGACGCCGTTGACGAGGCCAAGAGCGTTAAGGTGATATCAGGGCGTTCGCTGGACGCCCTAATGGCCTCAGCAATCATATTTGACTACTTGGCCTCCAGCGGACTTATCGCTGCGATGCAGGTAATGGACGGCATGCCTAACGTGCACGATGACGTTGATCTTGTTGTGTGCGTTGGCACGGGGTATCCTTCGATGGAGATCAAGGGAAAAGCTATTTTCATAGATTACGCGCCAAAAGGATCGCTTCCGGCTTCTTACGTTCAGGTTGATGGCAGCATCGCTCGTGCAATTTTTCAGGGGATCGGTTACGGGTTAGGCGAGGCTGCTGAGGTTGGAGAGCTTGATCCATTTCTAACGGTTCCCCGTGTTGCTCTGCCCGATGAGCTGTTCGCCGCCGATGCTTACACGCTTTCATGCCCTCCTTTGCCTGGCGTGATAAACTCGAAGGAGCAACTCATAGATAAGTCGTCGAGCAAAGAGCTTTTGATGAAAACCATCGAGGAGCTAGTCCACGGAATGGGCTTTTCGCTGGAGTTTTCTTCGGGCGTTAACAGAAAGGTGTTCTCTGATGCCAACGTTGTAACTCGCGAACTGTTTAAGAAACAAGGCGAATCGGCCGCGATGGCGCTACTGATCGAGAGAGGCGTTCAACTAAAATACGAGCCGGATAACTTACTGCTTGAGACATTAAAGCAGTTCTTCGTTCATTCTGACAACTGGCTGACGGTGAACGCTAACGTGGGAAACCTCTTGCTTTTGCCTTCAGGATTACCGCTTACGTACGCGATAGCTCCAGCGATTCCCGTGATAACCTCCTTTGGAGGGTTAAAGCTGCCGGCTTTTGTCATCGAGCCGGTCTCGGATGATAAGTCAGCAGTCTGGGGAATAGGAAGGGATTTTGAGATTGACTTGATGCTTTCGCTGATCAAAAAATACGACGGAGTTGGGATGGTTTCGGGAAGGAAGTTTTGGGCAGAATTTCCGCACGGTGCCATAGAAATAGCGAACGTTTTAGAAGAACAGCGAGTCGTCTGTTTGTGCGCATTTAAAGGTCGTTTGCGAGCGTCTCGGATATGCGCGATGAGTCGGATTCTACNNCAGATATTCGCTATGCAAGACCAAAGGTTGGAAAAATGCCAGTTCACTCTCGTCAGAGAGGGGTTTGCTAACGTTTTTAAGGGATGTCCTAAACAAAAGCAGACATGAACCATGCCATAGAGGTGAGAGACCTTTCAGTTTGGTATAACGTCTCTGGAGAACCTGCCCTCAAGAACGTCAACCTCACTATCGATGAAGGGGAATTTGTTCTTCTGGTTGGACGTACCGGTTCAGGTAAGTCGACGCTGCTGAATTCAATAAACGGGGTAATTCCAAACATAATCAATGCCAAACTCTCAGGTACTGTCAAGATCTACGGGCGCGATACCAGATCAATGCAGCTCAAAGACCTGAGCACGCTAATAGGAACGGTTTATCAAACGCCTGAAGATCAGATATTCTCCTTGGTTGTTGAAGACGACGTCGCCTTCGGTCCTGAAAACTTGGCCCTGCCTCCTGAGGAGATCAGAAAAAGGGTTGAGGATTCGCTCAGGCTCGTGGGCCTAGCTGACAGGAAGAAGTTTCCGACGTTTCTCCTCTCCGGAGGGCAAAAGCAGAGGCTCGTTATTGCTGATGCCCTGGCCATGAGGCCGAGAATACTCATACTTGACGAGCCAACTAGCATGCTCGATTCCCTTGGAACGGCGGAGGTGTTTTCAACGCTGAAGAAGCTGAGGGATGAGTACGGCATGACTATACTCATGTCAGAGCACAAGGTCGAGAGGGTCTTGGGGTTGGTTGACAGGCTGATACTGATTTACGACAAGACCGTGGCTATAGATAAGCCCATTCGCGAGGCGCTAATGGAGGACCTGGGAAAATACGGAATTGAGGAGCCTCAGGTGTCTTACCTCTACAAGCAGATAGGCGGTACTAGCAAAGCCCCATTGACCATTGAGGAGTTTATTGAGTATGAGAAAGAGTTCTC
>DAYW01000052.1:0-6850 GCA_002507085.1 archaeon UBA168 | reverse complement strand
GGAGAGTTTGTGTCGTTGGTTGGACCTAACGGGTCTGGCAAGACAACGATCCTAAGGCTCATTGCCGGGCTTCAAAGGCCCTCTAAAGGAGACGTAAGAGTGCTTGGAAAGTCAACGACAAAGATGAGCAGAAAGGAGTTGTCCTCGGCCGTGGGATATGTCTTTCAGGATCCTGATCAGATGCTTTTCAACACCACAGTTCTCAGCGAGGTCGAGTTCACTCCAAAGCTCATGGGCCTTGATTCGCAGGTGGTTAGGGAGAAGGCATTGGGCATACTGGAGGAATTCAGCTTAATCAATTATAAGGACGAAAACCCGCATAGGCTAAGCGTGGGTCAGCGCAGGCTTCTTTCTCTGGCGTCGGTTTTAATAAACGAGCCAAGGGTCCTTTTGCTCGACGAACCGACTAGGGCCCTTGATTGGGAAACCGGGGAAGATGTACTGAACTTCATAAAACGCCTGGTTAGGGAAAGGGGAATAGGCGTAGTAGCCGTGTCGCATAACATGAAGCAGGCCGCTGATCACAGCGACAGGGTCGTGGCGCTTTACTCGGGGGTCGTTGCGGCAGAGGGAACGGCAAGGGACGTCTTTGAGCGCGCTGTGGATAATCCGGATTGGTCAATCGTCCCGCCCCAGGTATTTCAGCTATCCATGGCTCTTTCTATGAAACCTCCGGCCGTTAAAATCGACGAAATTATGCCCCTAATAAACGAGTACAAAATGAAGGTCAGCGCTAAGAGCGCCGCCTCGGGGTTGAGGAAGCGATGAAAAGACGCGCTTTCCTAGAAAGGCATATTAGCGTGGAGAGGGATATCGAGAAGCGCGGGTTGAAAATGCTGCATGGCTTGATCTGCGCGTGTCAATGGGGGTTGGCCTGACTTGAATGTCGTCCTCCTCTGGTTAACTTCCATATTGATAATAACCATGGGTCCTGTGCTCACGATTTACCTTATATGGAAGATAATCGGATTCAGGGGTTATATGTCCCTTTTTCAGTTCATTGAAGGAAAATCATTTCTTTACCGCGTTGACCCCAGGATAAAGATCTTAATGGCTATAGTGATAACGACGGTCGCCGCCTTTACCATATGGTGGATATCCGCCGTTTTCCTTGCCGTCATGCTCGTGCTTTACGTCTTTACCGTTAATCCTACTTCGAAATACCGCATAGTGCTGCCATTAACCATTGCCACTTTCTTAGGAACGGCCTGGACTGAGGCACTATTTACAAACCCATCTCTGCTTACCGAGCTCTTTGGACTGGACGTGTTCATATTGCCTTTTCCTCCGCAGTTTCAGGTCATAGGTGCCTATGGGCTTTCAGAACAGGGCTTCTTTTATGGGCTTCAAATTGCCTTCAGGGCATCAGCAGCCGTGGCGAGCGGATTTCTGTTGGTGTTCACGAGCTCACCGGCGGACATCTTGCGTTCACTTGAAAAGTCAAAAGTACCAGTGGAGCTCGGCTTCGCGCTCGTTGTTGCTGTAATTGCTATTCCCAAGATATTGGAAAGCGCCATGACCATACTAGATGCCATGAGGGTAAGAGGTTTTGACTTCGGGCCCGCCCAAAGTCGTAACGTGAAGGCAGTATTCAGCAAGTTCTTCCAGCAGATAAGGGCAGTTCTTATGGCAACCGCGTCCATAATAATCTGGACGCTGAAGAGTGCCGAAAACATAGCCATATCTGCGGATCTCAGGGGCTTTCGCGCGAACAAGGTCAGGACGTACTACCATGAGGTGGCCTTTCACAAGATAGATTGGATAGCCCTTGTGATACTGATAGCTGTGTTTGCAGCAGGTGTCTACCTGTCAGGAATAGGCTACGGCCCTCTTGCTTATAATCCATAACTTGGCAGGGTTTTGTGGTCGGTTTCTTCGCCTCTTCGAGGCATAAAATCCGCCAACTTGGTTAGGAGCGTAGCTCAAGTGCGCCGGGATTACGATAGCATTCTATATAGCAGTCAGGGCGTTATCGAAAGCAGCTTGGCTTACGAGGGCTCCCTCAACTACTGGTAGCGCGTGTAAAAGTTCAGGCTTGCCTGCGCGCGCTTTACAAGTCAAAATCAGGCGTTCTTTTTCGTAGATACGTAATCCTTCTTCTTCCAAGCCTCTCTCTTTCTGAAGCCATCCCTTTTGGCCTTGTTCTTCAAGCCCCTGCTCTTTCTACCAGAGGGCGTCAATCCCCTGAATACCCTGCCCTTTTGGGAGGGGTTTGCAATCCAGTTAAGCTCTTTGTCAGCTAGTATGGCCGGGTTGTGGGGGTCAACCATGATGACTTCGAACCACTTGTGCTTTCCGTCCTCTCCAACAAAATAGCTCCCCAAGACCTCCATTCCCGGGAAGTGCTCGGCAGCCCTTCTCTCGGCTATGGTCTGGGCGCTTATGTTATACTTTATGAGCTTTATACCCATGTTTTTTGGGCGTCTTCCTGCCCTGGGCCTCGGCACAAAGAAACCTCCCTTCTTAGCCACGGAGCGGACAACTATTACCCCGGGCTTTGCCTTATAGCCAAGTTCTCTGGCGCGATCTAGCCTTGTGGGTTTATCAAGTTTGACCACGTTCGGCCCTTTTCTCCAATCGACCAACTTCTGCTTGTAGAAGTTGATGAGGTCACCTTTGATTTCCCTTCTGAATGTCTGTGATCTTAGTTCTGCTACACTGGCCATAATGAACTTAAAAAAATAGCTATAAGCTTATGGTTTTGCTAGGCCATGCGTGCTTTTAGGCTATCGCGCGCCAGTAGCTCCCTCTTAATTATTTCGCATGCCATAGCCACCGCTTTGGTCTCCGCCTCTTCGGTGCTTCCCGCCACGTGAGGCGTAACTACGACCCTGGGATCGGACAGAAGCGCCTTCTCCTTCTCAGTTGCTGGAGGCTCATGTGGAAGCACGTCGAGCGCTGCTCCTGCTATTATGCCGGCGTTTAGGCCTTGCAGCAGGGCTTCAACCGATACCACCTCTCCTCTTGAGGCGTTTATTATCCTTGCTCCGCGCTTCAAGACGCTAAGATGTTTTGCATCAAACATGTTTTTCGTTTCTTCGGTAAGCGGGACATTATAGCTGATGAAATCGGACCTTGCTAGCAGCTCCTCATATGAAGCCTCCTCTGCGCCTGAATCTATGCGCCTGTACTTATCGTACGCTATTACATTCATCTCGAGCGCCCGTGCGCGCTTGGCAAGCTCCTTTCCAGTGCAACCGTAACCCACTATTCCAAGCGTCTTTCCGCAGAGCTCAATTCCGACGCATTCCGCCTTTGGCCAAGCCCCGTTTCTTACTCTCTGCGAGCAAGAGGATATGTTCCTAGCCAAAGCGAGCATAAGCCCTATGATGTGTTCAGCTACTGACGTTGCAGATGAGCCCGGCGTGTTGAACACCTTCAGTCCCAGCTTTTCCGCCGCTGATACGTCGACGTTGTCCAAACCAGCTCCCAGTCTGACAATTACCGAGCCAGGCTTTAACCGGGCGAGGAACGCGCTGTCGGCCTTTACGTTGCTTCTTATGAGTACTGCGTCGAAGTTGTCTAGTTTATCTGGAATTGCATCTTCGGCAAGCGTTGCTTCGAATCCACTTCTTTTCAGTAGTTCCACCGATTGCCTTGGCACTTTGCATGCAACCAATACCCTGTTATTAGCTAGCACGGTTAAAGGCATATGATCGCATATAAGCATATTTGATCAAATATGGCCAAGCGTCGCTCTTGCGCTTAGGGAGGCCAAGCTTCCCCCGCCTTGTGGCTTGTTGGAAATTAGGCCACCCTTTTAAGTGGTTGCATGGGAAGCTTATGCTGGTAGGCGTCGTGGGCAAGACAAACGTGGGAAAATCCACGTTTTTCAAGGCTGCAACCCTTATCCCCGTTGCCATTGACGACGTCCCTTTCACAACGATTAAGCCGAACAGAGGCATGGCGGCCGTTAGGACACCTTGCGTGTGCAGGGACTTGGGGGTGAGGGACGAGCCCAGAAACTCCAAATGCATAGACGGCAACCGCTTTGTGCCAGTGGAGATGCTTGACGTAGCAGGCCTTGTTAAAGGCGCCTGGAAAGGCAGAGGCCTAGGCAATCAGTTTCTTGATGACCTAAGGCAGGCAGATGCCCTCATACATGTGGTTGACGCCGCCGGAAGCACGGATGAAGACGGAAACAGGGTACCACCAGGCAGCAGGGACCCGCTTGAAGACGTGATGGAGATAGAGGAGGAGATAACCCGCTGGATAGCCAGCATACTGAAGAGGGACTGGGAAAAGAGCGTGAGGACCTCGGAAACCGTGCGCGGCGATCCCTTGGTGGTCCTCTCTGAGAAGCTGGCTGGGCTTTCCGTTTCGCGCGGAGAGGTAGCGGCGGCCTTGGAAAAAACGGGGCTAGCGGGCACGCGCCTCTCGTCGTGGAAAGATGAAGAAATTAACGCCTTTGCCTCCGCGATATACGCGCTTAAGCCCAAGGTCATAGCTGCAAATAAGGCGGACATGAAGGAGGCCGAAGCCAACATAGAGTCCATGCGTAGGTCGCTTTCGATTCCCGTTATACCTACGATAGCTGAAGCCGAGGTTGCCCTAAGGTTGGCTGCGAATAGGGGTTTGATAGATTACTTGCCGGGAGACCAAGCCTTTAAGATCAGGCCGGGGGCTCAGCTGACCTCGGGGCAGCAGGACGCGTTGAAGAGGATCCAGCAGATGCTTGAAAAGTGGGGAAGCACCGGCGTGCAACAGGCCATAAATGAGGTGGTCCTCAACCAGTACGGCGCCATAGTCGTGTACCCAGTTGAAGACGTGAACAAGTACTCTGATTCAAAAGGCAGGGTCCTTCCAGACGCGTACTTGGTTCGCTCGGGAACTACTCCCAAAGAGTTCGCCTACAAGATACACACGGATCTTGGCGAGGGGTATCTGTACGCCGTTGATGCCGTAACGAAGCAAAGGCTTCCGGAAGATAAACCGCTTAAAAACAGAGTTATCATTAAAATCGTGTCATCAAAGTGAGGATTTGCGGATATTAGGTATAGGGCGATAAGTTTAAATTCACTGATAAGACTTACACTAGATTAAAAATGAGAGCTGAGTTTGCGGCCAAGATGTTCGGTTTGATGTTCATGCTTGGCGCGCTGCTCTTCGTTATAGGATATGCTGTGGGCGTTTACTTGCTTGGAGCCTCGCCCATTGCAGCTATAAGCGGAGCTCTTGTGTTCGCTTTCATTATTAATTTCATAAGTTATTACTTCAGCGGAAGCATGGTATTGAGGGCTTCCCATGCCAAAATAGTGAGCGAAAGCGAAGCGCCGAGGGTTCATAGGATAGTGTCTGAACTGGCCCAGAGAGCTGGCATACCGAAGCCAAAGGTCGCCATAGTTGACTCTCCGCAGCCCAATGCCTTTGCAACGGGGAGAAACGAGAAGAACGCGGTCATCGCTGTCACAACGGGGCTGCTCACTACGATGAACGACAACGAGCTCATGGGGGTGTTGGGCCACGAGACTGGACACATAATCCACCACGACATCCTGATAGCAACTGTGGCGGCTTCCATTGCCACTGCCATATCTTACTTGGGCTACATGGTTGAGTTTGCCTTGCTGTTTGGAGGTTTTGGAGGTAACATGAGAAGGGAAGGCGAAGCCTTTGGACTGCTTGGCGCAACCCTGTTGGCGCCCATCGGGGCTCTATTTATACAGATGGCATTGTCGAGGAGCAGGGAGTACTACGCCGATGAAGCAAGCGCAAGGCTGACGGGAAGGCCGGACTATCTAATAAGCGCTCTTACGAAGATAGAGGCATACATAAGGGCAGGAGCCCCCATGAAGGCGAATCCCTCCACCTCGAGCCTTTGGATAGCTAATCCCTTTAGGGGAGGCCTTAGTGGCCTTCTTTCAACGCACCCTTCGACGCCGGACCGCATCGCCAGGCTGAAGAAGATAGCCAAGGAAATGGGCATGTACCTGGAGTGATTTTTTAACCTTTAGCGTGGGCATCGGAAATCCCTTAAGTTAGTGAGCGGATGAAGAGCCTTTCTGGTTTTTATTCTAAAACCTTTTTCGATCATGGGATAATCTACCGGCTAGGGCTGGTACAACGCAAAATCGCGCCCGCGGAGGCCGCCTTTCCATAAGCCTCAGCCGCACGAGGTCCCTACAACTTTTTGAAGCCGCGTCTCAGCTGCAGCGCGAGAGATCGAACGTGGTCGCTGAAGCAAGAAGCCCAGAAGAACGGCGCAGCTCACACCTTGGTTATGCGTTCCGTGCCGTTGATAGTTCTCTGCAAAGAAAATACGGGTTTTCTTAGGATCGCTATACCTGTAAGCTCCCCAACAACTTCTATCAAAAGCACGCATGAGGGGTTCTCAAGGCTTACGCGCTTTGAAAACAAGGATGCTAGCCCGTTTATGATCTCATCCCCCTCTAAACTGGAGCCCCTCCTCACGACCGTCACACGGAATGACTCACAGTTTGATAGCTCGTTTTCCATCTCTTTGACGGCTTTCACTATCTCATCCAAGCTCGCATGCACGACCTTTTCTATCGGGATTATCTTTGTTACGTACCTGAAGTTCCAGGGATTTTCAAGCGCCTCTTCTCTAGCCTTGTCAATTACGATGAATGGGTCGAGTGATGTGGAGGCTTCCAGCAAGCCGGAGAACTTGGTCTTAGATATGCGCGGGCCGCTATCTCCTAAGTCTGATAGAAAGTAGGCAAGTTCTGACCTTGCCATTGATTCCTTTCCTCTAGGGCACGAGATCAAAAGGTTAAAGGACATATTGTAGTCTAAGCATTGCTTAAAAGCTGAGCTCCGCCGTTAAGCGTGAAGCATATAAGGGAAAGGCGTAAGAGAATTGGGCCCGTAGCTCAGCATGGTTAGAGCG
>DAYW01000045.1 GCA_002507085.1 archaeon UBA168 | reverse complement strand
CTAGTTGTCATAGATGGCACTTTGAGCATCAAAATGGCGAAGGTAGTTCGCACCGTGTGGGAGCAGATGCCAGAGCCCAAGTGGGTCATAGCCATGGGAGCTTGTGTTCTTGATGGCGGGATCTTTTGGAATAGCTATAGCACGATGCTCGCGAGAGATGTGTTGCCAGTTGACGTTTACGTGCCCGGTTGCCCGCCCAGACCCGAGGCTCTGGCGAGATCCGTGATGATGCTGAAAGAGAAGATAAAGAAGCAGCAGGCCAGATATCTTCACGAGGGCGTTAGCGGAAACGCGAAGGAGGAGGTAAGCGTTGAGCAGTGAGCAAGTAGAAGGTCTCAGCAAGTTTTTGGGTGATAAGGCCAAAATCGCGTATAGCGAGAGGTCAAATCTCATAAGGATTGAGGTGCAGCCGGAGGCGCTCAAAGAGGTCGCCCTTCGGCTAAGGGACTATGGCTTTGATCACTGCTCTTCGGTCACTGCCGTTGACTATCTGAAGGAAAACCGCATGGAGGTTGTGTGGCATCTATCCAGCTACTCAAAACCTGAGCTTTCGCGGTACACCGCTGGGCTGGTTGCCAGCGTTACAAGGGATAAGCCCGAGGTTGCCTCGCTGGTGGACGTTTGGGAAGGCGCGGTTTTTCTCGAAAGGGAAACGCATGAGATGTTTGGCATCGACTTCGTTGGCCATCCTGACCAGAGGCCACTTCTCTTGCCCGAAGAACTCATGGGAACGTGGCCTTTGAGGAAGGACTATCAGTTGAAAAAAAGAAGGGAGGACTTATTTAAGAAAGGAGGGGCCCCTCTATGACGCAGGAAATAAAAACCGTGCCGTTTACTTACGAGGCGCTGTCACAGCTGGAGATGAAGGAAGGGATCCTTGAGCTTCAGATAGGCCCTGCGCACGCCGGCTCAGGGCACATGAGGATTTTGGCTTGGGTAGAGGGTGATACCGTGGTTAAGGTAGATCCCGACGTCGGTTTCGTGCATAGGGGGGTGGAGAAGCTTAGCGAGGACAGGCTTTACATAAAGGCCATCCCAATTGTTGAAAGGCCATCGTTAGTTGACACGGTAAACGCCAACCTGGGCTACGTCATAGCGCTGGAAAGACTTCTGGGCCTCGAGCCTCCTCCCAGAGCGCAATACATACGCGTCATAACCGCGGAGATAAGCCGCATAATGAGCCACCTCTACGGCATAGCCATATACGGGATTTTCATGGGCAGTTCCACGGTTTTTATGTGGGCAGTTGCGGATAGGGAGCCCTTTATAGATTTGTTGCAGGAGCTCACTGGCGCCAGGATAACTTATTCCCACATAATACCGGGGGGTGTGAGGTGGGATCTGCCAAAGGGCTTCGCAGATAAAGTGGAGGTAGCCCTTCGGTATCTGGAAAACCGCATGAAGGACTATGAGAAAGTGTGGATAAATAACCCGGTCGTCATGGCGAGGAGCGTTGGTGTCGGAAAGCTCAGCTCTCAGGACGCCATCAGGCTCGGGGTCGTTGGGCCCAACCTCCGTGCTTCCGGGGTTAAATATGACGTCAGAAAGAACGACCCATATGCGGCTTACGCCGACTTCGACTTCGAGGTTCCGACTTTTAAAGAGGGAGACTCTTACTCCCGCTTGCTGATAAGGGTTGAAGAGATCAAGCAAAGCATGTCGATTATTAGACAGGCCTTAAAGAGGCTGCCAGAGGGAAAGGTCATATATGAGGACTACTACAAACGCATGAGCCCGCTTATGAAGGAGATATACGATAAGACCGGAAGGGTTAAGTTCACTCTTATGTTGACGTCCCTCAGCCCGCCAAAGGGAGAGGCGATATCAAGAGTAGAGGGCGGAAGGGGCGAGATGTTCTATTATCTGGTCAGCGATGGGGGCAAGAACCCGTACAGGTTCAGGCTTGTGACACCGTCCTTTAGGAACTTGCCCTATTTCACCCATGTGATGCCTGGGCATAAGCTGGCAGATATACCGGTCATATACGGTAGCATAGATTACTTCCCGCCGGAGGCCGATAGATGATGACCTTCTTGTACTTCATCCCGAACTCTTGGTTGCCGTTGCTTGAGTCCGCGTTTTACGCCCTGATATTTCCTGGCTTCGTCGCGATTCTTCTGCTGGCCTTCTTCATAATATGGTTTGAGAGGAAGGCCGCAGCAAGGGTACAGATGAGATATGGGCCGCTTTGGGTTTCCAAGAGAACGGGAGGCATAATACAGCTCTTGGCTGACATGATAAGGTTCAGCTTCCAAGAGTTCATAGTCCCCCAAGGCGCCGATTTCATTCCCTTTGTGTTTTTGCCAGGGCTTCTGCTGGCCTTTTCTGTTTTGCCCACCGTGTTCATACCCATTGGTCCTGATTACTCTCACATATTTCCCTCGAGCTACACCCTTCTCTTGGCGGTTGCGTTTACTTTGGTAATTCCGGTTTACTTGGTAGTGCTGGGTTGGGCCGCTGACAACAAGTTCTCGTTCATAGGGGCGCTTAGGGAGGCTTACCTCCTCATCTCTTACGAGGTCCCGTTCATCTTGGCAGTTGCATCGGCATTTCTGCTTTACGGTACTCTTGACTTGGTAAAGATAGTTGGAATTCAGGAAAGCACCCTTCCGGGGATTATACTGAACCCAATTGCTGCCATAGTTTACATAATAGCAGTAATAAGGGCCACGGGCAGGGTTCCTTACGACATCGTTGAAGCCGATAGCGAGCTTGTATTCGGTCCGTACACGGAATACAGCTCATTGATGTTTGGGTTTGTAATGGGCGTCCCTTACATAGAGCTTTACAGTTACAGCCTTCTCTTTTCAGTGCTCTTCTTGAGCGGATGGGCCCCAGTTACTGGCATCGGTTTCCTCGGAGGGCTGATCCTCCCGGGCATAGTGACCTTCGTTAAGGCGGTTATAGTTATGTGCTTCTTGGTTTTCCTCAGGGCGGTGTATCCCAGGTATAAGCTCGATAAGGCCGTGAGAGCAGGTTGGAGCTGGGTGTTCTACTTGGCGCTGATATCGCTGCTCCTATCGGCCTTCGTTTCGAGGGTCTTGTGGTGATAAGCGATGAGCGACCAAAAGACGCCAAGGAAATCAGCACTTGGTGAGGTAAAGGGCCACATCGATGCGTTGGCAACGGGCTTCAAGTACTTCGTTGATCCTCACCGCATGACCCTAGACTATCCAGCTGAGGCCATGGAGCTTCCGAAAAACTACAGGGGGTTCTTTAGGCTCATTGACGAAAAATGCATAGGTTGCAGCCTATGCGAGATCGTCTGCCCTTCGAACGCAATTGTCATGATGCAGTTGCCGGTTGCGCAGCCGCCTGCCCCAAAGGCTGGTGCGCAGGGTAGTCAGCAGGCTGGTGCGCAGCCGGCGCCTCGTCCAGCCCCTAGAGTGAAAAAGAGGCCTTTGGTGGATTGGGGTATGTGCATTTTCTGCTACTTCTGCGTTGACGTTTGCCCAACTGAGGCCTTTGAGCCATCAAACATACACGACCTATCTTACTTCGAAGAATCGGAGTACAGGCCCACTTTTGAGGGATTTCTCAAGTTGCCTGAGAGCCCATCCCGGAACTCAAGGAAGGTCGTTGCGAGGCTCGACGAGAAGAACGGCATAAGATATGAGGAAAAAGGTGACAAGGAATGAGGATCCTATTGGAGATTGGCATGTATGCCTCCACGGTGTTGTTGATTGCGTTTGCGGCGTTGGCTGTATCGCATAAATCCATGATATACTCGGCCCTTTTCTTGGCCTTTCTTGGGCTTACTAACGCGGCGCTTTTCTTTGCGCTAGGTTACGCGTTTGTGGCTTTTGTGCAGGTGGTAGTTTACGTGGGGGCAAGCGTCTTATTCCTAATAATATCGGTGTCGATGCTTAGGGAGCCCAAGCAAAGCGGGATATCGTATGCCTATCCCATAACGGGCGCGGCGGCCGTTCTCGCCCTGGGCCTTCTCTTCATTTACGTGTTTGGCTCTGCGGTCGATATAATGCCGCATGCGATCGGCTACTCGCTTATGGCGTCCGAAATATTGAACAAAGGTGGCGTAGCGACTTACGTGCTTTTCTTGTTGCTTGCCCTTGGCCTGATAACGTCGGTTACCGTCTCTCTCAAAGGTGAAAAAGAATGACAGTGACTCCTTATCCGTTCGTCTTTGTTGCTTCGATCGCGGTTATGGTTATAGGGATGTTTGGTCTTTTGAGGCATAGGAACCCCATAAGGATGCTGTTGTCGCTCGAGGTAAGCTTCAATGGGGTTCTGTTGCTCCTGCTATACGTGGGGTGGGTGCTGGGCAACCCGCTTGCCGGCTCAAGCATGGCGGTTTTCGCCATAGGGGTTTCTTCATCGGAGCTTGCCCTGATGGTGAGCATAATGATGGCGATGTTTAAGGAAGGTTACTTGAAGACGTTGGATCAGGAAGAGCTAAAGGAGGTTGAAGAGTCATGAGTTCTATCGGTCTTTACTTGTTAATAGTTCCGTTTGTGGTGGCCCTGCTGGATCCGCTGCTCCAACGCGCCTTGGCAGCGAAGTGGCTGGCAGCGCTCACAGCCCTATCGCTTGCGGTTCCTGCCTCATTTGCAGCCTACGTCATATTGTCCGGTGGTGAATATGCCTATGAGTTTGCCTCTGCACCGGCGCTTGGCTCCTTCATGGTGATCGTGGACGGTCTGAACTGGCCCATAGTATTGGGCGTAGCTGTGGTTAGCTCTGCTATAGCCGTTTACTCGGTTCCATACATGAGCAAGCGGTTTGAGGAGGAGAAAAGAGGAGATTGGGGAGCCTATTTCATGCTTTATGGACTTTTTGCGGCATCCATGATAGGCATGGCTGAAGCTAACAACTTCATAATGTTTTACGTGTTCTTGGAGCTTGCTCTCATACCTTCCTTTGTGCTTATAGCGCTTTACGGTTACGGCGACAGGGGAAGGATATCCAGCCTCTACTTCATTTGGACGCATGTGGGCGCTTTGACGTTCCTAACGGGAGCCTTCATCTACGGGATAGAGCTGCGCACCTTTAACTTCTATCCGGTTCCCGCGAACGTCTCAATGCTTGCTCCTTACGCGGTGATCGTTGTCGCGTTGCTCATGATTGGGCTTTTTATAAAGATGGCTGTGTTTGGGGTCCATGCGTGGCTTCCCTACGCTCATGCGGAGGCCCCTACCCCTATATCGGCGCTTTTATCGCCTAACCTCATAGGTATAGCTGGCTACGCCATAGTAAGAATTGTCTATGGGGTATTTCCATCATACCTCATTGGGGCTCAATGGGTGATCATCGCATTTGCGCTGGCGACCATCTTCTACGGCGGTCTGCTCGTGTTCCGTCAGTGGGACCTCAAGAGGCTCTTGGCGTACTCCAGCATAGCCCAAATGGGCTATGTCCTGCTGGGCATTGCCTCTCTTAATCCATTGGGAATAGCTGGCGCCATCCTTCAATTTTACGCCCATGCCATAGGAAAGTCCGTGCTTTTCTCATCAGCAGGGGTCATGATAACGGAGAACGATGGGCTAAGAGATGTGAACAAGATGGGCGGGCTTGCTAAGAAGATGCCCTATACCGCATCTCTGTCGCTTTGGGGCTTTATGAACATATCTGGCTTGCCGCCCTCGATCGGGTTCTTCAGCAAGCTCTTCATACTCATGGGGGTTGCGTCGGCGTTTGTGCCAAAAGGAAGCTGGGGCATGCTTGTGTTTGCGCTGTCGCTGGTGAGCTTGGGGATAACCCCCGCCTATTCTTTCATGACCATGAAAAAGGTCTTCTTTGGCCCCTTGAACAACCAAGGAGCAAAGGAGGGCACTCTCATGCTTTTAATACCCATGGTCATCATAGCGATATTCGGCTTGCTGTTCTTCGTTTTCCCTGGCGCCCTGCTGACTCCTCTTTACGCTTACCTGAGGTGATAACGCGTGAGTTATGAGTACTTTAACGCGATCTGGCTTGTGCCCTTCGTTGCCTCGGTCATAGCGCTTCCGCTGGGGCTGAAGCACAAGCGCTCTGCCTCTCTGGTATCTGCCGTTTTCCTAGCTGTTCCGGCTCTTCTTTCAACTTACTTGGTTTACGTGGTATCTGCGACGGGCTTTAAACCGTTCACGACCTCGCTTGCCTGGTTCGGGTTTGGCAGCACCTCTGTAACGGTTGGGATACTGGGTGATGGGCTGTCGGCCGTAATGGCGCTTGTGGTTTCCTGGATTTCCTTCTTGATCTCCGTTTACAGTTACGAGTACATGGAAGGGGATCCGGGAACGCACAGGTATTGGTTCTTCTTCGACTTCTTCGTGGGCTCTATGCTGCTGTTGGTCCTCTCAAACAACCTTGTGCTTCTGCTGGTTGGCTGGGAGGGAACCACCTTGTCATCTTATGCCTTAATCGGGCACTGGTACACGGATGAGGAAGAAAGGTGGGTTGGCGACAAGGGAAGGTATGCCCTTGGGGTACCTAACTGGTCCACTCCAAGCAGCTCGGGCGTAAGGGCCATAGTGTTTACGAGCTTTGCCGACATCGGCTTCATAATTGGCGTTGGCATGCTTTACAACGCCTCTGGGACGTTTAGCCTCTACGCGATTTCCCAAAGCATGCCCACCATAATTTCAACGCTGAACAGGCAGGGAATGCTGATCCCGTTCTTGGTCCTGTTCTCAATGGGGGCTTTTGCTAAGAGCGCCCAGTTCCCGTTCCATGAATGGCTTGTAACCGCCATGACGGGCCCCACCAGCGTCAGCGCTCTTATACATGCAGCAACCATGGTTAATGCTGGCGTTTACTTCATGCTGAGGTTTATGCCCATGATAATAACGGGAGCAAGCGAGGATGGTCTGCTCGGCGCGGTGTCTCCCTTCTTCCTTTACGTGGCGGTCATAGGCGCTTTCACGGCGTTTATGATGGCATCGCAAGCCGTGGTGTCCAGGGAGCTCAAGCTCATACTGGCTTTCTCGACCGCATCTCAGCTAGGGTACATGTTTCTGTCCATTGGGCTGGCGGCCTACGTTGAGCCATCTGTGGCTTTCTTTGCGGCCTTCTCGCACATGATAAGCCAAGCGCTGTTCAAGGCCGCGTTGTTCTTAGCAGCTGGCGCCCTTATACACGAGTTTTCGTCGCGCTACATCAACGACATGAAGGGAGCGTGGCGTGGAATGAAGTGGACCACAATCGCTTTTGCGTTGGCGTCCCTTTCTCTTGCTGGCATCCCTCCGTTTTCGGGCTTTTGGGACAAGGATTTGATACTGGATCTAACGCTTCAATCGGGGCTTTGGTATCTGTACGTTCTGGCTCTGGCTGGGGCCTTTATGACTGCTTTCTACATATTCAGGGCCTTTACGCTGATATTTTCAGGAAAACCGGAAAGGGAAGTCAAGGAGCCAGGGCACGCGATGCTGGTGCCTTACGTGATCCTTGGGATTGTGACGCTGGCTTTCGGGTTGATATGGCCGTTGCCAGTTGGCGCTTCAACGTGGATTTACAGGGCGATTACAGTCGACAGCTACGCCAAGCTGCAACTGGTGCCGCTACCGTCATTTAACCTTGTCTCGCTTGCTATCTCATTGGTAGCGGCCTTCTTGGGGCTGGGAATAGCCCTCTACCTTTACTCCGAAAAAAGGCAAGTATATTCGCCTATCGGGAAATCCGGCGCCTTGCCGGCGCTTCACTCCTTCTTGTACGATAGGTGGTTCATAAACTCGGCCTACTATCGGGTGATCGTGGGCGGATTCGCGGCCGTCTCTCATGGCCTTGACGTGGCGGAGCACGGCGGCTTCGACAGGTTTTATCACACTTTGCTTCCGTCCGCGTTTTCCTTGGCCAGCGTGAAGCTTAGGAAGAGCCAGACGGGCGTCATATCCAAGTACTTGACCGCCCTCTTTGCCGGTTTGCTGGTTATGGTGGTGATTTACGTGGCTTTTCTCTTGATTGGGTGATAAAGATGCAAGCAGAGATGTACTCGTTGATTGTGCTGGGGGCTTTCGCAATGGCGCTAACCCTGCTGCCTAAGAGCCGCGGAAAGCTTGGCGTCGCTATTGGAGAGGTTGCGCTAGCTACTTCAGTTGTTTTATGGTTGGCTAACTGGTATCCGTTCAAGGTACCGATGGTGTCATTAACCTCGGTGTCGGGCTTTCACGTGGACGAGCTATCCTACGTCGTTTCCATAGCCGCTGCTTTCGTAGGGGCACTTGTGCTGCCGCTTTCGAAGAGGGTGGGGGGAGGCTCCTGGCAATTTCCCTTTGCCGTAATCCTCGGTGTAGCGGGCACGTCGGCGCTTGCCTCTACTACAAACCCCCTATTGATATTGGCGAGCTGGGGCTTGGTTTCCCTGGCCAGCTACTCGATGGTCTCGCTAAGCGGAGACAAGGACTCCCTAAGTGGCTCCATAAAGTACGCGTTTATGAGTGCTCTTTCTTTCCAGTTCCTTCTCATAGGCGTCTACATGGTTATCTTTGCGCCAGCTGGGTCTAGGGTCATAGCGCTTGGAGCGATTCTCTTTTTTGTTGCTCTTGGCTTCAAGGCAGGCATTCCGCCGTTTCACATGTGGCTGCCCGACGTGTACGGCTTCTCGGATCCAATCCCAATATCGATGTTGTCATCGACGATGAAGCTTGGAGCGCTCGCTCTCGCCATTAGGTTATTGGCGCAAGTCGTGCCGTCCGTAGGACCACGCTTTGGCTTCTCATTGCTAGCAGTGCTCATGATGATGTCGGCAGCAGCGATGCTGGTTGGTAACTTGGGGGCCTTAACCCAAGTGGATGTGCAGAGGATGATGGCTTACTCGAGCATAGCCCATGTCGGCTATATGACAATGGCCCTTTCGGCCTTTGCGGCATCCATGCTGTATAAGGCACCTCAAGCAGGCTACTTTGCGTTGCTTGGATTGCTGGTTTACTTCGCGTCGTATGCGCTTTCGAAGGCGTCGGTGTTCTCGTTCATATCAAGCGTAAGAGGTCAGGGCAGAGCAATCATGCCGAAGTTCCAAGGGTTGGGAAGCGCCGCTAAGGCATCTTCGGCTTCGATGTCAGTGACACTCCTCAACTTGATAGGTATGCCTCCTTTGCTTGGATTCTGGGGCAAGTTCTTCATCTTCCTGTCAGCAGCAAGCCCGTCCATATCGCCTTTCTACATTGCGGGGATTCCATGGTTTACGCTTCTCGGAATTGCTAACAGCGCGATATCGGTGTTCTACTACGCTAAGGTCATAAGAACCACATATGGAAGCGGGTCGCCAAGCATAAGCTCAATGGTGGTTACGATTCCGCTGATTTGCTCTGCGCTCCTTGTGGTTTTCGGCCTGGCAATGCCGTTTTTGCTCTCCATTTGATAGCAAGTTCGTCGGTATCCCGCTGTTGAGGCAAGCTGTTTGTTCTTAAGGCGCTTACCCGGATTTACGCAGCCAAGTGCAAGGCACGACTGTCAGATATCCTGCATTTCTCTTCAATATCTTGACTTCATTTACTACGGATTTTGCGATTAAGGGCGAAGCTGCACAGGCTCAACAACAGTGATTTATGAATCACATATTTTTAAATCCAAGGTCAATTCAGTTGTTTCTGTTGGCATTGCTTATCGGCTCTGCTACGGTGGCGTGAATCATCCGCTTAACGTTTTTTGAGGCCACGTGTTGTCTTCAGAGAGGCCATTATCTGCATCGCAAGAAAGCCTTTTTGGCCAAGCGGCGGCAGGAAACGCGAGGTGCTTCTGTGCACATGAAGAGCGGCTTGGGCAATCTTTGGTTTTACCTAAGCCAGATATACGAGCAGGTCCCCCGCGTCTACGATAAGGGGAGCGAAGCCGTAAGTCTATGGCAGGTCAGGCGGTGGAGAATGGAGGTGTTCAAGCTTCCGCTAAAGCGCGGCGACTTAATTCTCGACGCAGGTTCGGGAAAGGGGGCTATGAGTGATTTGCTGAGGCGCTTTGGCGCTGATACCGTTATGCTCGATGCAAGTCTTAACATGTTGGCCCAGGGCAACGGAGACAGGGTGCAGGGTGTTTTCGAACGCCTTCCCTTCAGAAAAGGGGTGTTTGACCATGTGGTGATGGGCTTTTCGTTACATGCATCTATCGATTACGGTCTCACCCTTGGTAATCTAAGGAAGTCCCTCAAGAGCGGCGGAAGGATATTTATAGTGAGCATAGGAAGGCCGTCATCGAGGGTGAAGTACGCTTTGTGCCTTGCGTACTTTGAGTTCGTGGTCCCCCTTTTGGCTTTGCTCTCAACGGGCAAGGAGTTTCCGTTGTTCTCTGGCCTAAAAACCATCTATCAGAATAATCCGGAAAACGAGTTGGTGAGGTGCCAACTCGATGAGTTCTTTGAGACTCTTGAGTTTAAGGAAATGGCCCTGGGGACCGTGTTCAAGTATGTTGGAGTTGTGCCGGCCTCGAGCTCGCAGCAGCGATCGCCTCTTTCGCGTCGTAGCCCTTGGATATGAGGTATGAGAGCTCTAGGGCCGTGTGATAAGACTCGGGGTTTCCGACGTTCAGCCACACCTCGTCTGGCTCAAGCTCGAGCGCAACCACCCTTCCCTCCTTTGCGAGCGCCGATATGGCGTCGGTTAGCTCTGCTTCACCTGTCCTGCCCGGCTTAACGGAGGATATTACGCCCATCGCTTTTCCCGAAAAAGCGTATACCGCTGTCAGAACCCAATTGGAAGGAGGGTTAGGGACCTTTTCCAATGCGTCGTTGACCTCTATGAGGCTACCTGTCTTCTTACCTAGCACTACTCCTCCGCTGCTGGGGCGGTCGCTTTCCCTTACCAGCAACACAGCGTCCAATCCCTTGCTTAACTCTTGCCACATAAGCTGGAGAAGATTTCTTTTAGAGGAGAATGGGATTCCGTCATCCGCGTGAACAAAGAAGGGATCGCCTTTAACAAACACGTTGGCCTTTGCCACGGCATCTGCAAAGCCCCTTGGCGGATCCTGCTGTACGAAAGTAACTTTTAATCCCTCGCTCAAAAGATAAGTTATTAGCGGATCCTTCTTCTCGCCCACTACAATGCAGAGGTCGTCTACCCCTGCGGATTGAAGCTGATCTATTATGAGCCTTATTATGGGAACCGCTGAGAGCTTGCCTCCGGCGTTTGAGAAAAGCGGCAATAACCCCTTAGGTATTGCCTTGGTGCTGGGGTTCATTCTGCTGCCCTTTCCCGCAGCTGTTATGACTGCCTTCATTTTTAATCACTAGCACCCCATCTTTTAAGGTGAGAGGCAGCAAAGAACGCAATCGCGATATGAGTATTTTTAGCGTGTTCACTTGAACTTATATTTATGGAAGCCACCGCTTGGCAAAGCCTTCGCTTCAGACCCTAGCTGCAGCTCTTAGTTGTGGTGCGAGGGATCAAGCGCGATCGCCGAAGCGGGAGCATTAGAAGGGCGGAGAGTATGTCAGCGAATGAATAGTGGGACCCGCATCTCCTCGGGGCTGAGCCCTCCATGATGCCCCCGATAGTTGATAGACTCGTTGTTCTCTGTGTATGAGTATATCAGCAGCCTTCTTGACTGAGGCAGCACAAGCAGGTCTCCTAATCTCTCCTCGAACTGGGTTTCTTCGCACCCGATCAGTCCCTCCTTTAGCACTTCTTCCTTGGTCATCACGAAAAAGTCAGGAAAGTTTTCGTTTAGGTAATCTATTACCTCATGAGTTTTTCTGGTTTTAAGGAACATAGCCCTTGAGTCTCCGAACGGAGGCAGCTCCAAAAGCGACATGAGCTCGGGGGGCGGTAGCAGGCCGGGGTCAACCTCTACTTGCCCGTGATCTGCGGTTCCTAAAACAGTATAGCCAGGGGCAGAGCTAACTTCCTCGAAGAAGTTAAGCAGGTCCCTTACGGCTGAGGCCGTTTCCTGACTGTATGGACCGTAGTGATGGGATAGGGTATCAACGTATGGAACGTAAACGTAAACAAACTTCCTTTCCTTTTGCGAGAGCTGCTTTTGAACCAAAAAGCGCAAGTCCCAGAAGTCGTAGTAAGGTATGATAAGCGAAAAACCATCATCATCATAATTCGACATAGGCGTATTTGAAACGCTTCTCGGAAGTATGGCAACAGAGCTCACCCCGATCTTTGAGAGCTTCTTTCCCAGCCTCTCCCCTGGTCCTACTAACTTCTCATATGACGTGGGAAGTTGCGGCCCAGATGGATGCGAGAGGCCAAGCATGTTGACTATGCCTCCCATCTCCCTTATGAAGGTCTGAAAGCCTAGCACTCCATGGTCACATGGTTTCTTTCCCGTGAAAAGCGTTGTGAGCACGGTCGCAGTAGTGGAGGGAAATACCGAAGTTATCTCTTCGTGATCGTTTTTGGCCCCCGCGCTTTCCAGGGTCGATATTCCAAGCGCGTCGAAGAGAAAGAGCACGAGTCCATCGTTTGCCGGCAATTGAAAGTCCAAGGTCTTGCCATCAGGCGTGCCCCCAAAGTATTCTAGGATCGACTGGCTTAGGTTGTAAAGGCTTCTGCCGTCGTATTTTGGCTTGTAAATCATTTTTGAACAGAAAACCATGGCATGGGATTTAACCTTATGGCATGGGTGGGGTCCTTGAAATTAAGAAATTTGCCGCGGCGATCGTGAGCCGTCTTGGCGATCGAAATACCCGGGCGCGCAGGACTTTTTCGGGTGGTTAAGTCAGACGCTCGAGCGCCCGCTTGGCTGGGATAGCGTTTTATGCGCTGACGTTAATTAGCATGAAATTGTCATCTAAGTTCGTGCTAAGACTTGGGGGCTCCATTTTAGCCTCTCCGATAAACGCGCAGTTGATCAGGAAGTACGCCGATATAATAAAAGTGCAGGTTTCCCGGAAAAACGCTGTGGGCGTGGTAGTTGGGGGTGGGTCAATGGCAAGGGAATACATCAGAGCGGCAACGGAGCTTGAACTGGCTGACAGCAGAAAGGATGCCCTAGCCATAAAGGTGTCTCGGATTAACGCCCAGCTCTTTAACGATGCGCTCGGAGGCAGGCTCGGAGTGTCCTTATCCATCAGGTCGGCGCTTAAGTCTATATCTCAACAGGGCTTTGCCGTTATGGGTGGGCTGAGGCCTGGGATGACCACCGATTACGTGGCGCTCCTTTTGGCTAAGTCGATGGAGGCGGATATGTTATTGAAGGCGACCGATCAAGAGGGGATCTACGACTCGGATCCACGCAAAAACCCAAGCGCGCACCTGATAAAAAAGCTTAGCTATAAGGAGCTCGAAAGCGTAGTCGGCACGGGTTTGCATGAGCCAGGCATACACAGCATACTTGACCCCCTTACAGTTAGGGGGCTTTCTGGGACAGGGCTTAAGGTGATCGTTTTCAACGGCTCGGTGCCTGATAACCTAGCTCGTGCCATAAGTGGAGAAGCGGTTGGAACCCTTGTTACTCCTTGAGCGGCTGATCTCGGAAGGCTAAAAAACTTCCGGCCTATAGAAAACGGATAGGAATTGAATAAGGAACAAATTGAAAGGTATAGAATGCTGAAGTTGCTGAGAGACCTCTCCACAAAGGTGGGAAGGGGAACCGAGTTCGTATCGCTTTACATCCCGCCATCGAGGCCGCTTGGCGACGTGTCAGCTAACCTGAGGGAGGAATATGGAACGGCCAACAACATAAAGTCAAGGGTTACCAGGAACCACGTGCTTGACGCTTTGGAGAGCATACAGCAAAGGCTAAAGCTGTTTAAGGAGGTACCACCAAACGGGCTTGTGATATTCTGCGGGGCTGTGCCACAGGGCGAAGCCGCGGGAAGCGAAAAGACCGAGATATTCGTGCTTGAGCCTCCTAAACCAGTTCCGTTCTACTTGTATCGATGTGATAGCAGGTTCTACCTTGACCCGCTTCTGGCCTCGCTAAGCGACGAAAAAAGCTTCGGGCTGATAGCAATAGGAAGGGACGAGGCGGGGCTTGGCGTGGTCAGCGGTAAGGACCTGCGTGTGCTAGACGTGATGACCTCAGGGGTGCCCGGAAAAGTAAGGGTAGGAGGCCAATCTGCGAGGAGGTATCAGAGAGTACTTGAGCAACTGGTGCACGAGTTCTTCGTTCACGTTGCTGAAAGGGCTAACAAGGAGTTCCTCGGCATACCAAATCTGCAAGGCATCTTCGTCGGAGGGCCAGGACCAACAAAGGAGGACTTCATAAAGGAGGGATTGCTGGACTACAGGTTAAGAGACAAGGTGCTTGACGTGGTAGATCTTGGATACGCTGGAGAGGAAGGGTTGAGGGAACTGGTCAATAAGATAGCACCTAAGCTTAAGGACGTTGAGTACGCAGAGGAAATAGAGGCCTTTGAAGAGCTAAAGCAGATGCTGTTTGAACATCCAGATAAAGTTGCGCTGGGAAAAGAAGAAGTTGATAAGGCATTCAAACAAGGCCTCGTCAAAAAGCTTTTGATCTCTGAGGCGTTTGACGTCCCGTATCTGCTTATGAAGTGCGATAAGTGCGACTACGAGATATTCGTAAGGGCGACGGAAAGGCCGAGCACGTGCCCGGCATGCGATGGAGGAATCAGCGTTGTGAAAGAGGAATCTGGGCTCGATCACTACCTGGATCTGGCAATCGAGCAGGGAGCCGAAGTGCAGATCTTCTCTGCACACAGCGAGAGCGGAGAACAGTTCCTAAGGTCCTATTCTGGGATCGCGGCTTTTCTCTAGTTGCTATCGCATCGAATGTTTAGCCAAAGGAACACTCAGCTTCCCTTGAGAATTGCTAAGTTATTTCTGGGAAGCGTGGGTCACTGCTGTTAATTGGTGGTTTTAGCGGCGCAATATGCTTAAAAAACTTCGTCGGTTTTGTGTTGCCGTATAGCCCGGTGGTGTAGCGGCCAAGCATGGCGGGCTTTGGCCCCGCTGACAGCGGTCCGAATCCGCTCCGGGCTATCCTAAATGCGCCAGATTTGTTGAATGATGAAATCTTTTTACGAGAATTGGGTTTTGCGGTCTTGGTTTTACTCTACGCATAGAGATGCGTATTTTTACTTGCTTACAATCATCGCCTAGAACCAGAGGATTGACAGCGACGCGCCTAGAACAAGGGCGTTTTGGCCCTCACAACTTTAGGCGTCAAGAGTTTAAAAACACAGTGCGGGGAATGGGATTCGAACCCATGTAGGCATAGCCAGTAGGTTACCCATCCAGGCGGATCTTGAGTGTGGGGTATCACCCTGCCCACCCCCTTTGACCTGGCTCGGGCATCCCCGCATGGTAAGTAACAGAAGTAGGGTAAAACCTTTTTCCTTACCCTTTTTCAATACTATGGTAAAAAAAGCAGTTTCGCTTTTAGCTGTCTTGTTGCTTGCGGCTATCGCGGCGGAGGTGGTGTCCGCCTCGGCTCCCGCGCCAATTGTAACTCCCAACGCGGAGATAACTGCACTTCACTCTGAGGTAACCTTCACGCCCTTTGGAGTTTATGTCAGGGATGGGATTTACATAAAGGCCGGCAGCAATGGTTTATCCTATCTCCTCATAGAGGTGCCGAGCGGCACCCATCCTCAGTTTTACGATTTGACTGGATATCTGAAGACCAAGTGGATAAGCTCGACCGTAGCTAACGTGACGCTGAGCTCCGCGCTGTATGCCAACGAGACTTGGGAGGTTTACGCGTCTTACGTTTATTATCCCTCTGATCTGCTTTTATCTCCGTTCACGTATCATGTTTGGTTATACAATTCGACGATTGGTAACTTCACCATCTTTGTTTATTCTCCCGCGCTATCTGTAACCGGAGTTCCGAGCTCTTGGACGGTCGCAAGCTACAAGGGATTGACTCACCAGGAGTTCTACGCCAACGCCAGTAACGTTAACGAGGCCGGGATCTCCTCGCTTGCCATAACGGGTTATGAGGATGGCGTAACCGCCCTGGACTTCTTCCTGACTTTCGTTATTGTGGCACTTGCTGTTGTAGATGGCTCTCTCTACTACGTTTATCGCAGGAAAAACCAGCAAAACGTCAAGCAAATAGAAGAGCACCACATAAGCGATAGGACGCGCGACGCCATTTCCTCGATACCCGACCTCGTAAAGGACTTGCTTGAATCGAGGAAAGCCCTTCCGATCAGGAAGGGTGATGTCCAGGCCGTTAATCGCTGGATAAACTCCAGCAAGCAAAGGCTTGAATCGCTTGACGCCTCACTGGAGGGCCTCCAAGCGAGGGAAAAGCGCAAGGACGACTTAGACGCCATAAAGGAGGCGAGGGATTACCTCCAGATGATAAGCCTCGACCTGAGCAACCTGTTTGATCTCGACCTTCGCCTAGCATCTAAGAAGATATCGCAACGCACATACGACGGAATGGAGAAGCAGAGACTTAAGTCGATATACAGATCGCTGGAAAGGATCAACGCGATTTTGAGCAGAACCGTGGAGGAGAGCTAGTGCTGTTTATCAGGTAGCTTTTTATGCCTTGCTTTCGCTAAAAATGGGCTCGTGTCTAGTCAGGATATCCGAAAGGTCCTAGAGACGGCGGCCTGCGGAGCC
>DAYW01000014.1:8281-8514 GCA_002507085.1 archaeon UBA168 | reverse complement strand
CAACGGCGATCTTCTTTGACGTAATCAGCAACCAGCGCTCCCCGTAAAGCCCGTCTTCATCTATGTCAGATCTCGCGAAGTAAAGCAACTCATCGCGCTTGACCCCCGCCCTTTCTAAAGTGGAATCAGGGATCTCCGCTTCTGATGACAAAAGCTTTCGCCTTAATCGCTAAAAGCAACCTGCGTAAAAGCATTTCACCGGCGCGCACCGAATTGGGCCCAAGGTTGATGCA
>DAYW01000014.1:7978-8229 GCA_002507085.1 archaeon UBA168 | reverse complement strand
GCCCGAGTCTTTCTCATGACCTGGCCCACCAGATAATTCATGGCCTTTGGATCTATTTTAGCCTTCTCGTACACGTCCCGATTTTCCGTTATTACCTCCGATACAATGGATGTTATGATGCCCTCATCCCTAACTGGCGTAGGAACCTCTTCAGGAGGCCTTCCGGTTATTATGAGCTGCTTTAGCTGCCTCTTGGCTATCTTCCCGGTTATCTGCTGCCTTTCGTAAAGTCCCAGTATGTTCACCACGCC
>DAYW01000014.1:5864-7967 GCA_002507085.1 archaeon UBA168 | reverse complement strand
TCGCCAAGCACCTCGTTCATCAGCCAATCCGCGCTGTCCACGGCGTTCAAGCCACGCCCTACCATGTCCTCAAAGAAGTCCGCCAACCTCTTCTGAGACACCAAGACGCCCGCCTGGTATGGTGTTAGGCCGTATTGCTTTACAAACCGCTCAGCCCTCTGATCGGGTAGCTCAGGAAGAGAAGCCCTCAGCGAGTCCACAAAGCCCCGATCTATCCTTATGGGAGGCAGGTCCGACTCGGGGAAGTATCTGTAGTCCTCTTCCTCCTCTTTAAACCTCGGAGCCACAGTCACCCTGTTCAGCTCGTCCCAGTGCCTCGTCTGCATCTCTATTTTGCCTCCCCTTTCAACTATCATGATCTGCCTCTTCACCTCGTAGTTGAGCGCCTTCTCCACGTCCTTGGGAGAGTTTATGTTTTTCAGCTCAACCCTTTCTCCGCCGTCTACGCTTATGTTGGCGTCTACCCTGAGAGAGCCCTCCAACGATGTGTCAGTCACTCCGAGGTGATCGAGAATGCTGGCGTACTTCTCTATGAAGAGGCGAGCCTCCCTTGGAGACGACAAATCCGGTTCCGTCACCATTTCACAGAGGGCAACCCCGGCCCTGTTGTAGTCAACCATGACGTACTCGCTGGACAGCAGGGATGAGGGATATACTATTTTTGCCACGTCTTCCTCAAGCTGAACCCTCCTTATCCTGACCCTCTTTACCAGCTGACCCAGCGCCAAATCAAGCCATCCCCCCTTGGCCACGGTAACGCCGCCTCCCCTGTCGTACTGCGATATCTGGAAGTTCTTAGCCATATCGGGATAAAAGTAATGCTTTCTGTAAAACACGGTCTCGCGGGCTGGGTCGGAGTGAAGGGCAAGAGCTATTTTTAGCACCTCCTCCAGCGCCCGCCCATTGAGCCTTGGCAACGAGCCAGGCAGCCCCAAGCACACGGGGCACACCGATGTGTTTGGAGGCAGCTGTCTGTAATCCGCAGAGCAAGAGCAGAAAAGCTTGCTCTTAAGCGATGTCAGCTGCGCGTGAACCTCAAGCCCTATCATGACGCGATGCTCACTCAATGGTTGCCACCTTTGAAGCCATCTCTATCCTGCCCATGGCCTCGAGCTCCTCAGCCGCCTTAATCACCCAGTCATCTCTGAGAGGTGATGACATAAGCTGCACGCCTATGGGCATACCAGAGGATGATCTGCCGAAGGGTATCGATAGGGCAGGGATACCGGCCAAGTTCACTGGAACCGTGTCGAGGTCCAGCAGGTACATGGACAGCGGATCAGTTATCCTCTCTCCAAGCTTCGGGGCTGTGGTGGGATTAGTTGGACCAATGAGGAACTGAAGGTCGTTGAGAACCTTAAGCATTTCCTGCCTTATCTTGCTTCTCGCCGCAACGGCCTTTAGATAGTACGCATCGTAATACCCAGAGCTCAGCACAAAAGAGCCCATCATAATCCTTCTCTTGACCTCTGGTCCAAACCCTTCACCCCTCACCTTAGAGTAAGCCTCGTTCCAGTCCTTGGCGTCCAGAGGACAAGGCGTGCCATACCTTATGCCGTCGTATCTGGCAAGGTTGCTGCTGGCCTCTGCCGACGACAAAAGGTAGTAGGCCGGCAAAGCCAGCGAAAGATCCGGGATGGATACCTCACTTACCACTGCGCCAGCTTCTGTAAGCGCCTCAGCAAAGGCATAGGTCGCCTTTACCACCTCGGGATCCGTACCCTCCCCGACCGTCTCCTTGAGCAACCCAACGCGCATTCCCCTTAGCCCGGGAAACGATATGGAAGCGGAAAACACGCTCGTCTGATCCATGGGATCGGGAGCACTTGAGTTTCTAATTACGGAGAAAAGCAATTCCATGTCTTTGGCCGTTGTGGAGAATCCCCCTACTACCTCAATGCTATTTGAGAAAGCCACAAGCCCATACCGGCTCACAAGCCCGTAGGTTGGCTTAAGGCCGTAGACGCCCGTGAAGCTGGCAGGGCATCTTACCGATCCTCCTGTGTCACTGCCTAGCGCTACGGGGACCTCTCCTGCGGCGACGGCCGCCCCGCTTCCGCCGCTGCTTCCTCCCGGCACCCTTTCAAGGTCCCAAGGGTTTCT
>DAYW01000014.1:3989-5794 GCA_002507085.1 archaeon UBA168 | reverse complement strand
GCCTGGCGAAGCTTCGAAACGACCGTCGCGTCATAAGGGGATACGTATCCGCTAAGTATCTTGCTTGCACAGGTCAAGGGCATCCCCTTCACTGCTATGTTGTCCTTAACGGCAATAGGAACGCCTGCCAGCGGCCCAGGATCTGCTCCTCTTTTGACCAGATCGTCTATCTGGCGCGCCCTTTCTAGAGCACCTTTTTTATCAACGTAAAGAAAGGCATGTATCTTTGGCTCCCAGCGCGATATCAAATCAAGATATTCTTCCACGACCTCTTGAGCAGACCGTTCCCCACCCCTTACCTTACCTGCAATTGAAAACGCATCCATTTAGCTTTCACACTATTTTCGGCGCCTTTATGTACCTGCCCTCTTTGTTGGGAAATACGGTAGAAAGATCTCCATCATGGGCGCGAACGACGTCATCCCTGAACACGTTCCTTATGTCGACCAGCCTGTCAGTGGGCGACGGCGGCGGAAGGTCCTGAGACGCTATAATCGAAAAGTAGTCTAAGATCGAGTTAAACTGGGACGCCAATGTCGAAACCTCGTCATCTTTGAGGCTTATCCTTGAAAGGAATGCCACGCGCCTGACAACATCCTCAGTAACTTTGGGCATAATAACCTAGTGGAGCGACATAAGTGCTTTGCGCTAACGCTTTTCAGGTAACGCCCATTTACAAAGCGCCTCCCGTGCCGTCTTCAGCCCACAGAGCTTGCTCAGCAAGGCATAAATTGCCTAGCGCGTTATCATGTCTGGTTCCATTGCACGTTGATGCCGTTATCTTCGACTTAGACGGAACGCTCCTTGACTCCAGAGAAGCCTTCATACATCAGAACTTGGATTTAATGAAGGAGTTTGGTTATGAAAAGGCAACTCTTACCGATGCCATGAAGCTGTTGGGAATGAGCCCCACGCAGATACTATCTAAGATGGGCGTTCCGGAATCAGAGCACAAGAAGTACGTCTCAAAGATAGATGAAGGCTACATAAATCACTACATGAAAAAGTACACAAAGCCATTTCCAGGCGTAATTCAGTGCCTGGAGAGACTGAAGAAGGCCGGGATCGCCATAGGAGTGGCCACAAATACGACGCGCGAGATACTCGAGCAATCTTTGAGTTGGGCCAAGATGGATGGTCTCGTTGACGCTGCGGTGTGCGCGGATGGCACCGTAAAGGAAAAACCCGAACCNNGACATGATCATTGAGGTGATGAAGAAGCTTGGCGCAAGCGCTGAAGACGCCATATACGTGGGCGATACTGAGCTGGACGTAGTCGCCGCCAAGAACGCGGGTATTCCGTCGTTTATAACGGTGTCCGGTGGCATAGGAAAGCTTGACGCCATAATGGCGCTGAAGCCCGATGCCTTGGTGCCCACCGCGGCATGGCTCTGTAGGATCGTTAGCTTTGCCCGCCTAATCCGAAGGGAGCTTTATCGACAGCCTTAATCGCAAGGCGACGCCTTTCTTGAAATGGGAAAGTGTGTCGTTATAGCCACTTGGGAGTTCGGTCTTGAAGGCGTAAAAACGGCTATGGACCAACTGAAAAAGGGCGATACCGCTCTCAACGCGATCGAATTAGGGATAAGAGCGGTCGAGTCGCTCGGAATCAGAAGCGTTGGCATATCCGGTCTACCGAACACCGATGGTGAAGTGGAGCTCGACGCTTCCATAATGAGCGACGATGGACGCGCTGGCGGAGTTGCGGCCGTCAAGGGGATTGAGCACCCCATAAGCCTTGCAAGAAAGGTAATGGAGCTTACCCCTCACGTGCTATTGGTTGGCGAGGGGGCAAGAAAGTTCGC
>DAYW01000014.1:0-3889 GCA_002507085.1 archaeon UBA168 | reverse complement strand
GGTGAGCCACGACACGGTCGGAATGGTGGCTATGGACGCACATGGAAACTTGGCCGCGGGGGCTTCCACGAGCGGGCTTGCCTACAAGATGCCCGGAAGGGTTGGCGATACCCCAATAATAGGAGCAGGGGTTTACGCTAGAAGCGGTTATGGCGCCGCCGCAGCCACGGGAATAGGAGAAATAGCCATAAGGAACGCGCTAACCTACAGGGCCGTAACGCTGATGAAAGACATGCCAGCTAAAGATGCCCTCGATGAGGCACTGAAGGAGGTGCGCTTAAGGGAACCTCAGTCAAAGGAGATATCACTAATAGGAATAGATCACATGGGTAATTGGGCAGCCGCAACGCTTAGGGAGCAGTTTCCTTTTGCCATTTGGGACGGCGAAGAGCCAGTGCTGCTCAGGGCCTTCCCCCCATAACTGATCACGCCCCGATTTTTGCAAGCTCGTCTTTCCATGCAAGCACCTTATCTATGGCAGCTACCACATCGTCTATGTCCTCTTTGGTTATAAGCGGGGACACGGGCAGCGAGAACACCTCTTTGGTTAGCCTCTCCACGTTCGGGCACAGCCCTGGCGGGTAATCGCGCGTAACGCCATAATAGGGGCAGGAGTACGGGCAACCCTTTGGCCTAACCTTTTTCTCCTGAAACAGCGGATCAAGGTAAAGGGCACGCGGGTATATGGGCCTCAAGTTTATTCCCTCAGCCGAAAGCGCCTTGCTTATGATGCTGGGCGATATCCCGAGCTCCTCTTCAAGAAATCTCGGGGCATATACGTGATATACGTGCTTCACGTAATCGGGGGCTTTCGGAACCACTATGCCCTTTATCCTCGAAAGTTTGGAGTTGTAATAGGCCGCATTGGATTGCCGAATAGAGTTGAACTTGTCAAGTTTCTTTAGCTGTGATAGGCCGAGCGCAGCCTCCATCGCGGGCATCCTGTAGTTATATCCGAGCTCCACGTAATAGTACCAGGACGGCTCACCGTGCTGCCTTATGAGGCGGGCTCTTTGCGCGATTTTCTCATCATCCGTTACTATCATGCCTCCTTCGCCAGTTGTCATGTTCTTGCTCTCATAGAAACTGAATATGGCCGCGTTTCCGAAGGTCCCAACGTTTCTCCCCTTGTAACTCGCCCCATGGGCTTGAGCCGCGTCTTCAAGAACCATGATGTTGTGCCGCCTAGCCACCTCCATTATGGCATCCATTTCGGCTGGCCTTCCAAAGAGGTGCACGGGTATTACCGCCTTAGTCCTTTGGGTTATGCTCTTCTCGAAGGAGTTTGCATCAAGGTTATAGCTGGAGAGCTCCACGTCAGCAAAAACGGGGATGGCGTTGGCATGAATGACCGAGGTAGCTGTTGACACAAAGGTGTAAGGCGGCACAACTACCTCATCGCCCGGCCCAATGCCCATGGCCTGAAGGGCGGTGTGAAGTGCCGCCGTTCCAGAGTTGACAGCAACGGCATACTTGGTCCCCACGTACGCAGCAAACGCCTTCTCGAATTCTTCAACTATCGGATTTGATAGAGAAGATAACTTTCCAGACCGAAGCACCTCGGTGACTGCCCTTATGTCTTCCTCATCTATGTAAGCGCCATGAGGTAACGGTCTGCTCCTCACCGGTTTCCCACCGAGTATGGCAGGCCTGTCCGACTCCATTTTAGACGAGGCCATCTTCGAACGGCATTTAACCTTATGGGGGCAGGCGGCGGAATTCCACGAAGGGAGAACATTCCCAAAGCGCTTTTGCGCCAATGCTGCTCANNGAAGCACCCAAGAGGAGAGAGCGGATAACCCCAAGCGACTTTTGCGCCAATGGCATCTGCTCATCAGCGAATCGAGCAGCTATTGCCTGGCCCGAGCCCACCGCGGAGACCAGCGCCTGCGCGGGCCGTACCAGTACAGGCATGTGCCGATCGCTATTGCGGGAAGCCTCGCCCAAAAAGAGGGTAATTCAAATGAAAGGACGCCCAGGGGAAGTCGGTCCAGCCCATTTTTGCGTCCGGGCTTGCCCTTAGACGGGACCAAGCGAATTCCTAAGGGAGAGACTCATGATCGGGGGCGCGCAGACTCTTCACTTAGGCCCTTAGGCATCCTCTCACCTCCCGGGGGTATGGCTTTCCAATCCGGTGAATCATCGAACGCGCAATCTGCTAGAAGAAAGAGGCGCGTCAACGTAAGGCCAAGGTCAGCGTAAGCCAGCTCACCGGGCCACCCTCAACATGAATAAATAAGCATTCAAAACGCACGTTCAAAGCGTCCTTACAAAGCACTTAAATAAGCCACTCAGAATTCAGTGGAAATAACTATGAGAAAGAAGCTCATTGATATACTGGCCTGTCCGATGTGCGGCCATTATCCCCTGAAGCTTATAGTGATAGAGGAAAGCGATGACAAGGTAGTGCAGGGCATACTTCACTGCCAGAACTGCGGCAGGTGGTACCCCATAAGGGACGAGATAGCCGTCATGCTTCCGGACAACATGAGAGACCAGAAAAAAGACGACGAGTTTTACGCCCGCTACGAAAACTACTTCAAAGAAAACGGCATATCTAAGAGCTGGCAGGTTGCGGAGAAACGACAGCTTACCTCTTAAGGTATTGCAGGCCTGAGCGCCAGCATTTAGAAGCTTCTTTGATAAGCCACGATCTTTTTTGGCCCATCCATGCGTTTGACGCCATGCTAAGTTCCCAAAGGCCCATGAAAAAAGGATTGTAAGCCGTAATCGTCTCGAAGCTCATGCCTGTGCGCGCGGCATATCCCTTGAAAAAAGAACCCAAGTACTTCTCAGCCTCGCCAGAATTCCCACCGTATTGCTCAAAGGCGAACTTCAGCTCGGCGGCGAACTCTCCCAAGTCTTCAACGGGATAACCATAGTGATACATTTGGAGGTCAAAGGCCGTTAACGCGAGCCCATCATAAGCGAAGTTAGTTGGATTCGGATCTCCGTGAAGCGGCACCAGCGGAAGGGGAAGCGGAAACTCTGCTTCCCACAGCTTTCCCACATCCATGAGCTCCCTCTCCATGGAGCCAGCACGAGCTGCAAGTACCTTCCTGCGCCAGTCAGGTATCCACCACGTTCCCTCATCCGCCTTGACCGAGTGTATCTTGGCAAGCAGCTCCGCCATGCCAACTGACTGATTCGATACGTCTTGCCTGCTCCTTATTGCCCGCCTTATATCCTCAAACAAATTGAGCCCAGGGGCCTTCTCTTCAGCCAGCGCGTAGTGCAGCTGTGTGCTATAGGCAAGCGGTTTAACCACACGCAAATGACCAGTACCGAGGCCAGCTTTCCACAAATACTCAAGCGCGTCGTATTCCTTTTTAAGGCGTCTCTCTTTCTCATCGCTTCCAACGGGATCCGCGCCGTAAAGCTTGACTATAATTGAGTTCCCGTTTAAGTCATAGAACTCGAACACGGGACGGTGAGCATTTATCCTCTTATGCCCTGCGCAGAGGAAGCCAGTAGCTTCGGAAAGCCAACGGCAAATCCTCTGCCCCAGGTCCTCAATAGGCTCGCACACGCTAATCACTTTTACGTCTTATAACGATTTCTGTGAGTCACCATTCGCATAAAGCTTTACATAGGCGCCTCTTCAAAGTCCGCTCCATTATGAGAGCTCATCGCAAGCCCATGTGCATTGCGCTGGTGACATCTCCAGCAAAGTTGCTCACCGAGCTTTGCTTTCTTCACGCCGCTTGGGCATTACAACTTAACGTTTCGCTACGGAGGCCCTTTTAGGGTCAGAATTCCTCGTTAAGTCATCAGCTTGGCCCAATATCCCTCTTGGACGCACGCATTTGCAGAGCACCAGCTCCCCCAGAAGTCGCTGCGGGGCTACCGTGACAAGGATTACCCATTTGCAGGATATCAGCGTTCGGCC
>DAYW01000047.1:12579-21167 GCA_002507085.1 archaeon UBA168 | reverse complement strand
CGGCGGCCTGCGGAGCCGTTGATCAGGGGTTCAAATCCCCTCGAGCCCGCTTTAAAGCGAGGACGGCGTATAACACTGTAATACTTAAAAAGGAGTATCGTGCATATATTAAGTTGAAAAGCTTGGCGAAATGTGAGGACTCGGTTAAGTACCTCTTGCCGATAGTGAGGGCTGAGATAGCAAAGCAATTGATGGTCAAGTACCTTATGAGCGAAACTGAGGCTGCCAAGCTGCTCGGAGTATCTCAGGCGTCCATAAGTCATTACATGAATGGTGAAAGAGGCGGCAAGGAACACGACATAATTAAGAAGTGGCGGCCAGAAATAGAGAAGTTTGCCTCGAAAGCGGCAGATGATTTAATTGCACACCGTAGCCTGGATGACGTGTCTGCCGCGTATTGCGAGCTTTGCAGGGCCGTGGGAATAGGTATGCCCTTGCCCGTAGGCGAGACCGAGCAAAAAACTAAGTCCCTTTAACAACGGCGTAGTATTGCACGCGCAAGAGGAAACGTTTCAAGTTAATAAGCTTGATGGGCTTTCTAGACTTCGTTTCTTTCGAAATGCTTATATTATGGTAATATTAGTATCACAGGATAAATCTTGACAAAGATTTTAATAAATGGTAATTGGGTTGACGAGAGCGAAGCTACGAAGCAGATTAAAATACTTACCAAGGGCGAGAGGAAGTTCTTAACTGCGTTGCTTAAGATCGGCGAGCCAAGTACCATAAAGAGGATATCTGAGGTTGCTGGTATGGGAACTGTTTACTGCTACATAGTTTCCAAGAACGTGGAAAAGAAGGGTTTGGTAAAGAGATTTGGAGGGAGGGGAGCCCTGTTTGGGCTCACGGAAGAGGGCTATAAGGCAATAACCTGAGCTACGGCTGGCTAAGAAGGAGCTGAACGTGAAGGACTCCACAGATGAGCCTAGCGGAACCCTTTTTTATTAGGTTTTTGGCCTCGCATGCTCTAACCGCGTTATTGCCCAAAATGTTTATCACATAGGCTGAGCGAAACACGTCTTCGAGCTGGTCTTCGCTGATAAGCGAGCCTCCGTAAAACCGGGGGTCAACGAAGAGTGAGGCCTCGTCGCAGGAGATTGTTTTTCCCAGTATATCGGCGTCGCATAGCCCTATTACAAGACCGTTCTCGGATTCGTGGCGTCCCAAGGAGAACAACGCCATCAGCCTTTGAGCGGGTTCTTAACCGGCGTTTCTGCTCCGCAGGCAAGGCACTTCAAGAAGTAAAGGCGCCCTTTCTTCTCCAGCACTGTGTCGGGTCTCCCACAGACTGGGCAGCGAACGTACTCTTCGTAGTATTTCTTTATCAAGGCGTCGACTTGTTCTTGGGAAACCTGGTTGTTAAGGACCAGCTTGTTTCCCTCGATGGTGCCGGCAGCTCCTAGCCTTTTTGTGAGGTAAAGGTAGAGCTGCTGCGGTTCTCTCTGGAAAAGGTCGCATATCTCCTTGAAGTTCTCGATCTCGGATCTCTTGCGCGTTACCGAAAGCTGAGCACGAGGTACTTCAAACCAGTCGCTTTTGGTGCTCTTTTCAGGGAGGTTATTCATTAGCCTTTGCAAAAGCTGCTTATAATCGAACTTGTCTACCATGATTTCAACCTTACGGCTACTTTTAAGCGTGAGCAAAGCCGAAAACCCCATATCCGTGCGGTCGATTTCCGTTGAAAAATGGCATATCTGTGTTTAATAAGGCATGGAGAATCTCTGTGGAATGCTGAGAACAGGTTCACGGGATGGGTGGATGTTCCGCTCACAGACAAGGGCAGAAAGGAGGCCATGCATGCAGGAGAGTTGCTGAAAAAAGAGGGAATAAAGTTTGATGTCGCGTATACCAGCGTCTTAAGCAGGGCCATCGAGACGCTTGAGCTTTGTCTTAAGAGCATGCAAGTGAACATGCCCATAATAAAGGACGCGCACCTGAATGAGAGGCATTATGGTGACCTCCAAGGATTAAATAAGGCGGAAACCGCAAAGCGGTACGGAGATGAGCAGGTTCATTTGTGGCGCAGGAGTTACGACGTGGCCCCGCCAAACGGCGAAAGCCTAAAGGACACCCAAAAGAGGACAGTGCCCTTCTTTGAGAACTGCATATTAACAGACATAAAGATGGGCAAAAACGTATTGGTTGTGGCGCACGGAAATAGCCTGAGGTCCATCGTTATGTACCTTGAGAAGATCTCCGAAAAAGACATCCCGCTACTTGAGATACCAACGGGAGTTCCCATAGTTTATGAGCTGGATTCCGAGGGGAACGTGAAGAGCAAGAAGCTTCTGGAACGATGATTTGATGGCTTTCCTTAGGGTGAGGCGCCCTCCAGAGGTTTTTGGCGCATAAGGCCTGCGAAATGCTCTGGGCTTGCGGGCCCGGTGGGATTCGAACCCACTGATACAGGCTTCGAAGGCCTGCGCCCTAATCCATAATGGGCCACGGGCCCGTTGTTATCAAAAAGAAATTTTTATAGGTATTGGAAAGCCTGCTCACGGCTATGATCTTAAAACAGCAGAGATGGAGTTTATTATCCTTTTAAGGTCGCTATCCGGGATTTTTTCTTTAAACGTGGCTTGATCTACGACCTTAAACCCAGCATCCTGCATGGCCTTGAGGTTTCTTTTGTCCGCTGTGGAACTCCACCCGTACGAGGTAAGCAGGATCGCTGGCTTGTTTAGCCCCTTCATCTTCATCGAAAATACATCGATGACCTGAGCTATGGATATGTGAGGTCCGACTTCATAAGTTGGAGAAGCTATAATTATGGCCTTAGCGCTGTTGGCTTCGGTCAGCGCATCCTCTATGTCGTCCCTCCTGTCATCGGTAAAAGCAAACGTCTTGAAGTCCGCGTCTGGAAGGCCTTCCTTTATCTTTTTTATCACATCCTCCACAGACCCATACATGGAGGCATAAACGATCACAACCTTCTTTTCATCCGACTCGCCACGCGCCCATCTCGTGTACAGTTGTATGATTTTTTCTGGGTTCTTGGACCAGATGAGGCCGTGAGAAGGCGCTATGATGGCCGGCTTTATTCCCTCCTGCTTTAGCTTCTCAATGTTTTTCAGCAGGTTATCCCTGTAGGATCCTATGACGGTTGCTAGGTACTTTTCAGAGTAATGCTCGTACTCTTTATTTGCTACTTCATCATCGATTCCGTCCGGAATCGAGTAGGATCCAAATGCATCGCATGTGAACAGGATGCCTTCTTGTTCGTAGTAAGTCATCATGGTTTCCGGCCAATGTACCCAGGGCGTATAGATGAATTTGAGCGTGATATCTGGCAGGGAAAGGACTTCATCATTTTTGAGGGGTTTAAACTGGTTTTTGAAGCTGTACTTTGCTCTCAGCAGTCCCTCGGCTATGGGGAACCCAACTACAACTGCGTTGGGGTTTATCTCTGAAAACGCTTCAAGGGCACCCGTGTGATCGGGTTCCGCGTGGTTCACAACAACGTAACGGATCTCAGCCGGGTCTATGACCTGCTTCAGCGCTTCCAGAAAAAGACCTGAGTATTTCTGCTTCCATAGGTCGATTAGGACCGCGCCCTCCTTGCCCTTTACGACGTACGCGTTGTAGGTGATGCCCTCTGGGATGTGCCAGTTTGCCTCGAAGTACTTCACGTCAGTGTCGTTGAGCCGCAAAAGCGTTACGGAGTTCGAGATCTTCCTTATGATGTACGAGACCATAAAGTCATGGCTCATGCAGATAAAAACTTTTGTGCGCTGTTGGTCATATCATGAAGCGAACCCTAGGGGCGCTTCTGTTGTGGAGGTCTCTTAGTTCCTTGGGCATTGAGAAGAGCCTCTCTACGTTTCTTTTCGTTATGTCAGCGATCGGCTTTTTATCCCTTACCGGCTTCCCGTGCAATATTAGCGGCTTTAGCAACTGCGTTCCCTTTGAGAACTGCTTGCCCTCTGGAACGACGTAGTCAATCCAGTTCTCATAGTCCCTGTACACTTGCTTAGCGCCGCTCATGTGGCCGGTTTTTGATATCGGGAATCCATCAACCTCGCTTATCTTCATGCCGAAGTCTATGGTTGGTGCATCCGTGACGGCGTTGCCAACGCCAAAAGCATCGGCATGCTGTGCTAGCTCTTCCAGCTTGTATTCGTTGAGCCCGCCGCTTAGAGTTATCTTTACGTCGAGCCCCATTTGCTTGAGCTCCCAGCGCACTTCTTCAGCCTCCTTGTCAAGGTCTCCTGAATCTATGCGGACTCCCTGGAGATGGCTTCCAAGCGCTTTGGCTGCTATCAGGGCTTCCGCGCGTGGTGTGAAGAACGTATCTATGAGTATAGTGCGAGGGGAGTCGGGTGGGGCATACATGTCGTAAGCGCGAAACGCCTCCTCTTGGTTGAAGGGATGCTCTCTTGTGCTAAATGCCAGAACCATCGCGTGAGGTATAGTGCCCACGGGTTTTACTCCCAGAAGCCTTGCAGCTAGAACGTTCGAGGTGCCGTTGAATCCTCCTTCAAGTGCTGCTTTTTCCTTAGCAAGCGCAGAGGATGGATGGGAGCGCCTTGTCCCGAACGCAAAAAGCGATTTATCTGGCCCAACGGCTAGCCTCATGCGTGCGGCCCTGCTCGCTGCCCCCGATGCCTCACACAGAAAGCCCAATATCTCCGGCTCGTAAGTCGCAAAGTCAAGGTATCTTCCCTTTATCACGAGCACTGGCTCCTCTGGGAAGAAGATCTCCCCTTCGTCGATTGCGTAGGCATCTACTGGGACATCTGTAAGCAGCTCTGTGACATCGTCAAGGCCAGACAATATTCCGAAGTTATAGGGCTCCGGAAGGGCTTTGGTGAAAACCTCCATCGTGACGTAGGGATTTCTTCCCGCACGCCTTAACACCTGTTCTGTTACCTTGAAGTACAGATCTGATACATCGCCTGATTTCAGATCGTTCTCTGTGGGTATGAAAAACATCTTAACTATATATTGACATCGTATTTATTTCTTGCGAGGGCAGACGCACTGCCTGTCATAGTTACGTGGCCTTGGCTTGCCTTTGATGCGCTCAATGCGAGTAAAAAAATATAAGGTGCGGCGATAATGGATAACAAATGCAGATAACCTACCTGGGTCATTCATGCTTCGTTTTGCAGAGCGCAGGGCACAAGCTGGTAATAGATCCGTATGAGGGAGGGGCCTTTGAGGGATTCAACCTGAGAATAGAGGATTATCCCCAGGCCATAAGTGGCGTTGAGGGAGTTGCAATAACGCACCATCATGCTGATCATGATTACGTTAAGCCCTTTTCCGGCGCGAAGATCTTTGACGGGGTTAAGAGCATAGGGAAAGCGCCCATGGAGCTGATACCTGGATTCGCTTTATCATCTTATAGGACTGACCACGGCCCTGGAAGGGGAGAGTGCTCAGCCATATCCATATCCGTTGAGGGAAAGCGCTTCGTGCACCTTGGAGACACGTCTTCGTTGCCGCCTGAAACAGCGGCTAAGGTGAAGGACGCCGACTACCTCATGATTCCTGTTGGGGGCTATTTCACAATGGGACCCGAAGAGGCGGCCGAGCTTGCGAAAACGTTAAATCCCAAGTTTGTGGTGCCAATGCACTACGCTATAAAGGGAAAAAGTTCGCTTGTTCCGCATACGCTGGACGACTTTCTGAAGGCATCGGCAGGGCTGAACGTTCTAATCATAAACCTTGGAGGAAGCAAGACCGTTTGAGAATTCAGTTCCCCCATTTGGTGCCGTGGCTGTAAAACAACTAAGGCTTAAAAGCAGCATCATATAACTTTTGATTGGGTGATAATGTGTGTCTGGGGCCGAATTCCTGAAAAAACCCCACCTTAACCTGGTGGTAATAGGTCATATTGATCACGGCAAATCTACCATAGTGGGAAACCTGCTGTACCTAACGGGATCGCTTGATCCCAGAGAGATGGCAGAGATAGAGGCAGCTGCGAAGGCCAAAGGAGAAGAGGATAACAAGTTTGCGTGGGTTCTCGACAGGCTTAAGGAGGAAAGGGATCGCGGTATAACGATCGACCTTTCCTTCTGGAGATTCGAGACTCCCAAGCACTTCTTCACGTTTATCGACGCGCCTGGTCACAGGGATTTCATTAAGAACATGGTGACAGGTACTAGCCAAGCGGATGCAGCGATACTTGTTGTCTCCGCGAAGAAGGGTGAATACGAAGCTGGAATAGGAGCGACTGGGCAAACCAGGGAGCACGCCTTCTTGGCCAAGACCATGGGAGTGAACCAGCTCATCGTTGCCATAAACAAAATGGATGATCCCTCCGTCAACTACTCGCAACAGAGGTACGAGGAGGTAAAGGCCGGCATATCCAAGCTCCTGTCAATGATAGGTTACAAGATGGATAAGGTGCCAGTGATTCCCGTTTCAGGTTGGAAGGGAGATAACTTGGTAACAAAGAGCACCAACATGCCGTGGTACACTGGCCCGACGTTGGTAGAGGCCCTCGATATGCTTGAGGAGCCGCCTAANNAAGCCGCTCAGGCTTCCGATTCAAGACGTTTATTCCATTCAGGGCGTTGGAACAGTGCCAGTGGGAAGGGTGGAAACCGGCGTGCTTAAGATAGGAGACCGCCTTGTGTTCCTCCCCTCCAATAAAGTAGGTGAGGTCAGGGATATAGAGACCCACCACACAAAGGTTACTCAAGCTATACCCGGCGACAACATAGGCTTTAACGTGAAAGGTCTTAACAGAACGGACATACAGAGAGGAGATGTGGCAGCAAAGCTTGATAGCCCAGCTACTGTAGCCAAGGAGTTCACGGCAAGGATATTCGTGCTCTACCACCCCACTTCCTTTGGCGTTGGCTACACGCCTGTCGTTCACATCCACACGGCTACGGTTGCCTGCAGGATAGAGGAGATAGTCAACAAGCTAGATCCTAGAACTGGTCAACCGCTGCCCGAAAAGGCGACGTTCCTGAAGCAGGGCGACAGCGCCATAGTAAGGATGGTGCCGATAAAGCCCATGGTAGTCGAGAAGTATCAGGACTTCCCGCCGCTCGGAAGGTTCGCCATTAGGGACTCGGGCAGGACCATAGCTGCAGGCATAGTAGTTGACGTCGTACCAGCGCAGATTCAGGTGAAGGCTTGATGGCTCAGAAGGCAAGGGTGAGGCTTTGGAGCGCGAACGTGAAAGACGTAGACTTGGTATGCAACGAGATAAAGGACGTTGCTACCAAGGCGGGCGTTCGCGTTGCTGGCCCCATCTACCTGCCTACAAAATACCTAAAGATAACTACCAGAAGGGCGCCAAACGGAGAAGGGACCGACACCTACGATCACTGGGAGATGAGGCTCCACAAGAGGTTAATAGACATAGATGCCGACGAGAGAGTTATGCAAGAAATAATGAGAATTCAAGTGCCTGACTCGGTTTACATAGAGATTCAGCTGACATGAGCTCAGTTTTCCTTTGATTTGTCAATGAACAGCTGAACTCCTTTTTGAAGGTCAGGAGTCCCTTTATCGTTAAGCGGCACTTTTGTCATCACGTGGACGTACCTGCCGTCACTGGTCTCTATGAAGGCTTGGGGGATTTCGACCCCGCCAAACTCGTCCTTTTCCCCGTAGTTTGTTAAAAAGTCCCAGTCTTCGTTCAGTTCTTTGTACTCAACGTTTAGTTGCGCGGCCGCCGTTTGGCATATTTTTTTCGCGTAAGACTTAAGAGCATCCCAGTCCGCTGTAACTAATATTATGGCTTTAGGTTCCATTTGAGACAATCAAAGCGGAGGCTTAAAGTCTAGCGCTTTTGAAGGGGCTCAGTTAGGACTTTAGCTCATGGACATCGTTACCCGGATTCGTCTTCATCGCCCCTTAAGGCTTTGGCCGTTGCCTCGCTTTGCAGGATTTGGGGTGATACACCAAGCTCTGCCGAGATCGCCGCGATCTGGTCGAACTCCGGCTTTGCGCTTATCAGTTTGCCCTCTATGTCCCAGGCCAGCTTCACGTTTATGTCTTTTCCCCTTAGCCTAACGCTCTTAATCGTTCTCGAAGCCACGAACCTATTTGCAGTCCAAAACCTAACTCCGAGGGTCCCAGTATCATCCATTAGGGTGAGCGCGAGCCTCCTCTCATCTCCCTGCTTTGAGATGGCCCTGATTAGTGCTCCGGGTCTTCCTTTCTTTCTAAGGGAGGGTACGACGTAGGCGTCAAGCGCCCCGCTCGCCATTAAGTCGTTTACGGCCTTTCCAATGACCTCACCGCTTGCATCATCGACATCGGTCTCTACAATTGACACGTTTTCGGTTTGCGTTGGCGGGTAATCATCTCCCAAAATTACGCGGGTGAAGGAGGCCCTGCGGCCCAGATCCCTTTGACCAATTCCGTAACCAACTTTCTTTGGCGTGAATACGGGAGACACGCAGCTTTTTTCAACTAGCGTCGACAGGATTGCCGCACCTGTTGGCGTGGTTAGCTCGCCGCTGCCATAAGGTCCAGGTATGATGGGCAGTCCCGTCTCGCTGAGAATGCTTATGGTAGCGGGCGCCGGCGATCCCATTACGCCGTGCGAGAACTCCATATCTCCCCCTCCAAGGGCTATGGGAGATGCACAGTACCTGGTTCCGTCGAATAACCCTAAG
>DAYW01000047.1:3198-12536 GCA_002507085.1 archaeon UBA168 | reverse complement strand
TTCTCTTTTAAGCCGTGCACATGGGCCTCGGCGCTAACCAGTTTGTCGAAGGCCGAGAGGGCAAAGCCCTTGGCCTTTTCACCGAGCTTGAACTCGCTGAGGGCTCCCTCTATGGTCTTCCTAAGCAAGGCGCTATCCCTTTCTGGATGTGGAGGTTCTCCTGGTTCGTAGACGAGCTCTTCATCGACGGAAACGGTAACCTTTGTGCCCATGATCTCTCTGCTGCTCGTCTTCTTAACGTCAACCTTTACGGAGCGGACACCTGGTAAGTTCTTGGAGACGTAATCGGCCAGCTTGATGATGTTGTCTTGGCTAGCGCCAACGTCCAACAGCGCTCCTAAAAGCATGTCGCCTGACGTTCCAGCCGTAGAGCAGTCAAAATACACTATCATGGGCTTAAATCTTCGATTGGTTTTAACGCTTTGTGCATCATCCAAGTGCATCATCTGGCTTCACAGCGAAACCGCGTTCATCGCGCGTCAAACCGGTATCTTGATAAAATGTCAGCACGGATCATGCAACTCATCGGGTTTGGCGCATGACTTTTTAGCGTCCACTTTATTTTCCAAATGAGAGATATCCTAGAGAAGCTTGCATCGGGAAAGATCAGCGTTGATGAGGCTGAAAGGGAGATAAGACGCCTTTACGTAGATCAGATAGGAGAAGAGGTTCGGCTGGACTTAGAGCGCGCGTGGAGAAGGAAGGTACCCGAAGCTATTTTGGCGGAGGGCAAGGATCCCGAAGAAACCGCGGCCCTTGCCAAAGAGATGGCGAAATCCGTAGGGGCCGCCATCGTGACAAGGGTAATGGACGAGGCGCACCGCAGAGCCATCGAGGGACTGGCTGACGAATATCTGCTGAAGAAGGGGAAGAGGTGCTTTGTGGTCAGAAGGAGGGATTACGCCCCTCCGAAGGTCGGGGAGAAAATAGGGATACTGGCAGCTGGCACGGCCGATCTTCCTCTGGTCGAAGAGGCTCAGTTCGTTGCCGAGGAAATGGGTTGTGATGTTGAGGTAGCGGTTGACGTTGGAATAGCTGGCATTCACAGGTTGTTTGAGCCGCTGAAGAAGATGTTGGATGATGGCGTAGTTGTTCTGATCGTCATAGCCGGAATGGAAGGGGCGCTTCCCGCTGTGGTGGCATCACTTGTGGACATACCGGTGATAGGTGTGCCTTCGTCTGTGGGCTATGGGTACGGCGGCAAAGGAGAAGCAGCGCTGATGTCCATGTTGCAGGCATGCCCCATGGGGGTTTCGGTTGTTAACATAGATGGAGGGGTTGCTGCCGGAGCCTTTGCGGCTCTCATTGCGAACAAAATAGCCGAAAAGTGCCGCAAACCATGAAAAATATTTACTAATCTGAGCCAATTTTTGAACGTGCTTCAAAAAGCTTTTATGCCCTTAATCGCTTACTACATGCCTTATGACTTAAAAGACGGTAAGGTTGTTCCTTTTGCTGCCACCGTTGATGAAGCGCTTAAGTTAGCTAAGTCCGCCAGATTCGTTGACTTGCAGTTTGCTGATATAGCGGGAAGGCTGCAACACGTTACGATCCCCTCGCATGCCCTAAGCGAGGACTCGTTCAAGGTTGGGGTACCTAAGCTTGATGGTTCATCCATAAGGGGCTTTGCGCAGATAGACGAATCAGATATGGTGCTTTACCCGGATCCGCAGACCGTTGCGATCTTGCCTTGGTATCCCCAGGAGCTTTCTACGGTTAGGTTCATATGCGACGTGGGGCTTGGCGGCGGGGCCGGCGCATTTGATGATGCTCCTAGAAACGTTGCCAAGCGCGCCGTTTCATATCTTAAGGACAACGGCTTTACATCATACTGGGGGCCTGAGGTTGAGTTCTTTGTGTTTGATCGCGTGACTTGGGATACGTTGCAGCCCTACAGGGGGCAGTCTTATGAAGTCGTTTCGCGCGAGGCGCCGTGGTCGGCGCAGGGAACGGGTTATCCCATAAGGTTTAAGGAGGGATACTACCCTGCGCCGCCACAGGACACGCTTTACGAGCTTAGAAGTACTGCCGTCTCTTACTTGGAAGACAGGTTTCACGTGGTGTGCGATGCGCATCACCACGAAGTCTCCACGGCAGGTCAGGGCGAGATAAACATATTTCGGGACGCCCTAGTCCCATCGGCGGACGCCGTGATCAGCATAAAGTACGTGGTCAAGAACGTGGCGAAGAACATGGGCATGGTAGCCACGTTTATGCCTAAGCCGGTGTTTGGCGATAACGCCTCTGGAATGCACGTGCACATGTCGCTTTGGAGCGGAGATGTAAACGCGTTTTACGATGCGTCCGATAAGTATGCCGAGCTTAGCCAGACTGGCAGATATGCCGTAGGTGGGCTGCTTGAGCACGCGAGGTCTTTGGCCGCAATTGTGGCGCCTACCACGTCATCTTATAAGAGGCTGGTACCGGGATATGAGGCTCCGGTTTACATGGCATGGAGCAGGTCGAATAGGTCGGCCGCCGTTAGGATACCGATCTATCACAGCGGACCGGAACACAGCGGTGAGAAAAGGCTGGAGTTCAGGCCTCCAGATCCGTCATCAAACCCATACTTGGTATTTGCGGCAATGGCCGCCGCGGCGATGGATGGCATAAAGAGAAAGATAGATCCCGGGGATCCCGTTGATAAGAACATATATGAGTTGACGGAAGATGAGAGACGGGAAAAAGGGATTGGCGTTTTACCGGGTAGCCTCAAGGAGGCGGTGGAGGCGCTGCAGTCGGACAGCGATTACCTTCTCCCGATATTTGGCAGGAGCCTCATCGATAAGATCATCTACTACGAGCTCAAAGACTATCAGGAAGTGAGCATGAGACCCCATCCGCTTGAGTTTCAGATGTACTTTGACGTGTGAACTTTACAGCGGTAGTTGGGTTTTTTATGCGGCAAAGTTGCCAAACGACGAATTACTCGCTTTGAAGGCTTAAGTGTTCAAGAGGACGTCAAATCCCTTATCTTTGGAGTCGAGAGGGGCTTGCGTCCCTTATGGTCGGCTATAGCCACGGCGCCTGTTCTCTTGGCCTTTCTTGCGTTGAAGCGCTTGCGCGCCGTATACAGCGTGCTTAGGTAAACTTATATCGGTAAACCGAAAAAACTTGAATTGTTCGAAGAAGCAAGGAAAAGGACGCTGGTATCTGCCGCGGTGTTTGCCGCGCTAGCGGCAGCCAAGTTCGAGAGCGGCGTCTTGTTCCACAGCGTGATAATGATTGGCGATGGGATTCATTCAAGCTCTGATGTATTTATGGCGATCATGGTCTACCTTGGGTTGCGGGTGGCCGAGCGGCCAGCCTCGGAAAAGTTTCCATTTGGGCTGTATAAGTTGGAAAACATGGTCTCTTTGGCAGTGGCTGCAGCCATAGCCTTTGCCGCGGTTGAGATAGCAAAGGACTCTCTGAGCTTTATTCACGTATCCCAGCCGCCCATACCCATAGTCGTAGAGGTAATATCCGCTGCAGCCAGTTACTGTGTGATGGTTTACCTGAACAGAACGCCGGGCATAGCACTGCCATCGATGAAGGCTCAAGGGCTGCACGCCTATCAGGATGTATTATCATCGCTTGTGGTTGTGATAGGAGTGATCGCGGAATGGCTGTCGGTGGTTTTGCTTGCCGAAGTCGTGGGAATACTCATAGGAGCTTACATAATGTTTGAGGCCTATAGAATAGGCAAAGACGCCGTTTACACGCTGCTTGACGTTGGAAACGAAGAGATCACCGAAAAAATAAGAGATGCCGTGTCAAAGGTCGAGGGTGTTGTTGGGGTGCACGAGATAAGGGTGAGGCAGAGTGGCCCGTTTTACTTTGTGGAGATGCACCTCGAAGCGCCCGCTAATTACTCGGTCCAAGAGGCGGATGCGCTGGCCGATAGAGTTGAGGACGAGATAAAGAGAAACGTTCCCTCGGTTGTTCACGTCAGCATACACGTTGAGCCAGGTTCCTTCCAAGGCAAGTGGATTGTGGCGATTCCCGAGCAAGCTGATGGCTCGCTGAAGGGGCATATGGCCACGGTCCCCTTTATAAAGATCGTGGACACCAAGAGTGGCAAGCAAGACATGATTGAGAATCCAGCGTTATCTGAGGCCAGGAGAAAGGGGGTGAGGCTTGCGAAGGAACTTAAGAGCAGGGGTGTTGAGGTTGTGTTGGTTAGGGAAATAGGCGAGGGTATGCTATCATCGCTCAAGGGTGAGGGCATGATGGTGCTGTACTCTCCTACTTCTGATGAGGCCGAGGCTCTTGCTATGTTTAAGCGGGGCGAGTTGAAGCCCGCGCAAGCGTCCCCGGAGTCGGATTGAAATCGCGCCCTTAACCGGTTTCGGCAGGAAGGGAGCTAGCGCTTGCTAAAGGTGCTGATGCCTTTTTATCTGAGGTATCTAGATTACATATGGTCAACGACGAAGACATAAAGAGGATGGCGAACCTCCTGAAGTCAGGAGCAACAATGCTAGCTGATACGTGCCCCGTCTGCGGTTCTCCTCTGTTTAGGTTAAGGGATGGGCAGGTGATATGCCCGCACTGCAACAAACCCGTGGTCTTCGTAAAGGCCGGCCAGCAAGAGGCGTCGGCCATGGAGCCCTATATCATCGAGAGAGTGAAGGAGGTCCTTCTCAAGAGGTTGAGTGAGGTCTCTGCGGCCCTTGACTCTGACTCAGATAACATGCCCTCTTACGTTTCACTTATCTCTACAATCCTTGACTCTCTTAAGAAGATCAAGGAGTTGGAGGCGTCGTGATCACATGCGAGCTAAGGTGGGTATCTTGCTATTCATAGGCGGGATGGGAATAGGGGGGCCCGGGAACCTTACCCTGTCCCTGCTTGATGCCGTCAGATCATCTGATCAGGTATATGCTGAGGCATATACCGATCCAGAGGACATGCTTACCATAAAAAAAGTGGAGGAGCTCACGGGAAAAAAAGCGATCTTGCTAAATAGGAAGGACCTCGAAGAAGGGCAGGCCGCCCAAGTGCTGGAGCCGGCAAAAACAGCCGTGGTCTCCTTTCTTGTCTTTGGCGATCCCTTTATATTTACAACACACCTTGCCCTGAAGCGCAAGGCGGAACAGATGGGAATTGAGGTCAAGGTAGTTCACGGTCTTTCGGTTTTGTCGCTTGCGCCTTCATGCTCGGGTCTTGATCCATACCGCTTCGGTCCCCCTGTTACTGTGGTTTATCCTGATGAAAAATACGGCTACTTTCCAGAGACCCCATACGAGGTTATAGCGGACAACCTTTCTCGCGACCTTCACACGCTGGTTCTTCTCGACGTTAAGCATGATGAGGGCAGGTACATGGGTTTCTCCGAGGCCATGAGAATTCTAGAGAAGCTGGAAGAAAGGCTGGGTAGGGGAATTCTGAAGAGGGGAAGGCCGCTGATACTTTTGTCGGCCCTTGGGTCGCCAAAGGAAATCGTGAGCTGGGTTCGGCTTGGAGATTTCGTTGATGAGAAAATTTACAGTTTGCCGAAGTCCATAATCGTGCCGGCGAGCATAAAGTTTTATGAGCAAGCACCTCCGGGCTTTCAGCGAACGTAGCATCGAAATGGCTAAAAGCTCATGATCTTAGTTGTCAACGTGGAAGGAGCTGCCAAGCTGCCGGCCTATATAAAAAAAGGGTCGCTTGTACCTAGGGAGTATCAGCTTAACATATATTTGAGTGCCTTACAGGGTAACACCCTTGTGGTTTTGCCCACTGGGCTCGGAAAAACGATCATTGCCGTGCTTGTAGCCGCCAAGCGCTTTGAGGAATATCCTGATGAGAAGATCGTGGTTCTAGCTCCCACGCGCCCCTTGGCCGAACAGCATGCATCAACCTTCAGGAGCCTGACAGAGGCCGATGAGCTTCGCGTGCTAACCGGAGAAACAAGCCCTGATGCCAGAAAGTGGTACTGGAATCACTCTCAGTTCATATTCATGACGCCGCAAGCGCTCGAGAACGATCTCAGAAATGGCAGGTACGATTTATCTGACGTGTCCTTGATTGTTTTTGATGAAGCTCATCACGCAGTTGGTGATTATCCGTATGTTTACATAGCTTCAAAATACGTTAGTGAGGCCAGGCATCCCTTGGTTCTTGGGCTGACTGCATCGCCTGGGTACAGCAGAGAGCATCTGGAGGAGATCCTTTTTAACTTACACATAAAGAAGGTTGAAGCCAGGGACGAAAGGAGCCCTGACGTCGCGGCTTACGTCAAAGGGGTAACTGAGAAAAGGGTTGCGTTGGAACTGCCGGCCGAGATCTTGCAGGTGGGTAGGCTGTTAGACCAGATCTCGGAGAAGTACGTCGAAAGGCTATCGGCGCTTGGTATACGGTTCAGAGTAAGCAACGTTCCCATAAAGTACCTCTTGGACGTTCAAGACAAGCTGAGGAAAAAGATAGAGGCGGGTACCGCAGATTCCGCAGACTTTCAGGCATACGGCCTGCTAAATAACATCATCAGGGTGAAACACGCCAAGTTGCTGGTTGAGGTAGAAGGCGTGAGCAGCGCGCTAACCTATATGGATGAGATGGAAGACGAGGTCGCGCAGAGCGGGGCTACTCGTTCACTGAAGATGCTTGTTAACGATTGGGGCGAAGCGAAGAAGAAGTTACTGGAGCTGCAGCGTTCCGGTCTCGAGCACCCAAAGATTCCTGCGTTGATCTCTGCGGTATCAGAAGAGCTCTCGAACACGGGTTCCAAGATCTTGGTTTTTACTCATTACAGGGAAACGGCTAGAGTGCTTTCCTCAATTCTGAGAAGTGTTAAGGGCGCAAGGCCAGCGCCTTTTCTGGGGCAAGCGAGGAAGGGCGAGGAGAAGGGAATGAGCCAGCGCGATCAGATGCGCGTTTTGGACGAGTTTAGGAGCGGTCTGATCAACGTATTGGTAGCTACCCAGGTCGCCGAAGAGGGTCTAGACGTCGAAAACTGTGACCTCGTTGTGTTTTACGATAACGTGCCGAGCGCCATAAGGTTAATTCAGAGGAGGGGTAGGACAGGCAGGAAAAGGGAGGGTAAGATCGTTGTGCTCGTGACTAAGGGTACCGCTGATGAGATGTATCACTGGATATCGCTCAGAAGGAAGGGAACGATGGGCAGGTTGATATCGGCCAGCGATAGGGAGCTGCCGGTTTCAGAGGGAGAGATTCAGCCTTCCTTTGCGTCCGATGAAGCCAGAAAAACAAAAATAAATAAGGGGCTGCTCGATTTTACGGAGGAAATGTCTTCTGAAGCAGTGACATTGGATCATCATCTGGAGGGATCGAGCCTTTCGCGGGCATTAAAGGATTTGGGAGTGAGCTATTCTCTCAAGGACCTTGGGGGTAATTACGTGAAGGTTAAGGATGTAGTAGTGAGGGTTGTGGCTTCCTCAGAGGTCGCTGACTTGCTTTCTTCCGGAGGTTTATTTGAAGAAGCAATATTCATGAAGACGCTTGGAAAACCAATATTTATTGTGGAGGGGATTCCCCCTCTTTTGAACAGCGATGAGCCCGGCCCAAGGAGCTCGTTGCTCTCGATTGCTGTTAAGTATGGCGTTCCTTTTTTGCCAAGCTCGGGACCTCAGGATTCTGCCTCTTACATAGCTGCGTGGGCCCTGAGAAACGAATGACTTGATCGCTCTCAGGCGTTCTAGGTCGATCCTCAAAGTAAAGGTGAAGCTTGATGTTTGAGTTTTTGGTTACATAAAAAATCAAAGTCCGGTCGAGCTCTTTAAGACCGTTGCCGCTGTCGCCGCCCGCTTGATGGCTACTTCCATTTCCTTCGGGGAGAAGAACGCGCCCGTACCAGCAAGCGCGTATGCCTGCACTGCGGCCTTCTGGATTATAAGCGGAGCCGTCTCGTCGTTCATTATCTCTGCTTCAACGGCCACCGCTAACGCGTTGAGCTTTGCGCTTAAGAGGTCCTTCTCGTACTGCTCGATGTTTATGTGCAGTTGTTCTCCAGGTATGAATATTCCGTCCCACGCTCCCTTTATTTGGAAGCTCAAGGGAATTGGCTTTATGTCGAGGGCCATCAGAAGGGAGGCGGCTGCGGCACTGGGCTTTTCTTTGGCGTGGATGAGGGTAAAGTCTTCATCTAGCCTTATCATACCCTTAACTATCTTGATCTTCGCTCCCATGTCGGTTAGTACGCTCGCAGGTCCTCCGGGCGGCAGACCGAGGTCGCCAGCAGGTATCACGACATCGACTGGCGATGGCATTCCCGCTTTTATCCAATCCGAGTCCTTTATCTCATCAATAATCGTTGAAAGTATGAACGGAGAGGTGTTGGAAATTATGATGGCATTCGTTCCAGTCGCGAGGGCAGCTAGCTTCTCTATTTCGGGCCTTTCGTCCTTAAGAGATCTAAGCGCCCTAACCACGGTGCTGTTTTTGGCAACTTTTACCTCTGCCAAACCTCTTAGCCTCGACCTCAGCTCTGACAGCATCTTATCGTTTGCTCCCTGTATCCCGATTATCATAACCGAGTTGTATTTCTTTATTCTTTCCGCTAAGTCTGACGCGAGCTTTTCCTTCTTAATTAAGATTTGCTGGGATGGCATTTTAATCACTTAAGCTTACCGGCTTACCCATAGTAAGCTTTATTATGACGGATCCGATCTCAACGGAGGGGTTCTTGAATTCCCTTCCTACCTCGTTTAACACCGCTAGGGCGTTTTCCGCTACGTCCTTGTCGCTTAGATCCTCCTCACCTATTTTAACCGAGAAATAGGGTTGCTCTCTCATGCGTACTTTGGCCGTCCTTTTCGCCCTTTCTATAAGGCTTGTCATATCCGCGTTCGGAGGTATTGGGTCTGGCATTTTTCCCCTGGGGCCAAGGAACGGGCCTAGGACTCTACCGACCAGAGGCATGAGTTCGGGTTCCGCAAGGTAATAATCATAGCTTTTGGCAACCTTTCTTGCGGCCTTTTTGTCAGATGCCAAAGCCGTAAGCTCATCCCTTCCCATAGTGAAGGCCGCGCCTGCCTTCTCGGCCATCGCCCGTCTTTCTCCAACGGCAAACACCGCGACCTCAGTAGATTTAAGTGGATGAGGAAGAAGAACCGATTTATTCTGCTTGTACTCTGGCTTTCTGGAATCGAAGTGAGGTAGCTTAACAACAAGCTCAAAGCTCTGCTTGAAGTTTCTTGGCTTAGATTCTGCTCTTGCCCTCTTAACTGCCTCCGTGAGCTCCTCTAAAGTAGGTATAGGCATTACCACTTCGCCCTCTCTGCTTCAAGCTCTATTTCGCCTTTGCTTAAAAGCTGATCATATTTGCCCGAGTCGAGATCTGCGATTACATCCTTGGGCTTCTTTCCCTCAACGGTGAGGCCTACGGACGCGGCTACACCTAAAATCGTTTTTACTGC
>DAYW01000047.1:0-3134 GCA_002507085.1 archaeon UBA168 | reverse complement strand
CCAGGCTTCCCCACGCCGCTGCTCTTGCCTATCTCGTGAAGCAAAAGGGATGATACTGATGGCTGACCTACCTCTACTTCAAAGTCCTTGGTGCCCATATCTATAATTACCTTAACTGGGACCTTCATCCCACTGTACTGCTTGGTTAACTCGTTGATCTTCGCTACCACCTGTGGTGTTTTTACGCCGGTCGGTCCCAACGCCTGCCCTATCGGAGGGCCTGGAGTTGCCTTTCCCGCGTCGACTCTGAACTTGAAAACCTTCTTAGCCATTTTGAACACCCTCGCTTTCCTTCACACCTTCAGATGAGATTACCTTTAAGGAATCCGCGGAAACCACGACTGGCATCATGTTTGGGGTGCCAATCAGGCTGATTCCCACCTCACCTTTTGCCTTATTGATGAATTCAATCTTTCCCCTCATGCCTTTCAGAAGGCCACCAGTTACCTCAACGAGGTATCCCTCTTTTATTTGATCGATAACAGGGGCAGGAACGAGCATTTTTTGTAACTCATCGTCCTTTACGAGTCCCTTTATTCTTCCTCTCACGTACCTGCTTCCATCAATGAGTCTATCGACCGCGGCGAAGTTAACGGCTTCGATTATAAGGTATCCTCTTAGAGACGGGATGNNACTCGTTATGGACTGTATTTGTGGCGTTCCATTAGAGTTCATCTCTTTGGCTTTTTGGGCAAGCTCATCTACTGCGTCATCTTCTTTGCCGCGGGCCACCTTAATTGCGTAATTAAACGGCATTAACATCACCTAAAGCGGGAGCGCGGCCATAAGGATGTGAATTAAGAAAGCCAATACCCCAATTGCAAGGAGTCCTATGAACGTAATTCTTGTAGATAACCAGAACTCCTTGCGAGTAGGCTTTCTTATCAGCTTCATGGTCGTGACTATGTCTTTCCATAGAGACATTCTCTTTTACACTTGGACGGACACAATTAAGCTTAGCGAGTGAAAAGGATTGAAAAAGGCAAACAAGCTTCAAGCTAGTCAGAGGGTCTTCATACCTTATTGTGAAAGGCGCGTGCACCCAGCGTGTTTTAGGGGCTTCGTCCTCAAAGTGAATGGGCAAAATCTTGCGCCCCATAAGGTTAAAAGTAAATGTTGCAATTAACGTGCGATGCTGTACTCAGAAGTGGCGAGTTTTTACTCGAAGATCGAGTCGACCACCAAAAGGCTTGAAATAACTTCCATTTTGGTTGATATGCTAAAGAGGGCCAGCAAAGACGAGGTTGGCCCCCTGGCCTATCTAACGCTTGGAAAGCTGTATCCCGACTTCGTTGGAATTGAGATAGGCCTTGGCGAGAAGCTCGTTGAGAGGGCGCTGGCCAAGTCCGTCGGAGTGCCTCTGAAAGAAGTTGAGGCGCTTTACAAGAAGACCGGGGATCTGGGATTGGTAGCTGAACAGATTTTCAAAGCAAAGGCAGTGCAGCAGCTCGTTCAGCCGCAGCCACCAACCGTAAAGGACGTGTATCTGACGCTGGATAAGATAGCTCGTTCTGCTGGTGGTGGCTCGCAGGATGAGAAAATGGGATGGCTTTCGGGCATTTTTGGCGGCCTTACTCCTGTAGGGGCCAAGTACCTGGTCAGAACGGTTATGGGAAAGTTAAGGCTTGGCGTTGCGGATATGACCATACTGGATGCGCTTGCTGAGATATACGCCGAAGGAGATAGGTCCATTATAGAGAGGGCGTATAACTTGACAAGCGACATAGGGCAGGTGGCTGAGAGCCTTGCTGAAAACGGATTAGAGGGTATAAAGGCGATGAAGCCCACACCAGGAAAGCCGATCCGGCCGATGTTGGCCGAACGCCTGCAAAGCCCAGAAGAGGTGTTGGCCAAGCTGGGCGGGAAGGCCGCGCTTGAGTACAAGTACGATGGGGAGAGGTGCCAAGCGCACATAACCAGTGGAAGCGTCGAGCTGTTTAGCCGCAGGTTGGAGAAAATTACCTCTCAGTTTCCTGACGTGATATCTTCCATTGCAAAGCACGTTAAGGCATCAGAGGCCATAGTCGAAGGCGAGATAGTTGGCGTCGATCCCAACACTGGGGAGCTCATGCCGTTCCAACTGCTTATGCATAGGAGAAGGAAGTACGGTGTTGAGGAGGCGCTGGAAGAGATCCCCACTAACATATTCCTTTTCGACATAATGTACTTAAACGGCGACGACCTCACACAAGTTCCATACGTTCAGCGCAGGAAGGCGCTTGAGAGCGTGGTTGACACGTCGGGGTCAGTAAAGCTAGCAACGAGGACCTTGGTTTCTGACCTCAGCACCTTTGAGTCATTCTTTGAAGAAGCCATAAGCGACGGATGCGAGGGGGTTATGGCTAAGGATATCAGTGATGCATCGATATATCAGGCTGGTGCCAGAGGGTGGCTTTGGATAAAGTACAAGCGCGATTACAAGAGCGAGCTGGCAGACACGGTAGACTTGGTGATAGTTGGTGCGTTCAATGGGAGGGGAAAGCGCGCAGGGACCTACGGGGCGTTGCTGCTAGCAGCATATGACAAGGCTAAGGACGAGTTCTGCACTGTCTGCAAGCTTGGCAGCGGCTTTACGGATGAGGAGCTTTTTTCATTACCTCAAAAGCTTAGTGACGCGAAAGTAGAGCGCAAGCCGGCCCGCGTTGAAAGCTTGCTCCAGCCTGACGTTTGGTTTGAGCCAAAGTACGTCATAGAGGTTAAGGGGGCTGAGATAACGCTTAGCCCAACTCATACTGCCGCCTATGGAAGGGTCAAGCAGGGAGCGGGGCTTGCAATAAGGTTTCCGCGTACCACAGGAAAGTGGAGGACAGATAAAGCTCCTGAGGATGCGACCACAACCGATGAGCTTGTGGAGATGTACCAAAGCCAGCTGAAAAAGATCTCGTCGTAATTGTCTGGTCACGTCTTGCCTTTTGTTTTATTTGGATGATCTTTGCTTAAGTGGGTTGGTTCTTATTTTTGACCGACCTTGTTTGTCCGTTAATCAGCGAGACGGGCCTCTATGAGTGAGCGTTTTGTTATCGGCAAAAAAGTCGCTCTACCGGAGCTTTCTAAAATCAGAAAGCCCACGCTCTCAGGGGTGGGGTGATACCAGATGCGTTCAAGCTGGACCGCGTATCCGGGGCACGTGCGAG
>DAYW01000066.1:30769-34714 GCA_002507085.1 archaeon UBA168 | reverse complement strand
GGGGTTTTCGAGCGGGGGATTTGCTGTTTTGCTGCGCAGTTAAAAACTCCCATAAGCTTTGTAGTTTCACCGAAATTTTTTAGTAATGAATTTCGGGCTTTGCGCTCGATCTTGCTCACGAGGAAGCGCACGGCACCTAACCTCCACGAGCAGCGCGCAACAAGCTTTGCGCTGATGGTTAGCGCGCGANNAGGGGCAAAGCTTATCTTACACGTATGGGGTATTACGTCCTGCCGGTCATAGCGGATGGGGAAATACCCGGACCCATTCCGAACCCGGAAGTCAAGCCCATCCGCGTAAGGGATTCAGTGAGGCTACAAGCCTTGCAGGGTCCCTTAACTGGTAGGGCACTTGCGCTAGCCTGAGCCTTTTGATACGCGAAACTGAAACTCCTGCACGCTGATCTCTGCTATGTTCCTGCCCATGGACTGCGCTAGAAGCAGTACCAGCTGATGATAGCAGGGCACGCCGAGCCCCCTTAGCACGTTGTTCAAATAGAAGTCCTCACAGCTGCAATATCCTGAATCGATAACGACGTAATCGAGCTGCTTGCCGCGCACCAGGTATACGGGTTTATTCTTTACCTTGAAAATCTGAGTATTGTCCCTTATGGCTCTGGCCGCCTTCTTACCGCGCCTGCCGAAGAGCGAGATAACCGTCTTAAACTTGTCTTCATCGCTCATCTCAGTCAACCTTTCCTTGAGTGGCTCAAGAAGAGGAGCTAGATCGGTTTTTTTAGCGCGACCCTCGGAGCTCAAGATATGAACCCCCATGTGAAGGTATTTCTTGATTCTTGTAAGTCATAAAATCGGCGAGGCGGTCACCCACGAGCGCACGCGCCTTGAAGTTGCGTGATGCCTTTATCGGCAGTCTAAAACTGATTGCGCAGCCCAAAAGAGAGAAAACGCGGCAGAGCTCTCCGACAAGGCTGGCCAGCATTTTTACTTAAGGGAACGATGGCGCATAAGCATTGGTGCTTAACGCTTGTCGCGACTGTGCTTAAATTAGTTCATGCAATTACGTTATGGCACAATCAAAAACACTCACGAGCCTTCTAGCAAAGGTCATCGCCATAATCCTGTTTGCTGTTGTATTTTTGTTTTCATTTGATTACATATTAGCCCCTCTGGTGAGCGTAAAGCCAACCGAAAGGAACAACATTCACGTACTGATAATAGCTGCCGTCACCGTCATACTGCTCTACGTTCTCAAGGACTTCTCAAAGGCTACCTCAAAATACTTTGGACCTCACATATCCGGCCTTCTCAATTTTCTTCTTGAGATTGTCATAGTTACGGCCGGCGCCTTAGCCATAATGGCAACTCTCCACGTGTCCCTAACGACTATCATGGTTAGCGGTGGCATAGCTGCAATAATAATTGGTCTTGCCATATCAACTCTGGCCAGTAACCTCATATCTGGTATGTTCATTTACGCGGCATTTCCGATAAGGGTTGGCGATTCCGTTTTCGTGAACAACATACCGGGAAAGGTGAACAAGATAACCGCCATTTACACGTCGATAACAACTGAGGGAGGGACCGAGCTGGTGATACCAAATTCGGCCATAGTGCAGGGGTTCTTCTTGATAGCCAAAGGCAACCCCGAGCAAAGGAAGGTTTTCAACTACAAGAGGGGTGATCAAGTATTCTTACCAGCTCTGAACGTGGGGGGCAGCATAGTCGAGCTAAACGAGGTAACGACCGAAATCGCCACCAAAAGGGGAACCCTCATAATACCCACGTACGTGCTGCTTACCGGAGGAGCGCTAATGGCCAAAGCGGACGAAAAGACCGAGTTCACCATAAAGGTCAGCAAAAACGTCGAAAAAGTGAAGAAGGCCCTTGAAGATGCAGGCGCCAGCGTGGCAATAACTTCATTGGATGGAGATTCCGTCGAGTTAACTCTGACATTTAAATCGGCTCCGGGTAAAGAGACCGAGTACAAGGAAAAACTGATAAAGATAGCTTACGATGAACAGCAAAAGGGATAAGCGGTAAGGCTGAAAGCTTTTGCCAGCGATTGCCCCGGTGCTGGCGCCTAATGCTCGCCGGCCACACCCATTAAAGCGCAAAGATGGTAACGAAGCTTTTGAAAGGTGTACATTCCAGGGCCACTTCGCTGCCGGCAAGCGCAAACAGAAAGCTTTTATGAGGTCGTTGTCTTTTCCCGATAAAGTTGAGTAATGGCACAGCTTCCAAAGGCAAAGGAGCTGGAAAGAGAACCCATGTCATCTGCAGGCGCTGCGGAAAGCACACCTTTAACGTTCACACGCACAGGTGCTCCAGCTGTGGTTTTGGTGCGACNNCACAGGTGCTCTAGTTGCGGTTTTGGTGCGACACCAAAGTTTAAGTCGCATTTCAACATGAAATGAAAGTTTTAAGGGATTATTAGGTTTTTAACGAGATCTATGTCGAAAACCAATCCATCTATCTCTTTTTCGTTCCCGACCGCTACCTGAGGAGAGTTGTTCTTCAGCATTTCCTGCACGGCCTGCCTCACCGGCGTCCCGGACGGCACCACCGGCAGCCTTCTCGCCTCTAGATCGGACAGCCTCTTATTGGGAAAAGTCAACGACTTCTCGCCCATGTAAAGCACTGGGGCGACAGACCAATCCCAATCTTCGCCCTCGCTTGAAGCCTGTATGAGCGACTTGCTGCTGCTGTACTCCTCTTCGAGTTCCCTTAAGAAATCGAACTCCATAAGGAAGCCCGACGCCTTACCCGAGTCATCTAGAAGCATGATCGTATCGGAGGCCGCGTACTTCATTATCTTGTAGCCGATGGCGATTGGCGTGCCCATCCAGGCCGACGCAAACCTTTCAGCCAAGTAGTTATCTATGGAGTCACTTAGAAGCGATTCGCTTTCTATCCTCGATAGCAGATCTTCGACAGAGACTATTCCTACAAGCTTGCCCTCATCATCCACCACGGGAACAGCCCTGAAGCCACTCTTCACTATGGCCTTGGCGGCCTTCTGAATGGGGTCCTTTGGCCTGATCTTAGGCGGTCTGTTGTTCATGAGCAAGGCCGTTTGATCGGTTTCGCTTTTACTCATTAGCTCATTTATGGATATTATCCCTGCAAGGGTGTTCTTTCCTCTCCTTATCACGGGAGCGGAAGAAACCTCATTCTTGAGGAGGACGCTGAGCACGGTCCTCCTATTGCTTGGAACCTCCACGTATACCGGATTACCATTCATCACGTCTTTAACTAGCATGCCAATCTCCTCAGCTTTTTCCTTGATTGATCCCCATCAAGGTCATTTCAATCGTCATATGCATACTAGGCGTGCATTTAAAAACTTGACGTTAACCCTCAGAAAGAAGTTAGCTTTAGTTGAAAGTTGTATATCTGGGCCATTCGGATTGCTTCTTGAACTTTTTGATTAAATTGAAGGTAAACGCGACCATATCACGCCCTAAAAGACGGAAAGCACCGCTCCTTTTGTGCTGTGCCAACGAGCTTTCACATAATTTCTGCGTTGCGGGCAAGCATAGCATTGGATTCGTATCAAGAAAGCTTTAAATTTTTAGGGTGCGAGTTAAAGCAAGGGTAGTCGTGGTTTGCCGCAAAATGTAGTTTTCCCGCCGAGCGTTAGCAGCAGTCAAGTTATGGCGTTGATAAAGAGCGTCAAGGAGGAGGGAGGAAAGGTGGACGCAGCTAAGCTTGCAGACGATTTCGGATTTGACCTAAAGTCGATGCTTCCCATACTCGACGTGGCTGAAATGCTGGGATTGATCACCGTGAACGGCGGCGACGTCTCATTGACGGATCTCGGCTCTCGCATAATTAAAGAGGGAACTTCCGGCTTTAAACTGCTAAGAGAGAACATAAGCAAAATCGAACCGTTTAAGACCGCGCTTGAGCTGGCCAAAGAGTCAGAGTTCGTTACCTCCAGGCAGATCTCTGAGGCGCTGAAACGCAAGGGAATAGTCTTCTCCGA
>DAYW01000066.1:8053-30673 GCA_002507085.1 archaeon UBA168 | reverse complement strand
ACAGCTAGCTATCCCAAAACATATGCGTGCGGTTGAAGTCGGCTTCGGCTTTTATCACGTGCGTTACAAGCTCCTTTGGAGGCCAAGAAAGCCTTGGAAACGAGTTGAGTATCCTGAGGGCAACGTCTGGCCCAATGCCCCTTCCCGCAAGGACGTAAGCCGCGTACCTTCCCCGTTGCGATATCAAGTTGCTTGACCTCATGAGCTCATTTGCAAGGCTTTTCTCCTCTGGGGAAAGCTTTCTTCCGTTTCTGACCTTTTTTACAAGGCCCTCAGTCCTAGCGCGCGGGCCCACGCATCCCACCATCATAGAACCGCACTTTGGGCACGCGATTTTCTCTGGCAGGTCCTGCACCTTGTAAACGTTTTCCCACCCGCAGCTGAGGCAAACAAGCTTAACTTCACTGCTCAGCAGGCGATTGTTCACGGCATCTAGGGTCGTCGCGAGGTCGTTGTAACGCCTTTCCACGAAGAACACGCCCTTCTGATCTTCAGAAAAGACCACTGGAACCTTCCCTTGCTTCACGTCTGAGAGGAGCTGAAGGAGGCCATCAACATCGGCATCGTCTGAGTTTATCTCGGAAACCGTCTCCCTTTCTACCCAAGTACCGCTCCAGGCGTCAGCTATCTTCCTCAGAAGAGCCTGCCCAGGTGAGGTCTTGTTGTCGATGAGACCAATTCTCAAGCAAACCCTGAGGAGCCTACTCAAGTAGAGGGGAGAGGAAAGCAGACCGTTTAGGTAAAGCGTCCGAACCTCGTCCGCGCTTTTTTTGAAGAAGCCCTGCAGCAAATCGTTGCTCACGGGAAGGCTTGTCTCCAGCACAACCTTGTATTGATCCCTTGAGAACGTTGCCGGCACGCCGTTTTCCTCGAGGTATCTTGAAAGGGCTATGCCAAGCGCCATGTTCACCTTGGTCCCGAACGGGGAAAACAGCGTAATGCCAAACCTGTCTCCTACAGAGGAACCCGAGAACACAAGGGCCAGACCAGGAGCCGGAGTCTCCTTGAGCTGGTTTTCTGCCTCCAGGACCGATGAGGCATCGGTTAAGGCCTTGAGGTCGGGGCCAAAGCCATTTAAGGCAGCCACTTCCCGCGCCACGTCGCGGTCAACGGGTATCAGCTCTCCTTCCCAGGAGGGAATAAGTCCAAAAGACGATGCCGGCGAGAGCCAGACCTGCATCCTGTCGTAATCCACGGAGTCAACCCTCCAATCCCTTCCGGCAAGCCGCACCAACGAGCCAGCTTGGCAGTGAGCTATCACGAATTCCCGATCGAAGCTTCCAAGCTCCTTTTTATCGCTGGACTGCATCGCGCTGTACTCGAAGCCGCTGGGTATCATGGACACGTGAAGGGCGTAGTACTTCCTCGTCATCAGCGTTTTCCTTGCGATTCCCCTCGCGTACCTGAGCGCCCTCAGGCGTTGCAGAGCGCTGAAGACCTGCTCTAGGTCTTCGTCGCTTGCGCTGAAATACCATGAGCGAGAAAATACCCTCTTAACATCGTCTGCCGTGACCCTGTTCATGTCAAGCAACAGACCGACTATCTCATGAACCAAAACGTCAAGTCCCGCGGGAGGCGAGGTGAACTTTTCGGCATGGCCAGCAAGCGCCCTTCTCGATATCACCAAACTCTCTAAGTAATCCAAAACATCGTCCGTGACCACATATCCCCTGGCCACTCCTCCCTCTCTGTGACCAGCCCTTCCAATCCTCTGCAACAGGGCCTCTACCCTTCTGGGAGAACGATACTGTATTACGGTATCTATCCTTCCTATGTCTATGCCGAGCTCAAGGGACGAAGTGCATACCAAGGCCTTTTTTGATCCCGTCTTGAACTCGCGCTCCAGCTCCTCCCTTATCTCCCTCGAAAGAGAACCGTGATGAACGCCAACGTCAACGACCTCGCCCAGCCTCCTTCCTAGCCATTCTGCGGTCTCCCTGGTGTTCGTGAAGAGCAAAACCGATGATGACCCGCTGATTATCGAGGCCAGCTCTTTGAGCTCGTTCTCCTTTGGCACGAGCTTCACGGTTAGCTCGGTCGGTCTAACGGCCTTCAGCTCTACCGTCTTGTAGGCTCTTTTGCCAAACGCAGAGCGGGCAACCGCCTCCGGATCGGAGGTAAAGGCCGAAAGAGCTACCCTTTGGAACTCGCCGGCTTTTTCGCAGAGCCTTTCAAGAGCGTATGAAAGCGCTATTCCCCTCTTATTGTTCGTAACCTCCTGGCACTCATCTATGACCACGGCCCTAACGTTTTTGATAAAACCCTGAAGGGAAGGACTTATCAGGAGACCCTCAAGGGATTCAGGAGTAGTTATCATAACCCTTGGCGGATTCTTGCTGATCTTGCTCTTCTCCCAACTCGTGGTATCGCCGTGCCTGAGTGCTACGCTTAAGCCAAGCGCTTTGCCCAGCCTCCTGAGCCTCAGCAGGATGTCCCGGTTAAGCGACCTGAGCGGGGTGATGTAAATCAGCGTTGAAGAGCTATCCCTTAGCATCTTATCCATCAAGGGAAACATGGCCGCCTCTGTCTTCCCGCTTCCCGTGGGCGCTATAACTAGCACGTTTTGGCCCGAGTTTATGAGGGGGATGGCAAGCTGCTGAACCGCGTTATTCTCGCTGTACCCAAGCTCCTTCAGCACAGCCGCGGTCTTCTCTGATAAAAAATCGGCCAACATTTTTTGCTTCAATGCCTTCTTCTTTCAGAGAGCATTATGTAAATCAGCGCCAAGGCTATAACCGCAAAGGCAAGGTAATAGCCGATGTTGATAATCAGGCTAATCGACAACTCAGTGCCCTTTCTTAAATCGCTATTAAGTTTTCGGTTTGCTTGGCTCGCCAAGCTTGGCTATTCTGCGAACGGCATTGGGAACCGAGCTTTTGAACCAAACGGTGTGATCTTTATGATCTATCAAGATCACGTTCTCGTTCCACAGCGCCTGCCTGATCTTGTCGGCCTCGGCGAACTGCTTCTTCTGGCGCAGGATAAAGCGCTGCTCAACAAGATCGCGATGTCTTTCATCGGCTTTGGGCAGCGTAAATCCCAGCAACTCAGCGGCAAATTCATAGCCCTTCCTCACGACTTTGGCGTCTTCAACAGCAAGCCCATCCCTTGCGGAGGCCAATTTGCTCACAAAAGAGGACCAGGCGTTCAAATCTGAAAGGGCCATGGGCGTGTTAAGGTCATCTGAAAGATGGGAAAGCAAATCGCGCTCAAATTCCATTTCTCTTTCGGAAAGCTCGTCGCTTGAAGGCCCATGCGATGCGGGAGTTGGGCAAAGCGCCTCAGCATAAGATGCCTCTATCTGAAGCCAGTTGTTCGCCGCTGCCTCCACGAGCTCTTCTGTGTAGGTCAAGGGAGAGCGATAGGGAGCCAAAAGCAAGAAGAACCTCACCGAGTTCGGTCCCCAACGGGCCACGGCGTCGCCTATGGTAATGAAGTTCTTCAGAGATTTTGACATCTTCTCTCCTCCTATGTTTAGAAGGCCCACGTGCATCCACGAAAGGGCAAACGCCCTTCCGGTTGCTGATTCGCTCTGAGCGATCTCGTTCTCGTGATGCGGGAATATGAGGTCCTCCCCACCTCCGTGCACGTCGATCTCATCGAGGTACTTCATGGACATCGCAGAGCACTCTATGTGCCATCCCGGCCTTCCGTCTCCCCAAGGAGATTCCCAGTGCGGTTCCGCTGGATCTCCTTTGTAAAACTTCCAAAGGCTGAAGTCCAGCGGGTCCTCTTTTTCTGGATCAGGCTCAATTCTCGCCCCCTTTTTCAGGTTTTCAACCGATTGATGAGAAAGCTTGCCATAGCCTTGAAACTTCTGGACCCTGAAGTAAACTCCGCTGGAGGTCTTGTAAGCGTATCCCCTTTGCTCTATCTTTGATATGAGGTCCTCTATTTCTCTTACGTGCTGAGTGGCGCGGGGATAAACGTCTGCGTCCATGACGTTGAGCTTGTGCATGTCTTCGAAGTAAAGCGCTATGTACTTATCTGCGACTGCCTCCGCAGACACCCCAAGTTCGCGAGCTTTGGCTATTATGCGATCGTCAACATCGGTGAAGTTTTGCACGTACTTCACGGAGTATCCGTTCTTTGCCAGCACGCGCCTAAAAACGTCAAAGACCACGAAAACCCTCGCATGGCCTAAGTGCGGCCTATCGTATACGGTAAGCCCGCACACGTATATGCCCACCCTTCCCTCTTTATTGGGAACCGGGATCTTCGCCCTGGTCATCGTGTCAAATATGCGAACCTGCATGTCGGTTTCACCCAAAGCACATCTCTAACCTTTTAAGTCCTGAGGGCGTCAAAAAGCCCATTATATTCTGTGGGGCTGAGTCGCCCCTCACCAATCAAATGGCCTCAGGCCGCTGGTTTCGTGGATTCCGATTTCCTGCTTCTTTTTGGCTTTGGAGCCTCTTCCTTGCCCTGGCTTTGAGCGGCATCTGATCCCGTCTCCTCGCTCTTCTGCTCCCCCTGAGAGCTCTCTGAGGTCTTTGATGGCTCTTGGGCGGGCGCGGCTTCCTGGCCTTGCTGCGAAGAGGCTTGCGCCTGTTGAGCGGGTTGCTGCGGCGCTTTGAACATGTACGTGTCCACGAAGTGGATGACGTAGACGCTTGGGAAGTACTTGTTTATGTCTCTGGCCGCAGCCGCCTTATAATAGGGAGCGTTCTCCATTAGGTTGGCGCTCTCCGGCAACTGAACCGTGCATGAGTTTTTATCCACAACAACAACTATGTCATCCCTCTTAAGTCCTGGAAATCTCCTATGAACGAGCGCCTTGATCTTGTCTTCGTCCTTCTCAAGTTTTTCCCTGACCACGAAGTCGTAGACAAGCGTTTTACCAGCCCTCGGATCGTTGAAGTCTATTAGGACCCTTCCCCCTCCGACGCTCAGAACGGTTCCAACCTCGCCGTTGACCTCGACTAGTGCACCCACCCTTGGAGGCTCGCCTTTTTCAAACGCTCTCATGGAGTAGTGTCTCTCCTTTCTTGGATCTCTTGGGCCGTATCCCTTGTCGTAGGGCACTTCTACGCTTGCTTCCTTGCCCAGCTCAGCGTTCCTGAGTGCCTCTTCGAATCCCTTTGTTACCCAGCCTTGGCCTAAGACCACCAGACGAGGGCCATAAATGTCCCCTTCTCTGTAGATCCCCGCTGATTTAGCCACTTCTTCCACCGTCGTCTCGAACACTTTTCCGTCGTCCTTGTTCTTCGTGGTATAGTCCACATATATGAACGATCCGTCTTCAAATGGCAATGCATATGTTATATGATACTTGCCTTTATTCTCTTCGCTTTTAAGGGACGAAAAGCTAAATTGGCTCCAGATGCAAAACATCAAGTTGAAATACGATGATGATGACCTACTGCTGCTGACTCCAGGTCCCGTAAAGCTGCATCCTCGCGTGCTGAGGGCGCTATCAACTCCTGTTAGATACCATCGCGAGAAGAGCTTCATAGACTCGCTGAACTTCGTGACCAAATCTGTCTCCAATCTTGAGGGGACCGAAAACCTTACCGTCCCTATAACGGGGTCGGGCACGGCTGCCATGGACTCGGCGATTTCTTCGCTGGTTAAGCGCGAGTCCAAGGTGCTCAGCTTTGTCAACGGGGTCTTTTCCGAAAGGCTTTACGACATATCCAAGTACTACTCCGACAACGTAACCCCTTATTTCAAGGATTGGGGAAAGGCCATAACGGGCGATGACGTTAAAAAAGCGCTTGAAGGAAAAGAGTTTGACTTCGTCACCCTCGTGCATAACGAGACCTCAACTGGCGTGCTAAATCCCATGGACGAGATAATGCAGGAAGTCAACAAAGGTGGGGCCATATCGATAGTCGATGGCGTTACTTCCGTCGGCGGCGACAGGGTCGAGGTCGATAGGTGGGGCATTGATGCCATGATAACGGCCTCGCAGAAGTGCNNCTGGGAGGGCCGCCGGGCATATCCTTTGTAACTCTCAGCAACAGAGCGCTATCCATAATCGAGAAGTCCGACAGAGGACAAAACTACTATTTGGACATAAGAAACTACGTCAAAGGCAGGAAGGTGGACGTCCCTTTTACCACCGCCACCCCTCTTATTACGGCCCTGCAGGAAGCCATAACCATGATCTACGAGGAAGGGCTAGATAACAGGATAAATAGGCACAGGTTAATGGCAAAGGCCGTAAGGGCTGGAGCCCAGGCCATGGGTCTGGAGCTCCTCGCTGAGAGAGGACGCGAGTCGAACACCGTAACAGCAATTAAGATCCCTGAAAAAGCCGAGTCCGTGGTTTCGCAGGGAAAGAGATATGGAGTGCTCTTCGCGGGAGGGCAGGGCAAGCTCGCGGGAAAGATAATTAGGATAGGGCATATGAACATTGTGGGGGAAAGGGAGGTGTTAACGGGCCTATCGGTGCTCGACGCTGCGCTCACAGATCTCGGAATCGCGCACGAGGCCGGAAAGGGAACGCTTGCAGCCATCAATGAGTTTTCTTCCGCGGGCAACAATTAGCCCATGATCTGGTTCGCTGCCATGTTGCGTATCCTCCTCAAAGACAGCTTGCTTTTGCCCAGCTCTTCTGATACAAGCTCGAGCTCGCCAGGGCTCATTATGGGGCCTCTTACCGTGCACCCGTTTTGCAACGTGTACGTGTTGCTGTCCCAAAGCCCTTTATCAAATGACAGCGCGTGCGCTTTAGCGCACTCCTCTACTTGATCCTGGCATTCCATGAGGATCTCCTTGACCTCATGACCGTCCGCTTCAACAACCTTCTGAATCGCACTTGGCGAACCCGTGCAGAGGGCCGCCAAGGCCAAAAGGGCAGCCGCCTTTTTTTCTACATCGGCTATTTTCTCGTCAGCTGGCCTCATCGTTTCTGGCCGCCTTGAGTTTTGCTCCCTCTTTGCATCCTTCGACTATCTCCTTTAAGGAGGCTGCGCCCTGCTCCTCAACGACGGTTCCGGTAACCACTACGTCAGCTCCCGAGTAAACCGCCGCTTTTGCGTCCTCGCCCTTTCTTATCCCTCCCCCCACTATCAGCAAAACGTCGTGAGGAAGCGCGCTCCTTACCCGAGATATCGTGCTCGGCGGTATCGGAGCGGGCACCCCTGACCCTCCCTCCAAGTAAATCGCGTGCATTCCCATAAACGAGGCGGCCAAGGCGTAGGCCGTAGCCGCCTTGTAGTTCGCAGGTTCAATCTCCTGGGTCATGCCCATCACAGAAACCATGCTGCTTTTCCCAAACACTATATATCCCACGGGAATCGCCTCTAAGCCTATTCTCCTGATAAGCCCAGCGGCTTGGGCCTGAGCCCCTATGAGGAAGTACGTGCTAAGCGAGTTCAAAAGCGAGAGGAACAGTATGGCATCGGCGTTTCTAGCTACCCCGAAAACGCCTCCGGGAAACAGAACGACGGGCTTGCTTGAGACCTCTTTTATGCTCGATACCACCCTCTCGACCTCTGGAGGGTAAAAGCCAGTGCTACCCCCTACGAGGAAGCCGTCTGTTCCCGCTTGATCCATTTCCTTAACAGCGTTGCTCAAAGAGGCGTCAGCTTTTTCCGGATCTACCAGCGTGAAGTGGAAGAAGCCCTTTTCTGAAACGCTTTTCCTTATGTAATCCTCGATCTTGCTATGGCGCATGGCTGCCTCACGTCAGGCCAGCTATTATATCAACGAGCTTGTTATAGGCGTCAACGGCTTGCTGATTCTTGTTCACAACGACCTTCTGCGTGAACCCGCAGACGCCGCACTTCAACGTGTACTCCTTGTCTCCGTTTTCGTTTGTAGAGGTTAAGGTTGCTACAAGGCTCTCGCTGTCGCATTTGGGACACCTGAACACCTTTGGTATTCCTTTCTTTGCCCTCACCGGGGTTATTTTCCTTTTTCTTCTCCTTCCCATTTGCGTATTAACTTGCCTCAAATATTTAATCGTTTGGCGAGGGGGCGGATCGACCTTAAGGGTCTTCCTCAAGGAGCCTCGTTTTGGGCTTCTCCCAATCCTTCCGCTCGTCACCTTCGCATTGACGTAAGCATGAAGCTCGAGTACACCATGTCCTTTGCGAACCTACTAAGAGGAGACGTTAGCACCGAGTAGCACTTGCCAACCCAATCCAGACCTGGCTCCTTGTACTCGTAATGATCGCCCGCCCATGCCAGCCCGCTGTTCTCCCTTCTTCCCAGATCGCACCCAACTATCACGCCCTGATCGCCCAGATCCATAAGCAACACCATCGAACTCATGCCCTGGGGATCCACTGGCTCGCCAAGTACCTCTCCGGCTACCTCGGCAGCGCTTGAAAGCGTCAAAAAGTGAACTGGTACCCCGGCAGCGGGCAGGCCCAAGAATGGCATCGAATGCTCACCCGGGAGAAAAACGTCGTCATACCTTGGGCTCCTGGCGTTGGAGGGATCCGCTGCAGTCCACTCGCCAGCCGGCGTGTTGGTCGTGAGCCCGGACTCCCGGAAAGCTGGAGGAAGGCGTATCGGAGGTATGACCACGAGAAGGTCATAGGGCACTTCCTCGCCCTCCAATTCGACCTTCTTTCCCGCTTGATCTATTCCCACGGGCTTAGCTCCCCCCACGTAATTTATGCCGCGGCTCCGAAACCTCTCTTCAAGGTAACCCGAAATCTCCCTCCCCAGGGGCTGTACCGGCTTCTCAAAGGGATGTATCAAAGTTATATCGGTCTTCTCTCTTATCCCTCTTTTTCTTAATGAGACATCAAGCCTGCTCGCGAGCTCAAAGGGGTACATCCCACATCTGTGAACCATTTCTGGAGCAAATATTACTAGCTTACCACCTCCAAAAGAAGAAAGACCCTCCCTCATCTTCAGCGCCCCCTCTAGCGTGTAGTTATGCATCCCCGCTGAAAGGCCATAGCTCGAGAAGTCGTACACGGAGCCAAGGCTAGCTATCAGGTAATCATAGCCGAGATCCCCTGACTCTGTCATCACCTTCCTGTTCTCCGGGACGACCTTCGTTATTTTTGTCTTCACCACCTTTACTCCCCTTTCTGAAAGGCGAGAAAGCGGCTGGTATATCTCAGATGGACCCATGCTTCCAAAGGCAACGTCGCTGAGGTAGGGTGGCCAGTAGAAGTAGTCTGAATCGCTGACAAGCGTTATTTCCGCTTTTCCCTTAAGGCGCTCAGATAGCTTTTTTGCCGCCACAACTCCCCCCACGCCTCCTCCTGCAATAAGCACTTTCTTGGCGGTCATAGGATGACTTGGTCGAAAGCCATACGCTTTTCGCTTCACAGCCGACGCGAACGCATCACCCCGAACAACGGCTTACGCGTCAAAGCACGCGCAACCCCTGTAACCACGGCCAAATACGTGCAAGGGCCTGAGGGCGCGGCCTTAGAGTCCGAAACGGCGTGTCCTCCTTCAACACGGGTGCGATAGAGTTAAGTACAACGGCCCCGGATTACTCAGATTGTCTGAACCGGCCACACAACAGCTTATGGATAGCTCGTTTGGAAAAACCGTATTACTGGTGTTAAAGGGAGGAAAAACAATTAGAGGCCTCCTCAAAAACTATGACATATACCTTAACGTCGTGCTAGAGAACGCCGAAGAGGTATCTCAAGACGGAAAAAGTAGGGATTTGGGAACTATTGTGGTAAGGGGCGATAATATAGTAATAGTTTCTCCGGTGGCGCAGGGATAACCGCGCCCTTGCTAGGGCGCTCTGGTCAGTTGCCAGAGGTGCTCTTATCGCGCTGTTCTGAGGACGCTTCGCTCTCAAGCTCCTTGTTTATCCTATCAAGTTCGGACTTCAAGAAGTCCCTATAGCGCTCCTTGATGCGCTTTAGCTTTACCTCCGGGCCCACCTTCTGCCTAAGCTGGCTTACCCCCGATGTAACGCTGTCAATAACCTCAGATGTAACAAGTAAGTTGGTATCGGCGATCTTGGTTGCAAGCTCCTCAATGGCCGCTATTCTGTCAATTAGCCCTGCCTGATACTTATAGTAGTCGGCCAGCTTGCCTTTGCCCTTGTCGGTTATCTTGTACTTTCCCTCTACCTCCTCTATGAAGCCCTCATCCAAAAGCCTCCCAAGCATTGGATATATGAGCCCCGGCGAGGGCTTCCAGTGAAGGTTTGGATCAGAGGAAGCGGCGTCGATTATCTCCTTTCCGGTCATGGGGTTCTTCGACAACAAGTAAAGAACGTAATAGCGGGTGAATCCCCTCGGAACCGCGTCTTTAACTTCGCTCATACAGTTATCGCGCAAACCCATTTAAGTATATCGCTAGTGATATAATTTACTTTCAGCGAAATCGTAAAAGCCGCACGGTATCCACATGCCTGGTAATGGAAGCAAGCTCGTTAGATAGACTTGAACATGAAATCAGGAAGCTAGATGCGTTTTNNAAATCAAGAAGCTGGACGCGTTTACGCAAAAGCTGGCGCTGGAAAATTACGTTGGTCAAAGATCGGACCTAGCAGAGCTTTACCTATCTTTGAGCTCGTTCATGGCGCACCCTGACAAGGAGTCGCAGCGGCGCTGCCTTGAGGAAATTGACGGCCTGGTGAAGCGCTATCCGCATGGAAACTCAGACGTCGGAAAGAAGCTCATAGCTTTGGGCATGATTCTGATCGCTGCCCCGGAACCCATAACCACTATCCTAGGAATCGCCATGGTCGCAGCCGGCAAGAAAATGGAAAGCGGGAAATCTACCTGATGACTCCAGTGGAGCGAGCTAGCTTTTCAGCCTCGTCAAAGCTCAGGCCTTCGCTCAATATGGTGTACCTGTTGGTTATCTTGTTAGCTATGGTTAGGGCCCTGACGACGTCCACGTCGGCAACGCCAAGACCTCTGGCATCAACTGGTGCGCCAACCTCCTGAAGCGAGCGCCTTATTTGCTCCCAATCTATGCCGTGAAGCTTCGCCATCATTATGGTTCCAACCCCGCACATCTCGCCGTGTAGGGCTGCATCTGGGCGCAGCAGCTGAAGCGCGTGAGCAAATAGGTGCTCTGAGCCGCTGGCGGGCCTACTAGATCCAGCTATGGCCATCGCAATTCCGGAGCTCACCAAAGCCTCAGCCAAAACCCTCAGTCCAAACTCGCTTCCGGCCGCTATGTAATTTGAGGCCCTCAGTACGTGCTCTGCTGAGAGCTCTGCGAGCGCGGCAGAATAATCTCCATACTCTTCAACTCCTTTTTCGCTTGCGAGCTTCCAGTCAAGCACGGCAGTCTTCTTTGCTACGGTATCCCCGAATCCTGCCGCCACGAAACGGTGAGGGGATGACATGGCGACGCTAAGGTCCACGAAAACGGCCCTGGGGACTCTGGCAGCCATGGATGCGGGCCCGTTATTTGACCTGAGGGAGGCGCGGGGGGACGCTATCCCATCGTGTGAAAGCGAGGTGGGGATCGAAACGCTGGGTATGTTTAGCCTTGAAGATAGGAGCTTCCCAGCATCTATGACGGACCCGCCTCCTATTGACACGACGACGGAGTAGCGAGGCGACCGAAGCCTTTCAGATGCAGCTTGGACCTCAGCCAGCGATGGTGGAGCATCTATCTCGACATCGTCAAGCGCAAGCCCGCTTAAGATCCCTGAAAGCTTGAGGTAGGAGCTCCTGCCGTGCACGAAGAGTATCCTGCCACCAGAAGCGAGGCCCCCTATGTAATCCCTTGCGGCGTCGGAAAGGCCCGGCCCTATGGCGACCTTCTCGGGGAGGAGGACGTCGTGTATGCCCCTAGACTTCTCTTTGTTCAAGCTTGACGCATCTATATATTCAGCTCAAATTATAAGTTTCTCCCGCCTTTCAATAAACCCTTATGGCATCCATGACTTCAAGCCCGAAGGCGTTGACGCGAAGGCGGAACCTGAGATACGAGGCCAAGTCGTCGATCTTCCTCGGCTCACCGTGATTCACTATGATGGTCTTAGGGCGCATCCTGAGCCTTTCAACGAACTGGACCAACTCCCTTCTATCTGAGTGCCCAGACAATCCCTCTATGGGGATGACCTTCATAAGGACCTTGAACGTTTTCTCTTGGCCCGCTTCGTCCTCTAGCTGTATCTCGTTGGCCCCTTTGGCTATCTTCCTGCCGAGAGTTCCCTCCGCCTGATAGCTTGTGAATATTATGGCGTTCTTCTCGTCCTCGACCATGTACTTCAGGTAATCCAGCGCCGGCCCTCCCGTGAGCATGCCGGCTGGCGCCATTATTATGCACGGCTCTCCTTTAGCCAGCTTCTGCCTGTCCTCTATCCTCAAGTGCATGTCAAAGTTCTCGTGCATGAAGGGGTTCTCATCGTAGTAAATGGAATCCCTTAGAGCCCTGCTTAGCACTTCGGGGTGCGCCATGTGAAGGGCCGTGGTCTCGTAAAGCAACCCTTCCATGTGAACCTTTGTCTTGGGAAGCGCTCCGTCGTTGAACGCCTGCGCGAGTATGACCATGAGCTCTTGTGCCCTGCCAACGGAAAGCACGGGTATGAGAACCCTTCCTCCATGCTCAAGGGTGACCCTAACTGCCTCAATGAACTGCCTTTCGGCCTCTTCACGAGGTACCATTATGTCGTTTTTAGCCCCATAGGTGCTCTCCATGATGAGCGTCTCCACCCGGGGGAAGTCCGTTTCGGCCCTCTGAAGAAGCCTGGTGTCCGCGTACTTGAAGTCGCCGGTGTAAACTATGTTGTGCTCCCCCTCCCCTATGTGAAGGTGCGTTATGGCAGAGCCGAGTATATGCCCAGCGTTGTAAAGCGTGGCCTTGACGTCGGGAGATATGTCCACTACCTCTCCGTACTCAAGGGGTATGGTATGGAGGAGAGCCTTCTTGTAGTCGTTAACGCCGTAGGGCGGCTTCTCCCCTCCTTTCTCCGTTATGTCCATGTAGTCGCTTTGCAGCAAGGCCATGAGCTCCATAGTCGGCCTTGTCATGTAGACGGGGCCACGATAGCCGTACTTGAACAGATATGGAAGAAAGCCCATGTGGTCTAAGTGGGCGTGGCTGATTATGACGGCATCAAGCTCATCGAGATCGAAGTCTATTGCGTCAAGTCTGGGGAACTCATCGAGCCTGTTAACGGCTCCTGGCTTAACACCGCAGTCCAGAAGAACCTTGCTGGACGCCGTCTCCACAAGTATTGAGCTCCTTCCAACTTCCTGGAACCCTCCCAGCGCCCTTATGGTCACGTAGTTGTTCTTGTATATGAGAGGCCTGTGTATGCTCTGTCCCACCTCTCTTAGGAAGTCCTTCCTGTAATCTCCCTCGTTGTTCATAAGCGATAAGATCCCCTTCAGCGTTGCGGATTTTATGGGAGGGGCCCTTATGAAGAGGGGCCTCCAACCGGTCTTCTGAGCGATCTCCTTGAGCAACGGGCTGCTAGGCCCGCCCAGGGGGCCGTACTTCTTTGCCACTATCATGACCTCGCCCTCATCTTCGTTAAATATGATGCTCTCCAGGCCGATGTCCTCGCTCAAGGTCTCCCTTATGAGCTTCTCGGCGTCTTCCCGCGGCATCAGCTGAGATGGATCGGTTCTCACGATGATTCTGGTCTTTATCTGCTTGGCCATGCTCCTCACTATGCTTTCATCCGCAAGGAGCACCTGGGGTTTTTCGCAGTAGAGAGCTATGTTTGGCCCCTCGAACTCGACCTTCGTGAGCCTGGCCTCTGGCGGGACGCTCCTGAATATTACCTCTCTTATCTGCTTCAGCCTTGCTTCGAGGTCATAATCAGCCAAAAAAGTTCACCGGATTCCTCATAACTTTTTAGCGCCCTCTTTGGTTATAGCGACCACGTCGACGCCTTCTCCTGTGGCTGTATCCCACTCCATTGCCGCTTGTATTGCCCTCCTAACTATGGGCAGGGCCTCCTCAACCTTCATTGAAAGGAAGTCGTGACCCTGAAGTTCTCCGAGCGCGACCGGCGAACCCGAGCCCGTAGCTATGAGCTTTTCCTCGGTCATGGCGCCAAAGAAGTCCACGGCGAACAGCGCTGGACCGTCATCGTCATACCCTCCGATTATGAGCTGAATTGGATAGTGCGCGAACCGGTACTGCCCTCCCATGTTCTGGGCTGCAAGCGATGCGAGCGCCCTAACGGACATCCTTCTGCCATAGGTCATCTCAAACAGATTGGCCTCACCCTTCAGCTGATCTATCAATATCTGGGCCTCAGCAACGGTACCAGCCATGGTGACAGCTATGTACTGCTTTATGAGAGAGATCTTGTCGGTCCTCTTGTGACTTATGAAGTAGCCAGAGACCGCCCTCTTGTCAGCGGCCAGTATTACGCCATCGGAGCAAAGCGCACCGACCGTCGTAGTGCCCTTAAAGACTTTAGCTGTTTGCAAGCTAGAACACAATTGTATTGTTTTTTTGCTTTTAACGTTATCGGCGGTCAGGGGGCGAAGATCCCCTCGAGGGGAAGATGATGATCGCCGGGACTTTTATGCGGCTAGATCATTGCCTGCAACGCGATATCCTCTCGACGAAGCGAAACCCTGTCAGAGTGATAAAAAAAGTGCCCAGAGGCACTTCGGCGCGCGCAGTTTCGTTTGCGATCGATATCCTTGAGGAAAGAGAAGGCATGCGCTTTCCGTAGAGACGCTGAGATGCGGCTCTTGAGCCGTCCTGGTGCGCAAAGCATTAACTGGCACAGCCCAAACGCCTTTAGCACCTCTTAAGGGCCCGCACGGTTACCGAATACGCAGATGCGAGTTGTTGAAGCAGGAAGCCCGCCCTTGGGCAGGGCGGCTCACCGTTGCTCAGCAAAACGACAGCGGACCTCTTAAATGCGAATCTCTGTTTAAAATATGCAGGAGAGAAAAGTCGTGCTTATGCCGGCCGAGTCCGCGAAGGTCGGCTACACTTTTAAGAGATGGGTTGGCGAGTCGGATTGTTCGGATTGTCCTTTGCGCGACTTTTGCGGAGGAGACCTCGACCCAAAAGCCAACTACATCGTAAAATCCGTTAGGGATGCTGGGAGGAAGTGCCCAAAGACGGGAGAAGACCTGAGGGCAGTCGAAATAGAGAGAGCGCCGATAGTGACCATAGTGGAGAAGAAGGGGCTGATAAAAGGAATGACCGTGACCTTCAAAAAGTTGCCATGCGATAGCATCCTAAACGAGTACTTCTTTTACTGCCAAAAACAACTCGATGACGGCGACAGGATCAGGGTAGATGAGGTGCTCCGTAGCGTGATCATAAACGGGCACGAGTACGCCATGGTCAGGGGCTCCCTGAAATCCCAGTCCTCGGGCAGCAAGGAAAAGAAAGATCGATCGCTGCCCCATGTACTTGCTCTTAAACTCCTTTACCTTTGACGCCACGGCCTCGATGTCCCAGGAACTTATATTGAACCTTGCGAGGTCTACTTTCCACTCCCCGTTCTTGTTCCTCCAGCGATAGAGTCTGATTTGCTTTGACCCGTTTCCGGTTTCCACAGCGAGTATGGCTTCCCAAAAGTTTTGGCTTTTCAGTATGGTGTAGCCGTCAAGCACCTTGTAGAAGTCACCGACTGGATAGGCAGCTCCTTCTTTCGATTGCCCCTCGGATGTTCCTTCTTTTTCGCTCAATTTCCATAGAACAAGCGGGCGCAAATTTAAGTCTAGCCGTTAAATGCAAAAAATTTATAATTCACAGCATCTAAAGCTTATATGGAAGAAGAAATTTTTCCCATAATTGCAAGAAAAAACACCACCGGGGAGTTCGAGATATGGTACACTGACGGCGAGAAGCGCTACAAGGCGTTGTCAACGCGAATAGACAAGGTCCCGCTGTTCAAGTGGTGCAAAGCCGAACTCACGCCGACTTACTCCTACGGCCCCGAGCAACAGGCCCAATTCGTGATCGAGAAGGTTGAGGACTCCGATAGAAGAGAGAAGCCAAACATAAGGTGGGCGCTGATCGACATGGTCGCGTGGCCGCGTTTCAAGATATACAGCTCGACCAGAGGCGCGTTCGGGGATGAGGTTGATGGCGAGGCGCTATTTGCAACAATAGGCTATTATGACCCAGATATGTTGGGGATAACCACGCGCAGCAGGCGTGGGCTTGATTCGCTGGCCCTCGATCATGCCAAGGAGCTTAGAGCCCTTGGTAGAGATGGCAAGGGATCGATGATAAGGGGATGGGGCATCCCCAAGTTGGAGGGAAGGATCGCCTTTGACCCCCTAGAGGTCTCGCACCTAACGGGTTTTTACGATTCTCCTGGACCTGACTCCTTTCCAACCCTGCTAGAGGCAATTGAATTTCTCATGCAGCTGTCCTCATCGTATTCGTTTTTGCTAACATCTAGCTTTAACTCCATAGCATCAATTATACACAAGCGCAAGGAAAATGAGTCGGTCTACGCCAGAACCGGCATACATGAGGGATCGCTTTACGATTCCATAATCCTAGCAAGCGATCTAGCCGATCTAGTCAAGACGGCAGACTCGACGATAAAGATGAGGCTTCTCTCTCAGGTCGCCGAGGGGCTACCCGCAGGTGAAACCGAAGCCCAGCCCATTTACAGATGCGGTGCAAAGATCATATCAGCGAGCGACGTTGGAACTGCCGTGGCGAAGTACAACAAGGTCCTTGTAGGAAGAAGGGAAAGGGAGTGGGCAGGCCTCGGCGATAATGGGATATTTGCGGAGTTCCAGACAAGCAATCCCAGGTATTCTCCGCTGGCAAGGAGGTATCAGGCGTCTTTTATAGGGGCTGTGCTGCAGAAAGGACCTAAAGAGGCCAAGGACGAAATGCCTCCTTTGCTGCCTGAAGTCGTGAGCCCGTTTCAGCTTGTCGTCGAGAGAGAAGTTAGGGTTGATGACGTGATAAAGAGGCGCAGGGGCGTCTTGATGGCAGATGGGAGTTTGATGCCCCCACTTTGGGTTAAACCCGACTTGAGTGGCGTTGACGTAGAGGCTTACAAAAAAGAGCTGTCAACTCTTCAGGCTCAGGTACTCTCTATTTTTGAACAGACTAGGCTAGGAGACTTCGGCGCGCAAAGCCGAAAAAGCAACCTAGCGCTTCCTGAGCTCCCTCTCTGACATTATAGTAAGGCCGGGAGGGTTCTTGGAAACGTTGCCAACTCTCACTCCTATTATGGTCTTGACGTTCTTCTCTGCTGCTATGTCAACCAGGCGCTGAGTTATGACGCCATCGAAAACGACCGCGTAAACCTTGTCTGGCTCAGAGTCCCCTAGCTTTTCGGCAAGATCTCCCACCGGAATGCGGGCTATCGTGTTTAGCTGTGAGTCAAGAAGCACCGCTTCCAGCGTTCCTTGGACGCTGTCCAAAACGTCTAGCACCTTCTTATCGACCGTGGGCTGAGGCGCAACCTCCTCGGCGCGAACCCGCGCAACGGGTGCCGCTTGCTCGTTGGCCTCTTCTCTTTGCTGCTCTTCGGCCTTTTCAGCAACCCTTTCGGTGGCCTGCTCAGGCCGCACTTCGACGCTCTCCTGCTCGGCAACTTCATGGGCTTCGACCCTGGCCCTTTCCTCGATGCGCTCACGGGTCTTAACGAACGGCTCTTTGGCGTCTAGAGCCCTCGCTATCTCCTTGCCAGTCAGTTCCTCCACTTCTTTTCCGCTGGGAGCACGGGCCACGAAATCTATGTCAACGCCGGCCTCCTCAAGCTCTCTCAGTATCATGTCGCCACCGCGGTCGCCGTCTAGAAAGGCTATGAGAGTCCTCTCTTTACCAAGTTCTATAATCTCTTTCGGGATGTTGCCGCCCGTGGCACCCCCCAGAGCTAAGGCGTTCTTATAGCCATGCTTCAGTAGGTTAACGACGTCTGCCCTGCCCTCCACAAGGATGACTTCCTCGGACTTCTTCACGTCGGGGCCAGCTGGGAGCCTTGACTGCCCGTATTCCTCAATCGAAGAGCCCTTTATGGAATACATGAGCTCCATAAGGGCTTCCTCGACGCTGCCCACGTTCTCCTGCTCTTTTTGCTTCTCGATTATCTCCTTGGTGCGCTTGAGTATTTCTTCCCGTTTCTGCTGGCGCAAATCCTTAAACGACTTCAGCTCTATGTGGGCATTATAGGGCCCTACCTTATCGACGCTTTCTATTATCGCAATTATGAACGCGGTTTCTTCTTTGCTGAGGTTGGACGGAACCGTTATCTCTCCTACCGTCTTCTTTCCCCTCACCTCGGAGTTTATCTGTATCCTGCCTATCTTGCCCTTTTCTTGGAGCTCCCTTAGGTCGTACTCCTCCGTGAAGAGGCCCTCTGTCTGGCCGAAAAGCGCGCCCACTATATCGGCGCGATCAACCGGGCCATCAACTTCTAGCGAGAAAAGCGCTTCATACTTTGCGCTCGCTAAACTTGCTCCTCCCAAAACGCTTCACCGCTCACCTGACGCCAAAGGTATCCCCGGCGCCCTGTTCCTGTCCGGCGCGGCCCTTCTTTGTGGTCCACTTCAGGTCCATTTCCATGAACTCAAGGGCCACTTTCTTAAAGCCGTCGAAGAGCTCCCTCAATTCATCCTCCGTGAAGGTGTCGATTATGGCGGGATCGCTAAGCCACTGATTCCAACCATTTACCGACTCCAATATCGCGAGATTGATAAGTCTCACATCGGAGTAAAGGGATAACCTGTCCCCATAATTCATCTTTTTAACCATATCCATTTTCTTAATCAACCTGTCTTCCCACGTGGACATTCCTAATCGCCTTAACGAATAAACTATGTTATCTATATTTAAGCGTGGCTAATCTAGGATTCCTCGCCTTCAGCGATGACGTTGTGCTAACCGTTAATTGGCACCTAGACGGCGCGACCATTCACGCAAAGCACCCCGTTTTGGCCAATGGAAAGTGCCGTGCTCTTACCTGCTTCAGAGCTCCCTTTAAGGTCTTCAATCAACCTTTTCGCTCGTGCCGTTTCAGGCCTCACGTGAGAAGCGCGAAAACCTGGTCTACGTAAGTGTAAAACTCGAACGACTTCTTATCCCTTGGCCGATTCAATAGGATGTTGACCTCGCCCACGACGTGAGCAGGACGAGGCGATAGGACAACCACCTTATCAGAAAGCTCTATGACCTCTTCAACGTTATGGCTTACCATTATAACAGAACGGATTGGGGATTGAGGGTTAATTACGTACGAATACACCTCGTTTCTCAGGTGGTCGGCAGTTAACGGATCAAGCGCGCTAAAGGGCTCATCCATGAGGAGGATCTCGGGCTCGAGGGCTAGCGCACGCGCTATGGCTACCCTTTGCTTCATACCGCCGCTAAGCTCGCCTGGATAAGCGTTCTCAAAACCGCTCAGCCCAACCGCCGTCAGGGCCTTCAGCGCCTTTTCTCTCTTCTCCCTCGCGGAAAGCTCCTCGTTTGAGTAAAGGGCTATCTCCACGTTCTCGAGCGCGGTCTTCCACGGCAACAAAGCGTAATTTTGGAACATCATCGAGATGTTCTTGATCGGATGAGTTACCTCCTGATCGCGATAATAAACGTGGCCGCTGGTAGGGCGCACGAGGCCCGCGATTATCCTCAACAACGTCGACTTGCCAGCCCCAGACGGGCCTATGATTGATACGAATTGCCCGTCGCTGACTGAGAAGCTTATGTCCTTAAGCACGTCGAGCACGCGCCTTTCCAGTTGCACGCTGTAGGACAACGACTTGACCGTGAGCAGGACCTCGCTCGATCCTTCCTGTGGCTGGCCGTTGCCTTGGGTAGCCTCCTCATACATTGTAGCTGAACCTCTTGGTCGCGTAATTATAAGCCCAGCGCCAGAACGTCAAGTTTACGGCAACTATCAACAATGACATGGAAATTATTGACAGCCCAAGTAGGGGCAAGTTTCCGGAATAAGTAGCGATGTCAAGCAGCTTACCTATACCCTGGCCAACCTGGGTCAGCACCACCGACCCAGAACTGGATGAGACGGCGAAGTACTCGGCGACCATTAAGGTGTTCCAGGCACCCCCTATGAACGTTATGGAGCCCGTAACGAGCGACGGCATAACAGCCGGTACGTAGATGTCTTTCCACCGCTTGAATCCCCTTATGCCGTAGAGGTCGGCGGCTTCTAGCATGGGCTTGGGTATGGTGCGTGCTGAGCCCAAGACGTTGAAGAATATGTACCAAAAGCTTCCCAGAAAGATCACTATTGCCGCCACGAGCTCTCCCCTGAAGGGCAGGCTCAGCAGCGCAACGACCATGGCCGGGAGCAGAACGGGACCCGGTATAGATGATATTATCTGCGTCGCCGTTGAAACCGGCTCGTAGAGCTTCTCCGACAGAGCGGCCTTTATTGCCAGCGGCACGCCTATCACTAAGGATATGGCATAAACACCCCATACGCGGACAAAAGAGTAGAACAACGCCACAATCACCTCCCTCTCAAGATGACCAAGGTAAACCCAATATGAAGGCTCGAAAATTGGATGAAACGCAACCATGCTCAAAAATATGGCGTGGATGATGAAGGCCAACATGAGAAAAGAAAGCACGGCTACGAGCAGCTTGCCCAGGAGCGCAGACCTAGCCCCAAGACGTCTGTTAATGAGCCTAGCCGCCTTCGAAAAAGGTTTGAATATCACCCCGATCCCTTGAAGGTTATAAAAGATCCTTGCCTTTGCTTTTTCGCCGATCCATCTGTAGCTTTTGTACACCACGTCAAGGCGCTCCGCCCTGGCCTCCTCAGCGGTCTTGAACTTCTCCGACCACAGCGCCCACGGCCGCAAGAAAAGCGCGCGCGTGACCACAAGCGCGAACAACAAAAGCACGATTGCCTCTGTATACGCTACGTAATTGCCCTCCGCGGCGTACGTGGCTATGGCAACGCCAATGCCGTGGCTCACCGAATAGCTGGAATTGCCGAGCGTTATTATCTCGCTTGAGACCAAGAAGAAAAGACCTACATCCCATGATACTAGAGCGTTGTACGCAAGCTTTGGCCAAGAGGCAGGAATGTAAAGATGACGCAGCTTCCCCAGCGATGACATCCCTATATCGTTAGCCATCTCTATGAACTCCTTTGGTATCGCCTTCACAGCTTCATATACGGCGAATGCCATGTTCCAGGCCATGCTTGTGAATATCAAAAATATGACCGCGAGCTCGATTCCCGGCTTGCCTGGCAAAACGGCGATTATGGCAAAAATCATAACAGGGAAGAAGCCAAGTATTGGCACTGACTGCAGCACGTCAAGAACTGGGAGGATTATCCTTTCGGCGGTCTTGTTTGTGCCCGCTGCTACGCCAACCGCCCAGCTGAATAAAATGGAGAGCAGAAGGGCGGCCAGCATACGCCACCATGAGTAACCTATGTCAACAAGTATGGGGATAACGTAGGGCAGAGGGCTCGTCATCACTTTGAGCTAGCTTCACCCTTTAGGCTTTTTCGCTGAGACACCCGGCATCGATTAATTTACGTCGACGCTCCAAGCTGATAGTTGAGCCGCGTTGCTGAGTCCCTGAGGATCGCCTTGGTCTCAAGGGGGAAGTGCGCCAACGAGAACTCGAGAATCTTTTTCCTGGCTTCCCGCCGAGGCCCATCGCTTAGCTTGCCCATATAAGCGTAGAGCGATGACCTGGGCAGGCTTAGTTGGCTTGATAAAGCCACACCGCCAAGACGGTTAACAAGGAAAGAGAGAAGCATCTTAGAGGCTGCAGGAGAAATCAGGTCAACCAGCTCAAAGGACCCCCACCCCTCCATTTCCGGTGGAATGCCTTGTTTGTTTTTATTTTTTTTCGAACGTACTTTCTTTCTTACCATTTTGTCTTTTCCAGTAGAAAAGCAGGGGTGGGGGATACGTCTTTTCCGCTTCTAAGCTAATCTGTACTCTCTGTGAACGCGGTTGCCACGACATACCAGCTTACCGCTTTCTTTCATCCTGCTCAAGTAAGTTGATACGACAGGTAGCGGTACGTCTTTGTTAAGGCGCTCGCGCAGCACATCTCTTGCCCTCTTGCTGTCAAACCACTCGGTGCCGAAGTACTGCACTGCATTGTACAGCATATCCATTAGAGTTCCCCTCTCTTCTTGTGGATCATACCCCACATATTCTTCGTGCCCCTCGCCGATAACGGCCATTATCTTGTTGAGTTTTTCTGCGTCGAACTTTCCACTCATAATAATGGTCAGCTTCGAGCCATTCGCGTCNNCTTCGAGCCATTCGCATCCTTGACCTCTACCTTGACCTGGGGCTTCACGGTCAAGCCTTAACCCGTTAACGATCCATATACGTTTTCTGTTGAAAGTGTTAATGCGTTAACGTGTTAACGCACTCATGGATTTGCCGCCAAGCGCTATAGCGCGTTCTTGCATTTCCAAGCGCTCCAGTGGAAATGCAGGGGTACTTTTGCCGTGGAGGGCGCGTAAACAGTTTAAAACTGTTAATCCGCACCGGAGTGTGCGCTCTAGCGGTGAACATCGCCAACGGCATTTCTGTATGAGTTAACTTCGACGCGGTCCACGGTTAACTGATCTAGATGCCAGCAAATTCACAGATTTGACCTCGAAATGCGACGTGTACTGCGAGGAGTGTAAGCGGGCAACGCTTATATTCAGCTGCACTCGTAAAAAATAGCGAGGTAGAGAAGCCAGGTTATCTCGCAGGGCTCATAACCCTGAGATCCGAGGTTCAAATCCTCGCCTCGCTACTGATACCGATCCTCATGAAACATGGCATCCATTAATTGGTAGTCCATTATTTTGGACAATTACATGTGTGGGAG
>DAYW01000066.1:177-8039 GCA_002507085.1 archaeon UBA168 | reverse complement strand
TATAAGCGATGAGGGACCCCGCGGTGAAACTCTTCAAAACGGTACCATCTAAAGAGTACTGAATGATTCTGTTGTGAGAACAGCTCGCTCGGTTATGCGGTCACAGTGAGCGAATCGGCCAGCCAGTGGGGTAGAAAGGGGTTTTTATGTGCGCCCGGTTAGATTAATATGACGTCAAATCCCTAGGTGCAAAATGAAGCGATTTTTGGTCTGCGCCGCTCTTCCAGTTCATCTAGCATCATACTATTTTATGAGAGAATGGACCTAACTTCTTGAGGAGTTAGGATGGCTCTGCGCCCTGCTGGCTTCATAAGGTGCTTAAACGCGGAAGCGGAGGGCTGGTATATCCTATTGGGCAATATATCGCGCTTGAGCTGAAGCCGTGCTTTGCCGACTGCCTGGACTCCGCAAGTATCACATATGTAGCGACCCGCGTTGACTTCCTTCATCTTTCTGTGGCAAAAAGGGCAGGAAGGAACCTCTTCATAGGTGTTTTTTGGCGCAACCAGTGTGAGGCCCTGCCCATTTATCACCTTGCGCTGAGTTTCGGGCCGCACCCCACCCCATATGCGTACAAGGTCGCCTCTAACGAGCCTCCTGACCACCCGGTTCAAGTTTCCTGTCTGCCTGTAGAAGACCGCCTGCCCATGGTTCCCATCCTTATCGATTAGGTCTATTACGACATGCCCTCCAGATATTGTGGTTGGATTTGACGCTACGTGTGCCTCTATAGATACAGTAGTATACGGATACGCTTGCTCAAAACTCCGAATTGCGACCACGTGCTCGTCTGTTCCTTGGTTGGTCTTGAAAACCATCCAGAATGAACAGCTGTTCCGGAGCATCATCATTCCTGCTTTTAATACCCTTACGTCCTCACCTCTTATGCCAAATAAGACCGGATCCGGGCCATGCGGGTATATCAGCGGCTTCCCGGCTTCCCTGTCGAAATTCGCGAACGTAATTGGTGCCGTTAATGAGTCCATCCAAAGCACGTCTTCACGGAACTCCGGGCGTTCGTAGCTTTGATCGTCGCGATAGCCTATTAACTCGTAAGTTGCGTCGGACCATTGGTGACTGGCAGCTGCTATGCAACCAATTAGCCCCCGTGACTTGCCCGGTTTTTTTAGAAAGTACCTAGAGGTAGGAGCTATTTTTTCCAGGGCGCGCTCCAGCTCCCTTCTGGTGATGACATCTCTGATCGCTTTTATGGCAAACCTGTCTTGTCTCACATCTCCCCAGCTAATTAGAAGAGAGGGGCTAGTTTTCCCATCCCCGCGCGCGACAGACATGACGAAGGTAGCAACCTCTTCTACCTCCTTGTCAGTTAACGAGGAAAACTTAAGCGCCAAAGCTCCGTTTCCGCGGGTCTTCCAAGGAATTTCGGGGTTAAGCCTCACCAAATACGGAAAATCCAGCAGCCTGTCCTTAAACCGAAGGGCGAGCTTCGCCGCGACCCATGTTGTGCACCCTCCGTAGTAGGAGTCGGTGTCGTCTATTCCAATCCAGACAGGCAATCCAGACATATAAGCGAGCCATCTTTTTGTCTTACGCTGTCCTTGGAGCACACGAGCCTGCCGCATACCTTGCACGTGCCTATGCTGAGATTGGAGTGACAAATCTCGCACATAGTTTCCTTGCAGACCGAGCATAGCCCTGTGCTGGCATCATAATCATCCTCGCATACTTGCCTCCCGCATACTCTACACTTATGAACGGCTGGTCTTTCCCCGCATATGGCACACGTTTCTAAAAAAACTTTATTTTTCTTCAGTTACGATCATCGTGAGCGTGGATCTTACCTTATCTATTTTCCTTATCTTATTGGTTACGGTGTCCTTTAGCGCCTCCAAACTAGGCGCCTCTATCTTGACGATGAGGTCGTAGACACCGTATACTTCATGTGCTTCTTTGACCTCTGGTATTTTTCTTAGCTGTTCTAGGGTTTCTTCTTCGCCGCCTATTTCGGTGTTTATTACCACGTACGCGGAAGCCAACTCAATATATAACGCGCGCAAGGCTATATATTTATCCCCTCGGGAAAAAACTCCACCTCAGAGCATCTAAAAGGACTTATTAATACCTGTAAAGGTTTAATTGAAGGATGCCGAAAATTTGGGTATACAGAAAAGGGGATGATAATCCCCACGCGTGCACTGCATTGCGTTTGGCCAAGGCAGGAGAAGTCCAGCTGGTCAGGAGCGTTAACGCCATTCCCAGAAGCTCGCTTTTACTTGATCCCTTTTCTCAATATGCGCTATCTCCGGCGGACGCGGATTTCGTTGAGCGTCACGGAATGGCTTTGGTAGATTGTTCCTGGGAACATGCCGAGCTTGTGTTCAAGCACGTAGAAAACAGGGTTAGGAGGGCTTTGCCTTTTCTTTTGGCTGGGAATCCCGTCAAGCAGGACCAACCTATCAACCTATCCACCGCTGAGGCCCTTGCAGCAGCGCTCTACATACTTGGATGGAAAGACCAAGCAATCCGCGTACTCACCCACTTCAAGTGGGCCGGGCATTTTCTCGACCTTAATCAGAGCCTCCTTGATAAATACTCGAGTTGTCTTACCTCTAAGGAAGTAGTTGAGGTGCAGCTCCGCGAACTGGAGAGGAGGCGTGATGCCCGTAACCCGCCTTCTGTTTTAGATGGCATTTAACTAAGCGGGCTACCTTCACCTCCCCGTGGCCCTCATCGGTGATGCTTGCCCTTGCACGCCAGAGGCTGGCCATTTCACCACGGCAAGGGCTCGTCAACCAAGCGGCCTCCTCCTCATATGCCCTTTCGTGTCTCGTCTCTGTGCCAGGAGCATGGCTCTCGCCATGCACCCTTACGGTGCTCTGGTGCCACGGCGTGGGCGGAGTTTCCTCAGCACATAGCGTGCCGATAGCCATCCAGCATCTCGCCTCCCAGTAAATATGCAGGTAAGAGATAAACATGCTATAGCAAGTATGCTATGGCTGATACTACAGAGACTTCGTTTGCTGCTAAGCGTTACAAATAAGGCTCCTTCTCCCTTACCTGAAAGTGCGCTCGTGATGCACATAAGTTTTGCCATTGGGGGCGCCGTAACACATGGATTTTTTATAGGGTTGCGCCTGATTTCCTGCATGCATTTCATCGAGCATAACTTTGTATCATGCAAAGAAAACTATTAAAGAAAGAGCATTATGAGGGTGAGGTACGGCACCTGCTTAATATCGGGTTGGATGCTTGCATTTGAAGCACCTTTTGGACTATGGTCACATGAATCTGTACTTTTTTTTGGACAAAGCTTGGGGTGTCCAGGACTGCTATGTGACAGCCGTGGGGGCATTTGCAAGTTTGTATTGGTAAATATCCATCGCTAACCGTTTATGTAGCATCTGGGTAATGTCCGGCACCAAGGGGATAGTTGTTTTCAGGCTTTTTGAGCGTAGTGATAAAATTCCCATTTTTGTTTTTACTTGGAGATATGACGCTTACCGTCTTAACTTAAGCCCGCGTTATCGCGGCATTGAAGCGCGCATATTGTAGTTTATGTTACCGCCTTACTGTTTGACGTTTCACGGAGAACGTGCGCTCATGACGCACCTGTTGCTCTTGCCTCAGTCCGTAATAAGAGCTTTTCGCGACATTTCATTACACTGGATTCATGTGATGTATGTTTTTAAACGCGATCTGTGGTGCGGCCTTAGGGCTTGTTGTAATGAGCTAACCGCGTTCATTATGTTCATGCGTGACTAGGTTCCATCGACATCGGGTTTTCATATTTTAGTGTAAGTGGTTATTGGGCCTCTGGCCGCTTGCATGAGCTTATATTTTGCACTAATCTTGGTAGAGGCTTGAGCAATGGCCCAATGGGCCTGAGCGAAGCTACGCCATATCACACGAAAGATCACATGCAATATGCCGCAGGTTGCTGCGCTATTACGTGACTGTAAGTTCTTTGTCTATGTGTAAATATGCGAAAACGCGATTTTCCTTAGATTTCGAGGTACAGTAATTACGGCCCTTATATAGACTAATACATTGTAGAGCTCGAGTAACTTGGATTATTGCGTAGCGCAGCGTATATGTTTTACAATGTTTATCTTTTGAGCTCCTTGCCTTACATACGAGAGCGCTTAAAGATATGTAAAGGGATGCTAGTCAGGGGAGCGGTCGTTGAATTCAGTGTTGCGGATTATCTTTGATTTGCGAAGTTAATCGTTGGCAATAGCTTAATGGAATCGTTTGGCGAGTGGGGGCGATTATGATAAGCTATGTCAATCGTTGGTTATTCGATGGGTTTTTACGTTTCGGTCTATTTGCGGTGCTTCGGTTTCTGGGAGTTGTCGCGTGGCGGTGGTTNNTGACGGGTTTTTGCGTTAGGGTCGGTCTGCGTTGCTGCGCTTTCTGGGACTTGTCGCGTGGCGGTGGTTGGGATTCTTTTTGCTGCGGGTGTGTTGCGTTTGGGTGGGTGGCCGGTTTAGCGGTTGCTGATTTCGTGGGTTCGCTCATGGGTAGGCTGCGCGGAGACGCAATCGGAAATACTTAAATCGGTATTTACCTGCCATGGTATGAAGGTAAGTACCAGTTTCGAATTGCCGGAGGAGCTTTGGAAGAAGGTTAAGGTCGCTGCTATTGATCGCGGGGTGACGGTGTCGGCACTCGTTGCCGAGGCGCTTTCAACCGTCGTCTCCCGTGGTGGTTCTGGTGTGTTTATCGCAGAGGGCGCTCCTAAACACGCGTTCATGCTTAAGGTTCTGACGAGCGAGAGCAAGCAGGAGCTAATGGCTTCTTTGATTACGGAGTTCATTGAAATGGGCATAGGAGATCGGGAATTGCTCGAGAGGTATCTGAAGGGCGTCAGGGATGGCTGGAAACATCCCTCTAGAACGGGAAAAGAGTCCGAAGCATTGGCTTACCTGTTCAAGCTATGTTCTGAGTTACACTATCCCGGTTTCGCCTGAGCATTCCATTAATTGGTGGAAATGGGGGCGTTGCGAATTAACCTGGGAACGTTATGCGCAAAGGTTTTAACCGCAAATGCGCGTTTTGATATGAGGAAGCCCTCCGTAGCGGACAGGGTCTTGCTTCTGTTGTCCATAAAGGAAGAGGGAAAATACATAGGGATAGAACATATACACGAAAAAGTAGCAAGGGATGTCAAGGCCTTTGACGGGAGCGACTTAACTAGAGATCAACTGGAGTCTGAGGTGCACACCCTTATAGTTAATGGCCTTGTAGAAGAATCAGCGGGAAAATACGCGATAACCGACAAGGGAGAAATGGAGCTTCGCAATAGGCTTAACGAGATTTCTGATGGTCTCAACTTGTCATACTTAACTGTGTGGAAGGCGAGAAACTACTATCCCAAGGCAGCCAGGGTCTTGCTTCCCTTCTTGATTGGCCGCCCAGTATCAGTTATCAAGGTGTTTTCGGGGAAAGAAGACCCCATACATCAACTAGAACCCCTCTTTGTTAGGTATAAGAGGTATAGACCCAAGCCACAGTTCATTTCCATATCCAACGAGCAAGAGCTGCTGGCCTACGTAGACGATCATTGCGTCGATTTCATACCGTATGTCAGCAGGTTCAACTCGAATTACCCTGATTACCTGATCTTAGATCTGGATGCAGGTGAACGGCTTAAGCAGGAAGAAAAGGGATTTCTAATGGTTAAAGCCGTGGCTGAAGCGATAGTAGATCTCATGGAAGAAGCGCGCATAAATTACCTGTTGAAGTTCAGCGGATCGCGTGGCTTTCAGATATGGGCTGCACTTGATAACTCTAACAAGCTTATATCCGAAAAGTCCGACGCTTATGCGTTTTATCGGCAACTGGCTATCGATATCAGAAATTATGTTGAGAAGAGGTTGGAAGAAGATAAAAAATGGATAAGTGATTATGACCTTGGAGAGATAAAGTGGCCCGTAACCTCCTCTACCGTTGCAAAGAAAGAAGAGAGATCCGAACAAGTACTGATAGATTGGTCAAGCATGAAGCCCAACGGTGACGTGAGAGCCCCTTATTCCATGCACTACAAGACGGCGATGATTTCGTTGCCGATCCCTCCCTCCGAGCTAAGAGGGTTCAAAAGAGAAGCTGCGTTGGTTGAAAACGTGCTGGCAGCTCCCATCAAGGAGTTTCCGCCTCCCGTGCCATCGGATCCATCAGAACTGTTTCGCATTCTGAGCATAACACGAACTTGTCTAAATAGACTTATATCTTAGGTGTTATTTTACACAAGGTTGAACTGAATGACCAGAGCGCTTACTCCTGAAAAAGGCGCTGATGGCATGAAAGATTCTGCTAAGATCAACGCTGGAAGCGCACCTCAAGGCTCGCTGAGCTCAGGGCAGAAAATCCCCTGGAGCGCCTTGGTGGCCTTGGGCATGGGGATGCTGGTTTACGGAGTTGCGGAGAGCTTCGGCCCGGTGGCAGCGATCACCGGAATAATCCCATCGAAGCTCGCTTTCTTGGGTTACAGCCTCCCTTACGTAGCGGGAGGGGTGGGAGCCTTTCTGGCGGGGTATATGGCCGACTACATGGGAAGAAAAACGTCCTTCTTAACGACCATTGCCATGTTGTTGGTAGGCCTCGTTCTGTATATCGCTCTAAGCGGGTCCACCGTAGCGCTTCTAATCTCATTCATCCTGGTAGGGATGTCAGCCATAGGCCTTGAAAGCCCCATATTGGCCATGATGTCTGAGCAGGCATCGGCCAAGACCAGGGGAACCCTTCTCGTCATAACTCAGAACTTTGGCAATCTGGGCGTTGCTATAGTGTTCATCCCGGTGCTTCTGGGCTTCAGCGCATTTCAGCAAACCATCGCGATATCACTTATGTTCATAGGTCCTCTCATCGCGCTAGTGATAACTTGGTTCCTTGTAGAGGAGAGCACCCCTTGGAGTGCTGTAAAGCACAAAGTTGACATGAACGTCGAACAGGCTTGGCATCAGAAGGACGGCTCGGCCGAGCCCGTTAAGCCTCGTGGTGGGCTATCCCTGAGGTTCCTTGTCTTGATCCTCATAGGCATAGCTCAGGACGTGGCATTTGTTTACGCCACTTACGGCGTTTCTTACTCTTACTTCTCATCATCTGCTGCTAGTCTAGTCCCATTGATCGGCGGTTTTACGATGGTCGTGGTGGGCGTCTTGGCTGCCCTTTGGTTGGTTCCGCATATCGAAAGGAGGACCTTTGCAACTATGTCCTACGCCCTCCTCCTGTTCTTGTGGCTTGTCTTGTGGGCCTTTGTCTCACTGACCAGGAGTACTGGTGGCTTCGCATTGCTGGCAATAATGACCTTGATCTTCGTGCCTGTTGAGATCACGTGGGGAGCTAGGGCCGTGCTTGAACCCGAGCTGTTTGGCACAGAGAGGAGGGGCCTCTACGTTTCTCTAATAAGGATGATCGTTTGGATATCCACGGGAATAATAACCGGCATCCTCACTTCGGGAATGATTTCTTTCAGCTTCGGCTCGGCGATGGCGATTACAACCATCGTATTTGCTATAGGCCTCGCGGCAGCGCTAATCTGGCAGGTCAAGGGGTTTGAAACCAAGGACAAAAGCCTGTACGGGTTGGACGCTGCCAAATGACCTTTCCATAAACCCATGTCTTGTTTTTTCTTGGAAAAAACTTAATAGCGATAGCTGGAATTTCTCCTGCCGGTGTAGCTCAGCTACAGGTAGAGGCAAAAACCGCCCAAAGCGATCGGCTGTTAACCGATTGGTCGAAGGTTCGAGTCCTTCCACCGGCGCCATAACCCTTAGCACGCAGACGAGCGCGTAGACGATAACCCGCTTCTAGCTTGAAATCGGCTCTTGATTATTGTGCGCTGACTTGCTGATTCAACGCTAACTGTAAGTTGAGACGGCCCAGGGCCCTGCAAATCTGCT
>DAYW01000066.1:0-167 GCA_002507085.1 archaeon UBA168 | reverse complement strand
TTTTAGGCTGGCGAAGGGTTTAAAAATCAATTTCTCTAGAATATTCGTCGGGCTGTAGCTCAGTGGTAGAGCTGGCGGCTGTAGAGATTCGCGGGCGCAAGGGCGCATAAGCGCATCAGTGAGCGCCCGTCCGCCGTCACCGCTAGGTCGTGGGTTCGAATCCCACC
>DAYW01000053.1:8226-22007 GCA_002507085.1 archaeon UBA168 | reverse complement strand
GTTTGACACCAGCTTTCCTCTAAAGGAAACGGACGCCAGCACATCATCCACAAGAAAGACGTAAACAAAACGCCTCTCTGGCTTCACTTTAAAAGCATCTGCAAGCTGGCTTTTAGCCATTGTCGGGCCTGCGTCTTGGAAGGACCGCGATTTACATATGTGGCTAAAGGTCGCAGGCCTCAACTTCAGGCGAAAGCGGCTACTGCGAAAAAGTTATATGGCGAGTGGCAAAGAAAATATGGAGACCGTCTACAAGGAGAGCAGACCACAGCTTCAGGAGATAAGCTGGGAAGACGTCATGATACTGTCATCTAAAGTGGCAAAGGTGATCCTCTCCGGGTCTTACAGGTTTGATGCCGTTATAGGCATATCCAGAGGGGGCATAATCCCCGCGCGCATTATCTCTGACATGCTTTTGGTGAGGGATTTCTACGTTTATGGGATAAAGTATTACAGCGGCATAAACGAAAGGGATGAGATAAAGGTAGTTCAAAAACCTGAGGGAAACTTCAAGGGCAAAAACGTGCTAATAGTTGACGACATAATAGACAGCGGTAAGACCATGGCTTTCGTGAAGAAGGAGCTTGAAGGTGAGGCCGCAAGCGTGAAGGTGGCAGCTCTTCTCAAAAAGCCGTGGAGCGAAATCGATCCTGATTTTTGCGCTGGCGTAACAGATAAGTGGGTAGTGTTTCCGTGGGAGATCACCGAAACGAAGGCCGAGCTCGAGGGCAAGGCCGCCAGCAGCGGGAAGAACGCCTGAGGTAGGGTTAGGCCTTGAAGGTAACCCTGATAGTTACGGGGCCGCTTAAGAAATCGCACCCAGGGCCGAGCTCTTTTGACGCCGAGGAGGGATGCACGCTTATTCAATTTTTATCGGAAAAGGCAAGCGATCTAGTAGACGGGTCGTCGCTTAGGGGAGATCTGCTTTACCTCATTAACGGCATAGATGCCGAGGTAAGGGGAGGGGCGGCCGCCGAGCTACAGGACGGCGACGCGATAACCGTGGTGCCCATAGCGCACGGCGGTTGATCGCTTGAAGTACAGCACTTCCTCTTCAAAGATCTTTTTTCCTATTTTGGACTGGGGCCTCAGCAACCTCATCGTTCTCTTAAAAATTAGCTCGCGAATATCGCACTCGGCTCCCAACGGAAAGTTGATGTTCATGGGCCGCCCAGGCACCACATGCCTTGTGGACTTCGGAGGATATAGGTTGTGCGCTATGGCGTTCGATACGACCTCGGACTTTGATGGATATGGAAGGTATATCGCGGGGATCCCTTTTTTGGGAAAGGCGTCCCTGAGCACTATTCCCCCGGTTTCCTCTATGCGGTGGCTTATGTCCCATGCTTTCCTGAGAAGTTCAATGGTTTCTCCTGGCTTGCTCGCGTAGAACTCCCCGTGGTAAAAAAGGGTTAGACGGCCTGGCCGGGGGTGGCTGCTTGGATCCCATTCCCTTGCCAGTTCATCTGGAACTGGCGTTGTTCCCAGCACGTTGAGCACCCATCCCTTAACATGTATCCTGTAATCAGCATAGTCAACGCAAGCGGCTGGCAGCTTCTCGATGTTGAGTTCCTTGGCAACCGCATACCTGTGGGTGCCATCCAATATCACGCCTGTTCTTCTGTCCACTATTATTGGGTCCTTGATCTTGTTGCTTCTTGTGACGTACCTTCTTGTTGCCTCTAGAACCCTTTTGTCTGCCTCTTCGTGAGGCATTATTTCGCTTACGTCAACGCAGCACAGGACTATATCCGGCAAACCGTCAAACTTCATCACAAATGGCGAGTAAAGTTTCAGCAAAAAGATCGCCACGTCCCAGAATACCGGTCAGCGAAGGCGCATCTCTTCATGGATCCGAGCAGGTCAGCAGACATCATCCCGGTTTCTCCTGGGAGCTATTTTGGTCGGTCTCGCTTTTTGCCTCTTCTGCCGCTGGGGAAGGCTCTTCCTTTGCGGCTTGTGCACCAGCCTCCTGGGTTGCCGCTGGCTGTGCCGAGGGCTGCTGGGCCTCTTTCCCTGCTTTAGCGGCCTTCCTGCTTCTGCGCTCCCTCTTGGGCTTCTTCTCGGCCTCTTGGTCCGAGGCCTCTGATGTGGCTGGCTTTGCCTCCTCCTTTTCCTCTTGCTCGGCCACCACCTCGGCGCTTTCCTCAACAGTTGCGCCCTGCTCGGCAGGGCCTCCTTCAGCCCGCTTGGCTATTCTGGTTATGTAACCTGCCACCTTATTTCTCATGCTTTTTGAGGGAAATATCAATAGCTCATCCAGGCTTTTCTTGTTCTTCTCGAAGTCCGAGCTGAAGCGGTCTGGATACTGCGAGACTATCAGACTTGCTATCCTCTTCGCTTTATGGGTGTTTAACTCGCTCAATTACATGTTAAAGGGGATTGGCCTAAAAAGGATTTTCAATTAAGATATTATGGGAGAGCTTCCTAAAACCGTTATAGAAAGGATGCTGAAGCAAAAGAGCGGGCTCAGGATATCCTCCGAGGCCGTGGAGGAGGTTTCCCGTTTGGTCGAAGGCTTTATAGACCGCGTGGGAGAAGAAGGCGCAATCCTCGCGAAACATGCAGGCAGGAGCACGCTTATGGCGAGCGACGTGCGGCTTGCCGCGAGAAGGGCCAGCGAGGAAATAAACCGGTCGGTAGCCCAGCGAAAAGGTTTAACCCGCATGCCAAGTGAAACCCATGAAGCGGGTGATCGTGGCGGGCACGGGCGCCAGCGGCATGCCTTACCTGGTATCGGTCCTCAACTACCTGAGCGCGTTGCCCGAAGTGGAAACACACCTCATAATGACCGAGTCCGCGCTTGAGGTGATGAAGAGGGAAACGGACCTTACGGAGGAGTTCTTCGTCTCAAAGGCCTCTAGGTACTACGGAGAAAAGGAGATATACGCACCCATCGCCAGCGGCTCGTTTAAGACCGACGGCATGCTGATAATACCCTGCAGCACCAAGACGCTGTCCTCAGTGGCTAACGGCTACTCCGAAAACCTGGTTTCGCGGGCAGCTGAGGTGACGTTGAAGGAGCGCAGGAAGCTGATCCTCGTGGTCAGAGAAACCCCGCTTTCGCTGATGGACATCGAAAACATGAGGAAGGTAGCGCTGGCAGGTGGCGTGATCATGCCTGCATCCCCCGGATTCTACTCCAGGCCCAAGACCATAGACGACCTTGTCAACTTCGTGGCTGGGAGGGCCTTATCACTTCTTGGAGTAGAGAACGACCTTTACAAGGAGTGGAAAGGTTGAGCTTCCCACAGAATCGCCCTTCGCTCAACTGGCAAGGCAGAGGCCCATCAAGAAGCCTCTCAGCTGGGGTCTTTGACAAGGGCTATGAGGCATCATACTTAAATATTTTTGTCTGGCAGATCTTGCCTTGAACGGCGTTAACGCGTCCTGTGAACAAATGGGAATGCACCCGTTCAAAGCGTTTGGGCCCGTGGTCTAGTGGTTGGGACGCCACTCTCACACAGTGGAGGTCCTGGGTTCGATCCCCAGCGGGCCCATAAAAAATCCTTTAGTTAAAATCGGCTATTTCAGTGATTTGCTCGCTTTCTCTTCGGGAAACCGGATTGAGTTCTATTTTTGTCCTCTTTAGCCCTCATACGGTAAACGAGTCACCGTTGTTGGCAGCCACGGCATCTATGCCCATTCCCCTAAGCGTGTCTTGAAACGCCTTGGTCGTCTCTGGCTCTCCGTGTATTAATATGACCTTAGCCCCTCCTTTCAGCTGCTTTACGAAGTCCAAAAGCTCCTTTCTTCCTGAGTGAGCGGAGAAGTCGTAGAAATACGTCATGTCGCTTGCATCTATTAGCTTGCCCTCCACGGCGATCTTTCCCGTGTCGAGAAGCACCCTGCCAGGTGTGCCGGGGATCTGGAAGCTCACTAGGAATATCCCGTTCTTGTGATCTTTGATTATGTGCTCTAAATAAAACATCACAGCGCCGCCCCTTAGCATTCCGGCGGGGCTAACTATCACTCCCGGCTTCTGCAGAGCCCTCTGTCTCTCCCTGTTTCCCTTGACGAGCCTAACGCTCTTCATTACCTTCGTGAACTCGTCGTAGTTCCTGATGTATTTCGGAAATCCTTTCATGATCTTCGCGGCCTCTCTGGCCATCCCATCCAGATAAATGGGGCCATCGTAGTTTTGCGCCCTGAGGACAGATACGATCTCCTGCGAGCGTCCCACCGCGAAAGCCGGCACAAGCGCGATGCCGCCTCCTTCTACGACCTCCTTGACCTTTGAGGCAAAGTCCCTTTCGAGCTGGCTTCTCTCAGGGTGATCCGTGGACGCGTATGTGCTTTCCATTATCAGAACATCGACATCTGAAAGGTCTACCTTTGCGCCAGTCAATAGCCTCGTGTCTGTCGTGTTGAAGTCTCCTGTAAAGAGGATCGTTGAGTTCTTTGTCCGGACCTTCGCCATGAGGGAACCGGGGATGTGACCTGCGTTTATTCCCTCGAGCTCTATGCCCTTTACGTGCACTTTTTGATTGAAGGTTATGGGATGGACGTGGTCAAGCATCTCCCTGAGCTCTAGGTCCTCGTAAGGAACGTAATACCTCGAAATGTTTAACATGTCCTCTATGAGCAGCGTCGTTATCTTCGCGGTTAGCGTCGTTGTGTAAATCGGTGGTCCTCCCCTCAGGTAGAGAAGAGGGAGGCCGCCTGAGTGATCGAGGTGCGCATGAGACAAGAACACCGCGTTGATCGAAGAAGGAGTTACCCTTTCGGGAAACTCGGGCTTCCGATCGGTCATCAAAACGCCGTAGTCCAACAGCACGGTAGCGCCGTCGTTAGAAACGCTGATCGCTTCCCTTCCTATTTGCAAACCTGCACCGTGGATTCTGATCACGGTCTCGCTCTTACTAGACATTTACAAAATAAATAATATACCTACAAATAAGTTATTACTCCGTCAAAAGCTGAGCGAATCCCGCATTACCCTCACTCGACGTCCTATAGGAGGCCGGTCCTGGCGGAACTCGCGCCCTAAGCGCCTTCTTGGGCGCAAAAAGGTCAGCGCCCGCTGCTCTGGACAGTTGAGCTTATAAAGCAAAAAGATATGACTATAGTGAATTAATTGTTTATAAAGTTTCATTTAAAAGAGGACCCGTCAGTCCTTAAGGATAAGATATTTGTCACGGGCTTCCAGGGCATAGGATTTGCCGGATACATAGCCGTATCTCACATGGTCAAGCAGCTAAACGCGAGGCCCGTTGGATACATACTATCGGACCTGCTTCCGCCTTTGGTCTCCATGGACGATGGAAAGCTCACCCTTCCCTACACGTTTTACGTGGCGGACGACATGGTCATGCTCGTGCCTGAGGTGGTCCCAGATCAAAGAGAACGCGGGATCCTGTTGCGCAGGATCAGTTCATGGATAAAGACCAAGGGAATTAGGGAGGCCGTTCTGTTCGGCGGCCTTATGAACGAGTTCAAGAAAAACGAGGGCGAGCTTGCGAGAATAGCCTATACGTCCAGTTACGACGTGAGCTCGAAGGGCGACTCGCTTCCACCTGCTATAGAAAAGGGGTTGCTCGTAGTCGGCCCGATCGCCACACTCATGGCTTTCTTTGAGGCATATGGGGTTCCTGCCCTATCCATATTGTCATACGTCGACCCCAATAGGCCGGATCCAATGGGAGCGGCTAACGCCATTAAGGTTTTCTCGAAGGTCTACGGTAAGAGCATTGACGTCGCTGAGCTCGAGAAAGACGCTAGGAGGATTGAGCAGGAGATAAGCGAGGCCGAAAAGAAGAAGCTGATACAGGAAAGCGGAGGCGCGGGACAGGGAACGCTTTACGTGTGAGCCTTTGTTTTAAGGCTGCACCTCCGCTGATGTGAAGCTAACGGACAGCCCTGCATCCTTTAGCGCCTTGGCGAGCTCTGCGTCTCCTATAACGGTAACGCTCTTTTCCTTCAGAAGCGGCGGCAGCCTCTCCCTTATAAAGGCGATTTCTTCGTCGTGATTTGGCTGGTTATACTTGGCGAAGTAGATCGGATATACCTTAAGCAGCGGCCTCTTGGTTATCACGAACGGGAATCCTACGAGATAGGCGCTTAATGGCGCCTTGTTCGAGAAGTATCTGGTGGTGATCGACACCTCGCTTTCGGAGTCCAGTATCTTCTTTATCGATTCCAAGTGCCACAGCAGCTCAGGCCTTTGGGTGGAGTTGGAGTCTATAACAGAAAACCCTCTGGCACCCGGGTTTCTCACTTGGGTATGGTAAAGGAATCCCCTGGAGTACAGCCCAAAGTTCTTGAAGACCTCCCAAAGCTCAGGAGAAGCCCTAGCCCTGCTTTCAACGAGGTCCCAGAGCTTGCCCTGACTTATGGCGTTTCTTATGGTCTTTATCTCGGCTAACGAAACGTAGAGGTTGTGTTTCGCTAAAAGCCGCTCCCTCTCTTTCTTATCCATCTTCAGCAGTTCGCTTGGTCTGTAAGCGGTGCAAACCGGACAAGAGCATGGGAACTCCTTGAGGTTCTCGAGCTTCTCCGAGCCCATCACCGTCATATATCTTCCCTCTTTGGCAAATAGGGCATAAGCCGCTGAGTCGAAGGTGTCGGCCCCCAGCGCAACCGCAAACGAAAATATGGAGGGATGGCCAGCTCCAAACAGGTGCAAGGGTTTTTGGGGAGGAAGCATCATCCTTACGGAGTAAAGCACGTCAAAAAGCTTCGAGTACATGTGCCCTTCCATGAGAGGAGTGGGAGAGCCAAGGGCGTAAAGGGGATAGTCCATGGCGCTCGCGGCCTCAACCATTTCTTTCAGAAGCGGCTGATAAGTGCCGCCTTGTATAGGCGCAGTCCAAATTATTTCTCTATTTGATATTATTTTTAGCGCCTCCTGCTCGCTCTTTATCGTTTTTTCAACAGTTCTTCTGGCTTCTTCTTCGCTTACCATGCCGGTGGGCGTATCAAGGACAACGCCTATGTCGGTGTTTATCTTTTCCTGAAAGCTTATTATCTCCTCGTTTGTTGTGTCAACGCTCTTGTAAACCAAGAGCTGGTATGCGCCAGAGTCCGTCATTATGGGCCCATCGACGCCCAAAATCGAGTGAATGTCGCGGCTTTCGCCCTTTCTCATCCAAAGGTAGGCATTGGTTATGAGGAGGTCGAAGCCCATGTCCTTGATCTCTTTGGCTGAAAGCGGCCCACCGGAAACCGATATGACAGGAGCTAGCGTTGGTGTTTCGAAGGAACCCGATTTCGTGCGCATTTCGCCAAGGCGCCCGAGCAGGTCCTTCGTTCTAACTTTGAAGCTGTTCATCTCAATCACTGGAGGCCCATCCGCTAGGGTGGGAGACATCAAACAACGTGTTAGCGATATAAGTATTTTTGGGATTACCCATGGAAGCCGAACCCAAATGACGGTATAAGTGCAATCGCAGCCTCAACGTAGCGACAAACTTGTTTCGTGATAGCATGTAAGGGCCAGCAGGACATTGACGCAAGTAAAACGAGCAATGGCTGTCCGCGACAGGCACCCATTAGCTCCACAAATGGCGGAGAGGCCTTAATTGCCCGCCCCCTCTTGAAACGTGGTGCATATGGAGGGCGCGGCCTACATATGGGGCGGCAACGCGGAAATGGCCATAGGCGAATTGGAGTCCGTTTTGTCGACTTATGACAGAAAAAGCCGCGTCGTTCGGGCAGAAGGAAGGCTCGTTTACGTAGAGGCCAGCGAGGAGGCGCTTCGCAAGCTTAACGCGCGCGCCGCGTTCACCAGGTACTCCGGCAAGATAGTGGGAGAGATCAGCAATAGAGGCCTTGGGGAGATCTCGCTATCCTTGAAAGACGTAGACCTAAGTGCCTTCAAGGTTGTCGATGAAACCGGCATGGGCCTCGAGCGCCGGATTGGAGAGGTCGTGGTAAAGGGGTACGGAGGGAAGGTTAACTTGGAAAGGCCTGTCACCTTGATCGTGGCAGGCAAATCGAAGGACAAAGTGGTCCTCATCGCTGCTGATGCGCCACCTGAAAAGGGATTCTGGGAAAGAAAGAAGAAAAGGGTGTACTTTGAGATAAGCGCGCTCGCGCCGCAGCTCGCGCGCTTCATGGTCAACCTTGCAATGGTAAAGGAAGGCTCGCTCTTTCTCGATCCCTTTGCTGGCTCCATGAGCATTCCGGCTGAAGCGGCGTCGCTGGGCGCCTATGCTGTGGGAGGAGAGATAGACGCCGTTTCGGCCGCGGGCGGTTTTGAAAACATGAAGAACGCGTTTGCCACCGGCTGGGACGTGCTGGTGGCCGACGCAACCCATGCTCCTTTTAGGGATGGCGTGTTCAACTCCATAGCGACCGACCCTCCCTTTGGAAGGCTGAAGAAGGCCTTCGGAGATAACGGATCTTACGTGGACTTTCTGTCGGCATTTATGCATGAGGCAAGCAGGTTGTTGGCTCCATTTGGAGGCCTGGCCTTCCTCTTGCCTCAAGGGGTTGACCAAGGGTCCTTGCCTTGGAAGGAGGCGGGCTTAAAACCGCTTAGGTTTATACCCATGCGTGCCCATAAATCGTTTACGAGATACGCCGTGAGGGCGATTAAAACTGGATGAGAAGCAAGCTTCAACATCGCTTTTGGCAGATCAGCGCCTGCTCGTCATAGCGCTTCACTTGGAAGCCGCTGGCATCGACTACCCCTACTCAATAGCGAAAAGAAACGGTATGCCCATGGAGATCGTTGAGGAGCTGATTGCCCAGATGACTTCCATGGGCCTTGTGGAGCGCAGCGGCTCGTCTTCGGTAAAGAGAAGCGACGACGTGTTCAAGAAGTCAAGCGAAGTGCACAAACATCACACTTACTTTGCGCTTACGGAGCTTGGGGAAAAGACCTTGAGGGAGGTAAAGGGAAGGGCAAGGACCTTGTCGCGCGACGTGAGTCAAAAGGACATAAGGACCGCGCTGAAGTCTGGCATTAATGGAGATCGCCTTGAGAAACTTGGAATAGCCGTTCGCAGAGAGCATGGGATGGCGCTAACACCCTTTGGCGAGCTCGTGTTGTGGTATTCAAAGAACGGTGGAAACGAATGACCATAAGGATAAAGTTTCTTGGGACTGCCTCCGGTACACCGATTTCCGGCCTGTTTCCGGCCTCCGCCTTATTTGAGGACAACGGCAAGAAGTTGCTCATAGACTGCGGCGAAGGAATACAGTACCAGCTTTTCAGGAGCGGTATAGGGCTAAGGGGACTTGAGGCGGTCTTGATAACTCACATGCATGGCGATCACGTGCTGGGGCTTCCGGGATTCCTGATGACCCTATCGCTTCTGAGATGGGAGGGAAAGCTCGTGATCTACGGGCCCAATGAGCTTGAGGAATTCGTGACCTTCATATTGAAGGCCACTCACTCTGGCCTTGAAGTCCTTGAAAGGACGGAGTTCAAGAAGCTTGATTCCTGTGGGACTTTCTCGGTTGGAGAGATGATGGTAACCCCCTTCCCCGTAAGGCACAGGATAAGGGCTTTCGGAGCGGTCATAGAGGAAAGGAGCAAGCCCGGTAGATTTAACGTGGATATGGCAAGGAAGCTTGGGATCCCAAGGGGTCCGCTTTGGGGAGAACTTCAGAGAGGGAGAAGCGTCGTAGTCAACGGGATTGAGTTTAAGCCAGAGCAGGTGCTGGGGCCACCGAGGAAAGGCGCGAGGGTTGTGTACACAGGAGACAGCGCCCCATCTGAAAGCGTGATCGAGAGGGCAAGAGGAGCTGACTGCCTAATTCACGACGCGGCCTTCCCCAAGGGAGATGAGGAAGAGGCACACGCCTTCGGTCACTCCACTTGGGGTGACGCGGTTCAAGCCGCGAGGACAGCTGGGGTAAGGAGCTTGATCCTATTCAACTTCGGGGGAAAAGCGGTAAGCGACATGTCGAAAATTGAATCGGAGGCAAGAAAGGAATTTCAAGAAACTTACGTGGCAAAGGACCTGTGGGATTACGCCGTCAAGGCGGAGGAAACGCCGGGCTTAAGCCCTGATGGGTGAGGATTTGATGAGAGCAGGACAAAACTTCCTGATAAATCAGGAATACGTGGAGATGGAGCTGAAGGCCCTTAACTTGGCCGGCGATGAAACGGTGCTTGAAATAGGCAGCGGAGATGGGCGCATAACTAAACTCATCGCGGAAAGGGCAAGACGCGTTATAGCCATAGAAAAGGACGAGGTGTTGATGGCGGTAGCAAAGGCTAGTCCTATCGCAAACGTGGAGTGGGTCCTTGGCGATGCGCTGCGCCTAAACCTTCCTGAAGTAGATCTGGTTTTTTCCAACGTCCCATATTACATATCATCTCCTTTGATCTTGAAGCTCGTTAAGTGGGGAAAGTTCAAGCGTGCCGTGCTGAGCCTTCAAAAGGAGTTTGCCGCCAGGCTGATCTCGCCGCCCGGAAGCAGGGACTACGGTAGGATATCCGTCATCTTCCAGCTTTTGGCAGCCGGCCACAAGCTTTTCGACATACCGCCGTGGGCCTTCGATCCCGAGCCAAAGGTGTGGTCAACCGTAATCGAAGTGAGGCCGGAGCCAAAGTTAGCGCCAAACGAGTTGCCGCGGCTGGAAAAGTTCACGGCAGCGCTTTTCTCTCAGAAAAACAGGTTACTGCCAAAATCCCTGTGCAAGCTCGGACTTTGCGATAGCCAAAAAGAGGCCATATCGATTATAGGTGACCGGGATCTGGCCAAAAAACGCGTGCGCGAGCTGACTCCGGACGAGATCTTATCTCTATCTTCCAAATTCGACGAGGGCCTAAGTTGATATACGAGCCTTCCGATGACACGTACCTGCTCATGGACTCATTGCCAGCGGACGCAAGCGGCATGGCCGTGCTTGAGGTGGGCACAGGATCTGGCGTCATAGCGGAGGAAATCGCGAAAAGGGGAGCGTCGTTTGTTCTTGCTACCGACATCGATTTTGAGGCCGCTGTGTCGGCTAAATCAAGAGGGCTTGAGGTCGTGGTTGCTGATCTGCTGTCTGAGCTAAACGAGAAGGCCCTATTCGACTTAGTGCTTTTCAACCCACCGTACCTGCCCTCAAGCCCGGAGTCGGACTCCCTGGCGTGGACGGGCGGGGTTGGAGGTTGGGAGCTCTCCTTTAAGTTTCTTGCTCAAGCTAAGAAGCACCTAAGGCCCGGCGGAAGGATGCTCATGGTGCTATCTTCGTTAACTTCGCAAAGGATCCTTGATGCCTGCGCCGGTCTTGGTCTCGCCTTTAAACGGCGTGCCTCTACTGACCTTTTTTACGAGCGCCTTTGCGTCTACGAGTTTCGCGATCAGAGCAAGGTATCCCCAAAGCACTTATAACGCGGCCTGTGAGTTTGAATGATCCTGCCCTTCAAAGGTGGGATGTGGTGATTGATATGGACTCTCTCAGCAACGTCTACGTGATACTGGTACAGCCCACGGGAGAGTTTAACGTGGGGCTTGCGGCCCGCGCATCGGCTAACTTTGGGGTTGCTGGGCTGCGCATCGTCAACGCACCTCTTGGGGTCAGTTCATCATCCTTGAGGTATTCATCCGGAGGGAGGGAGCTGCTTCAAAATGCCGCCCTCTACAGGACGCTGGATGAAGCAATTCAAGACTTAGACTACGCCATAGCCACAACCGCTAGGACGGGAGGAAAGAGAAACGTACTAAGGGAAACTTACAGACCCTCATCCATATTGCCGTACATAAATAGCGGTAAAAAAGTGGGCCTCGTGTTTGGGAGGGAGGACCGTGGCCTCACAAACGAGGAGCTTGTTAAGTGCGATTTCGCGGTTACCATAGAGGCCTATGAGGGATATCCCGTTCTGAACTTATCTCACGCGGTTGCGGTTTTGCTTCATTACCTATTCATAAGCGTAAGCCAAAGCGCGTCTAGGAGGCATCCGGCTTTGGCCCCCCTAAGGGCAGCGTTTCTGGATCAGTTCTCCCAACTCATGAGGAACTCGGGCTATCCCGAGAGAAAGTGGGATGAGACGTGGCTTACCATGAGGCGCGTTCTAGTTCGCGCGGATCCAGATGAATGGGAGCTGGCGCTTTTGACCGGAGCGCTTAGGGCGGCCAACAGGGCCCTAAGCGGCGAAACAAAGGAAGCAGTTGAAGATCGCCAGCTTGAAAAAGGATGAGTAAGGATTATGCCGTTTTTGCTGGCGAACTCCCGTACCTTTTTAAGCACGCGAATGTAGGCAGAATCGTAGTCAAGGTCTGCGGGTCCGCCTAGGGCGGACGCGATCTTCTCTTGGAGGCCAGGCCTTAACCGCATTCTATCAACGCTGATCTCTTTAACTCCAGCGTCTCTGATCTGTGGTAAAAGCTCGTCTATGTCGGCATCCGTCCATCCGGGAAAAACCGGGCCTATGAAGGCAAACGTGTGAAGCCCAGCATCTGAAAGCTTGCTCATTGCGTTTATTCTCGAGGATACGCTTGGGGCGCTTGGTTCTAGGGATTCCCTGTACGCTCCATCAAGGCCCAGCACCGTGAAGCCTACTTGGACGCGTTCCCTATGAGCTGATAAGATGTCTATATCCCTTATCACGAGGGGCGACTTTGTCTGAATTACGACCTTCATACCAGAAGAGAGGAGCGATGAGATGGCGGCTCTGGTAAGGTTGTACTTGCCCTCTATGGGTTGGTAAGGATCTGTCAGGGAAGACAAGAAAAACACCGACCCGGTTTTTGCCTTGTGCCCTAATAGCTCTCTTGCAAGAGTTGGCTGCAGGTTTACCTTGACCTTCACCTGTTTCTCCCAGTCCCCATTGTGCGTCAAAAGAGGAACGTAACAGTAAGCGCACTGGTGTTCACATCCCACGTAGGGATTCACGGTAAAGTCTCCCAGAGATGACTTCGAAATGCAGTTCGAGCAGCGCACTTCCTTAAAATTAATGCGATTCTTTGACGAGTCCCATCACCGCTTCAATCGCGGCAAGCTTTGCCTTAACAGGGCTCTCAGCGCCGCATATGAGTATTAGCTCTCCTCTCCTGGCTCCCATCTTCAAGAGGGTTTCGTAGTCGCCGGGAGAAACCTCCTTTAACTTGATTCCATCTGGCGGTATGATCAAGTCATCTGAGAACTCCAAGGTAGTCATGCCAGTTGCGCTCATGCGTACTGCTAGATCTCTAAGGGTCAGAGGGTCGACGCGACCCAGAGCCCGGGAGTTTATGAAAATGGCTGCGTTGTACGATCCCATTTTCAGGTAACTGGTTTCAAGCGGCTTTATGCCAATTATTAGGTCGTGCATTGCAGACACCACCGCTTTTCCTTTTTCCGTTAGCCCATTGCCAGACCGCCTTACATCGATTAGGCCTGCCTCCTTCAGCACCCTAACGAGGGTTTTCACCGAGCCACCGCCCAGCTCCAGCGAGGAGGCCAGCTTTTCTCTGCTCATGGGGCCCGAGGCTTCCAGCTCCAGCAGCGCAGCGACTATCTGCGAGCAACCGAACTCCCTCGGCGGTCCCATCCTCTTGTTTGCCAGCCTTCTTATCTCGGCTATGGCGGACCCGTAAGAAAAGCCCTGTTCCTTGCTATCCTCCATATCACTTTTTAAAAAGCAATATATAAGTTGCGATGCGCAATCTAGAAAACCAATCTAGAAAAACCGCATACCTTCAGGCGGGCGAGTGAAATCGAAAACAAGGCTTGGCCAGCTAAGCCCCGAATCTCAGCTCCCAAAAAAGTCCCTAAGCACGGCAGACAGGTGCTCTTAGGCGAGGCCATCTACACGCTTGAAGAGGCCCTCAGCTGTATAAGCTACGCCCCAATTTGACCTGAGGTAACGGCCAATGGATGATGAAACGCTTGAAGGTTACATGAAGGCTGGCCAAGCG
>DAYW01000053.1:6447-8129 GCA_002507085.1 archaeon UBA168 | reverse complement strand
TTTCCAACAAACGTGGACGTCAACGAGGTAGCAGCTCACTACACGCCAACCATAGGAGAGGAGACCACGATACCTGAGGACTCGGTGGTCAAGATAGACTTAGGCACTCACTACAACGGTCTCATAGCTGATTCCGCCGTAACCGTTTCTCTCTCTGATAAATACGATGACTTGGTGTACGCAGCTGAAGAAGCCCTAGAAGAAGCCCTTAAGGTTGTTGCGCCAGGTGTCCCAATCACCGAGGTGGGTAAAAGGGTGGAAAGGGTGCTCAAGAACTACAACTACCAGGCGGTCTCAAACCTAACCGGCCACTCCATAGAGTACTTCGAGCTTCATGGCGACGTGAGCATCCCCAACGTTCAGGTAAACTGGGACTTGGGGAAGTTCGAAGAAGGCAAGGTCTATGCCATAGAGCCCTTTGTCACTTTTGAGGGCCGCCCCTCAAAAGTCGTGGATTGGAAGCCCGGAGGCATATACATAGTTAACAAGCCTAGGAACGTTAAGGACCCCGAGGCGAAGTCTCTTTTCGATGAGATAAACAGGAGGTTTAGGACGCTGCCGTTCGCGGAGAGATGGCTGCAGGACTTCATGCCGGCTGACAAGCTTCACTTGAACATTGAAAAGCTGGTGAAGCTCAAAGCCCTTTACGAGTATCCTGCTCTCATAGAGGTAGGAGGTCGGCCCGTGTCTCAGGCCGAGCACACCTTTGTGGTCACGAAGGATGGGGCGTTGGTCACAACCCAGTGAGCCTGCTCCTGCCCTCTGAGTCGAAGCGAATCCATATGGCCCATACCAGCTCAAGCCTCGTAATGCCGAGAGAGGAAGATACCTCGTCAATGGCCCTCATGATCTCAACTGGAGTATTAAGCTCGCTCGAATAGTAAGCGGTTAGGAACTTCCTGACGCTCCTATCTGGAATCGGCACGTCGAGGCCCAGCTGTCCCCTGAGGTATTGAATCGAGAACACGCCAAGCCCTTTCGTTTTTGAGAAGGGATCATCCCTGCGAAAGGGATCAGCGTTATGAGCCCAATCAATCAGCTTTTTCATCTCAGATTTCTCATCGCGTGATGAGAAATGACTTATGGCTGACAACATTATTTGCGCGCATCTATCGGATACGCAGTACCAGCTCCTTTGCATAAAAAGGCTGCGCGATGAGCTTAGAGCGAGGCCGTCAAGTAGCTCTCTTTCAAAGCGTCTAACTCTTGGTTCAACGAATGAGAAATAGCTGAAACCCGTTGACGTAAGAGCCGTGTCAAGAAGTATTAAGAGCGGCTTCCCATTCCACCTCTTTCCTTTAAAGCACGCCGTGGCGTATCCTCTTGCCTCAGGCAAGTAGGGGGCTATGGCATCGCGCAGGGCCTCGAGGTTTTCCATATTGCTTTGTTTTCTTGGGACTTTAGCTTTTTACGGTTAAGCAGGAAGGTACTGAAACAGAAACGCATCCAAAGCGTGTGCGCAATGCGGATACTTGAAAAAACTGACGCTTTCCGATAAAGTGTTTCTCTGTCTCAAATGCGGTTGTGCCGCAGATCGTGATTATCCTGATTATAACGCATCTCTAAATGTTTGCCGTGCTGAGACTGCCCTTAGAGCCTGTGGACAGGAAACCTCTGCTGCACATACCCTTCTTCGAGAGGGTGCATGGGAAGTTTCTTGGAAGAAGCAGGAAATCCCCATC
>DAYW01000053.1:3356-6394 GCA_002507085.1 archaeon UBA168 | reverse complement strand
GATAAGAGGCCTTGGATTGGATGTTCTTCTTTGCGCGAGAAGGCCTGCGGCGTACGCTCTGCGCTTCGCTCACAAAAAACCTTCAAGCCTTATTGCGCTTGGCTCCTTAAAAAGTCCTCATAGATTTTCTTTACCTTTTCGGCCGTGGGCCCGGCTCCTGAAACGCCCCTATTGGTCACCCTGACCCTATCTGCCACTATGATCAACGACGCTGACTCGTCTATCTTTACCATTCTTGGAAAGGTTTTTTCGAGGATCTCTGCCAAAGCGCGAAGGTCCACGCTCTTCTCTTCCACAACTATGTGCTCTATTATGGATCCTGGAATGAAAACCACTGGCATAGCCTCTCCGCCCTGCAGCGTCGCGTCCTCAAGATAAACGTGAAGGTGATCTGGATCAATTGACCTCAGGGTGCCCTCGAACTGCTTTCCCGTCGTCGTGATGATCTTAACCTTGCGGTCCTGAAAGCCCATTACGTCAGATGCAAATTTATGAGTTGNNGCTCATGTCATTCACCTTAAGGTTTATAGCCCATGCTTATAAGGGATTATCCCTATAAAAAATAGGTTGAAATTTGATTTTATCGTAAGGCAGGTCGGCGATAGCGTGGAAGGCATTAAAAAGGTTACCCTGGAGGGAAAAGAAGGCCTAGTCTACATGGATGATCCCGTCAAGCTCTTTACGTTGGATCCTGGGGAAAGCGTGCAGCTGCTCATCAATGAGAACGAGGAGGGCTTTTTCTCTGCCTCCTACTTGCCAGTTTATGTCAGAGATGTGGGAAACGGAAAGAGCTATCTGTACTCGGCTTACGGACTTCTCATAAGGTTTGACGGTAATTTCGATCTTCCGAACGAAACCTTAAAGGTAACCCTCAACAGAGGTGCCGCCCCCAAGCGCGGCCGAATGCCTTAATAGAGAAAAACGCTGGGCTTGAGGCTTACCTTTCAGAAGAAGCTACCTCCCGGTTAAATGCCTCCCTTTTGAACAGGGGCGCTAGGTGAACCTTTGAAACAGGCGAGGGTATGGAGTCGCTGCAAATCACGTCGGAAACGCCAAGCGCGCGAATTCTATCAAGGGAATCGTTTGCAAAGATGCCGTGAGTGCATCCCACAAATATCCTTGAGGGATCTTCTTCCTCAAGCATTCTAAGCGCGTTTATCACGGTTTCTCCGGTGCTTATCTCGTCATCTATAACTATGACGTCCTTGCCCTTTGCGCCGATCTCTCTCTTCTTGGTGTGGACCTCTCCGGTGATCCAATCCCTTTCCTTAAGGTATCCCGTGTAGCGGGATGATCCAGCCCCTTCGGCTGCCTCCCTCGCCCTTGCGAGGTACTTCCCTTCAAGGGATTTCGTGCCGGGCACCAAAATTATGGGGTCGCAAAGGTTGTACTTGTTGCGGAGGTATTCGCCTATGGCCCTGGCCGTCATCACGTTGTGTGCCCTTACGGGCATTGTGGGGATAAGGTCAGGATTGTGGTAGTCAGCCATGTAAATCTCGTCAAGGCCAGCAGTTCCCAACGCCCTCACCACCGCTAAGGCGCTTACGGCTTCACCCTCCCTTTGTACCCGGTCCTGCCTTCCGTATGCCATGTATGGCACAAAGGCCTTGATCGAGCTGGCACCGGCGCGCTTTGCCGCGTCAACGGCCAGAAAAAGCTCAAACAGCCTATCGTTTGGGCTTGGATAGCTTGTGCCGACTATGATAACGTCGTCGCCCTTTACGTCCTCGGTCAGCCTGACGTAAACCTCCTGGTTAGGAAAAACTTTTTTTTCCACAGGAATGGAATCAGAGCCCAGCAGGCTTGCCAGTTCTTGCGCGAAGGGCGAATTACTCCTCAGATCGAAGATTTTCATATCGGGCACCTAAAGGTGTGCCACCATAATATAAGCATCTTCGCCGTCTGAGTAGTAGTTGGCATTTACGTCCTTTATCTCATAAGAGAGCTTCTTGTAAAGTCCTATGGCCTCGTCGTTGTTGACTCTAACCTCAAGGTAGATCTCGGTTGCGCCGTATTCCTTAGCTCCCTCGTGGGCTTTCTTCATAAGCGCTGTGCCTATGCCCTTTCTCCTGTACTGGGGCAAAACAGCAAGAGATATTATGTGAGCTTTCGTGACCCACTTCATCCCGTAGAACGAAAATCCCTTCTCAACACGGGTCATCACATAGCCTACGATCTTTCCATCCATCTCAGCTACTATAAATGCCTTGGGAAAATTGATCAGGTGCTCCACGAAGAACGAGCGCGGGTAATTCTCTGGCAGGCAAACCTCGTTTATCTTTATCACTTGGTCCAGGTCTTCTGGCCTGCAGCTCCTGAGGACGAGCGGGGATTGTTCTGTCAATTCTATAAAACACCGNNAATTCAATAAAACACCGTGCTGTGAATATACGTTTTGCGTGTGTTTGAGGGATCAGCTGGATAGCTAGCTTTAAGGCAGCTTTCGGAAGTCCATGTGAAAGCATTGGTTTGCCGTTGTCCCATAAACATATAAATTTTGGCAAGGTATACCAGTTGCTATGGAAGAGGCGGTCACGCTAACCGAGACGGCAAGGAAGATTCTTGAAGCCCGTTACCTGATCAAGGACGAGAAGGGCAACGTGGTAGAAACCCCTGAGGGGATGTTCAGGCGCGTCGCGGAAACGATAGCGGGCGCCGAAAGGGCCTACGGCAAAAGCGAGGAAGAGATAAGGCAGCTCAGCGCCAAGTACTATGCGATGATGGCAAGGCTTGATTTTGTCCCAAACTCGCCCACGCTCATGAACGCGGGCACGCCGTTAGGTCAGCTGTCGGCGTGTTTCGTGCTTCCCGTTCCCGATTCAATAGATGGCATATTTGACGCCCTCAAGAACACCGCAATTATTCACAAGAGCGGCGGTGGCACGGGATTTTCTTTTTCGAGGATAAGGCCAAAAAACGACATAGTAAAGAGCACGATGGGCGTAGCCAGCGGGCCAGTCTCCTTTATGAAGATCTTTGACGCCGCCACCGAGCAGATAAAGCAAGGAGGAAGGAGAAGGGGCGCCAACATGGGCATA
>DAYW01000053.1:0-3335 GCA_002507085.1 archaeon UBA168 | reverse complement strand
CTTCAAAACTTCAACATAAGCGTTGGAGCAACGGAGGAGTTCATGAACGCCCTGAAAAACGACTCCACGTACAAGCTGATCAATCCCCGCAACGGACAGGTAACGTCGGAGGTGAGCGCCAAGAAGATATTCCAGGAGATATGCCAGCAAGCGTGGGCAACCGGGGACCCCGGAATGGTTTTTCTGGATCGCATAAATCAATACAATCCGACTCCCCAACTTGGAGAAATAGAGAGCACAAATCCGTGCGGCGAGCAGCCGCTTCTGCCCTATGAGTCATGCAACCTGGGCAGCATAAACCTAGGGCACTTTGTAAAGGATTATCCGCAGTCCCCGAAGATCGATTGGGAGGCCCTCGCCGAGACCGTCAGGTTGGCCACGCGCTTTCTCGATGACGTCATAGATGCCAACGCCTTTCCCTTAAAGGAGATAGAGCGGATGACCAAGGCCAACCGGAAGACGGGTCTAGGGGTTATGGGATGGGCCGACATGCTCATAATGCTTGGCATACCCTATGACTCCGAAGAGGGGCTTAACGTCGCTTCACAGGTTGCGGAGTTCATCAACTATCAGTCGAAGCTAGAAAGCATAGAGCTGGCCAAGGAGCGCGGCAGCTTCCCAGCCTTCAAGGGAAGCATATACGACTCCGAGCAACCCGCTTTGCCGTTCTCTGGCAGGGTTTTCGGTAAAGAAGTGGACCTGAACAGGCCACCTTTGGATTGGCAGGCGGTGAAGGAGGGGATAAGGAAGTACGGGTTAAGAAACGCCGACACCATAACTATAGCCCCTACGGGCACGATATCCATGATAGCTGGGGCTTCATCTGGGATAGAGCCGCTTTTCGCCGTGGCCTACGTGAAAAAGGTGAGCGTTGGCGAGTTCCCAGAGGTGAACCCGCTCTTTCAGGAGGTCGCTAAGCGCCTTGGCTTCTACTCCGACGACCTAATGATGAGGGTGTCTAGGACTGGTAAGCTGGAGGGCATAAGCGAGGTCCCAGAGGGGGTCAAGAGGCTGTTTAAGACCGCGCTCGAAATAGACGTTCACTACCACGTGGCCATGCAGGCCGCATGGCAGGCCTTTGTTGACAACGCCGTTAGTAAGACCATAAACATGAGGAACTCCGCAACCGTTGATGACGTTGCTAAGGCTTACCTCGAGGCTTATGAGCTAGGATGCAAGGGGATAACGATATACAGGGATGGCAGCAGGAGCGTCCAGGTGCTTTACACCGGCTCGACCGCCGAGCAAAAGGGCGAGCAGAAGAAGGAGGCGGCAAAGGAGGCAGGAGGGATTTTGCCCGAAGCGCGCCCCTCCGTCCTTTCCGGCATGACCATCAAGATGAAGACCGATTCTGGTAACCTCTACGTGACCATTAACGAGAAGGACGGCAGGATGTTTGAGGTCTTCACCACGTTGGGAAAGAGCGGGGCGGCCATAGCAGCCTTCACGGAGGCCATAGGTCGTCTCATATCCTTATCCCTGAGGATAGGGGCAGACCCCAACGCCATAATAAAAGAGCTGGTGGGAATCAGGGGAGGAGAGCCGGTCTGGCAAGAGGGAGAAAAGATCCTCTCCGTTCCAGATGCCATTGGCAAGGCCTTAAGCAAGTACATGGCTTTGAAGTCTGGCAAAGCGGAGTCCCAAAAGCCGCTGATCTCGTTGTCGCCCGAAAACCGTCAGGAAGATCACCAAGAGTCTGGAGATGACTCGTGGGGATACGGCAATCCAACGTGCCCAGAATGCGGAAGTCCCTTGATAGTGTCTGAGGGCTGCATGACGTGTCCGGTTTGCGGCTGGAGCAAATGCGAACGAGGCGGCACCGACTTAAATGAAAGAAGCGCCGTTACTTAACGAAGGCGCGCCGCTTTTTGCGCTGAAATTAAGCGCTTGGTTATCTCATTGGATGAGAGATAATACCATGCCAAGGCCGCGGGCCCTCCCCTCTCTGAATATGAAGGTATCGCCAACTTTCACGAATTCGGGTCTTTGAGTGAAGATCATTTCAACCTGATCTACGTCGCCGCTTCTGAGTGCTTCTTTGCCCATCTTGGTTATCCTTGCCGCCTGCCTTATGGTGTGTATGTGGACAACAGGGGTGTAGCCCACCCTTATGGTCGTAGGATGGTGCAGAACCCTTATTCTAGCCATAAATCCCTTGCTGGCCTTGGGTGTCAACGATGGGTCAGCCAATACCATGCCCTTTCTGACCTCCGAGTAGTCAACTCCAGTTAACGCGAAGGCGGCGTCGCTTCCAGCGCAAACCTCTTCGGCAAACACCCGATTTGTCTGTATGGATTTGACCCTTACCTTTCTGAAGGAGCCATCATCAAAGGGACCTATTTCAAGCAGGGCTTCGCTCTTGACCTTTCCCTGCTCGACCAGGCCGCTCACGACTAAGCCAACCCCTGTAACGTTGAACTTTTCGTCGATGTAGGCCATGAAGGGGTAGTTATCCCTTTCAACCCACTTGATCCTGGGCGGGATTAGCTCAAGGAACTCCTTTATCAAGTCGATGCCCCTTCCGTCGACGTTTGAAACCATGAATATGGGAACCACCCTGGCGTAGGGCATGTTCTTGGCGGCTATGACCACGTCTCCCTTCGTCTTAACTAGGAACGGGATCTTGCTTACGCCCGGCAGCTTCAAGTAGTGCTCGACTTCCGCAAGCGTCCTCTGCGTTATTTCCGCAGGCGACAGGTCTATTTTAGTTATGACGCAGAAAACTGGCAGGTTGAGGGCAAGCGCGATCCCAAGATGTTCCTTGAACGTGCCAACCGTTCCAGCGTTAGCCGCTACGATTATGGCGGCGTAGTCTGGCGAGTGCCCCATTATTCCGGCCAACGTGGTCTTTATGTACCGTTCATGGCCGGCTAGGTCTATTATGAAGATCATCTTCCTGGACTTGAGGAAGATCTCGGCTTCGTCGTAATGGGGTAGGATTTCGTTAACTGCCCTTCCCTGCTCGTCAAAGCCAAGGGCGTGAACCGCGACGGAAGACGTCCTTCTGCTCTTTATTTCGTGGAGATAGCGTGCAACTTTCTCCATGGCCTTTCCGTTTCCGTTGTCCAACTCATTTGATATCAGAACTCCCTTGAGGGTGGACTTTCCCGCGTCAACGTTTCCGAGGAATGCAACGTTTACGGAAACGGGTTCCTCCCCTTTTTTCTTTCTAGTCACGTGAAGCTCCAGCACTTCGCCCTTGCTCCCCTTCTCAGAGTTGACCACGCGAAAATCAGCGCCTATGAAATCGCATAAATTCCTCATGTTCGCAAGGCTTTCCTCAAGCTCAGCCTGCGGAAGCCCGATTGGCTGGCCATCATCTGATAGGCCGAGCT
>DAYW01000028.1 GCA_002507085.1 archaeon UBA168 | reverse complement strand
GCTTCCCACCCAGGCGATGAAGCGGAAGGCGTTTTCTGGGGAGGCCCTGAGCGTGATCCACGAGTTCGCACGGTACCAGCCAGAGCTGGGAACCACGCTTCCCCCATCAGTCGAGGAGATTTGCACGTAGTAACTTTTGGGGGCGTAGAAAACTAACGCGGTCCCTCCCTCTTGAACTTTTACGGGGCCGTATTTCACGAGGCCCACGATAAGGGGCTGGGGATAGATGGGCGCCCCTGGATCCGGGTCAGCGGTAGCCTGGTCTGCCTGCAGCTCGAGCGCTGCGCTTCCAACAAGGACGGTCGCCCTTGAATTGGGCGGTATTCCCAGTACCACTATCCACTGGGGCAAATCGCTGGCATTGGGCAGGTTTGGACTGTGAGCCCTACCTGGACCGCTTTCCGAGCTTCCGGTGTGGTCGGCTTTTCCGCTTGGCGATTGGCTTGTTGCTTGGCCCGCCGTCTGCCCTGCCGTCTGCGTTGTTCCCTGGCTTGGTGAGGACTGGATCTGTGTAGGCATGGCATTGCACCATATCAGCAGCTGCGTTGTTCCCTCTTTTTTCCACTGATCCGAGTACCAGATTACCACGGCCTTAACCTCGCCGATAGCGCTGGGCATAGAGACCACAAAGCCGTTGTCCGCTTTGCCAAAAGCCACGCTGGCGCCGTCCCAAAAGAGTTCGTAAAATGGGTGGTCCCCTTTTCTTACCAATAGCTCCACGCGAGAACCAGGGGCTGCTGAGGTTGCGTTTGACAAAAGCGCCGGCTCTGATCCGGTCACCTTGCAGACGTTGCCAAGGGACGTAACTAGGAGCGCCGAAGAGGGAGTGTAGCCGAAAACCTGGGTCAGGTTTAAGGTCGCTGTGTGGCGCAGCGAAACGTTAAGCCTAACCAGATCGGGCCTTCCGCTTCCCGTTGGCGCCAGCGCCCATGTCAAGTAGCCGTCTCCGCTGACGTTGATCACGGGATAATCATCTTCATTGACCGCAAGCCTTTGCCTTTCCTTCAGCTGGACCAAGTAATCTGATGCCTCGTAACGCGACACGCTGTGGCTTNNGCTGAAGGAAAGCGCGAGGGCAAGGGCTGCAACGGACATCAGTGATATCATCAGCAACGCCGCCAGGACGCCGCTAACTCCCTTGCCAGGTAAACTCGACACCTCCTGCCCCTATGATCGTGATGGGGCTTCCTACCCCGAACACGTCTATGGGAGCCAGAGAGCCGGGATCGACAGTCCCGTTGGCTTTCACGAGCTTCCCTCCAACAAGTGCCTCATCGGCGGTGAAGGGGTACTCCCCGTAGTTATAGGCGTAGATGATGGTTTTTCCGCCCTGTTGCTGGAAGTAAACGGGCGAAAGAAGTTCCTCGCTCTGCTCGGCGCGTTCGCTTGCGTATATGGAGGAGGTCGCGGCCTGTCCCTGGAGGTAAGAGCTGAGCCATGGCCAGACCAAGGCGAAGGCTCCGAGCGTGAGGGCTACCAAGAGAAGAGAACCCACTACCTCAGATAGTCCCTTCATGAGATAAAAAAGGGAATGGGATTATGGGAAGCGACTAAGCGCGTCCCAATAAGCCCGAGATAATGAAAGCTCGGCGCTTAAGCGTCGGTTTTGGCATGCCCGAGCAATCGCCGAATATGTCAACTGGCGTGCAGTTCCAAGCCTTAAGAAACTCCTTCCTTATCTTCTCGCAAGGGCCCATGAACAGGAGCGGCCCGCTTGTGTCGCCGGCCAAGTGCTTGAGGTCCTGCACGAGCCTAATCCTTTCATCCTCGTTCAGCCCATAGAAGTCCTTCACGAACTGCTCATCAGATTCAAACATTATCATAAAATTATTGGCGGCTTCGCGTTTACGTTTTTCTTTCTAAATGCCGTGCGTTAGGTAATCTATCCTTCCTCCGTCCATGACTATGACCTGCCCCGTCATGAAGCCGGAGTCCTCGGAGGCCAGGTAGACCACGAGCTTAGCTACGTGCTCTGGTTTTCCTATCATGTGAAGCATCGTCCTTGACCTGAAGGACTGCTCCATCTTCTCTACCTCTTCCCTGCTCTTGCCGCCCACAGTGAGGTCTGTCTCTATCCATCCTGGAGCCACGGCGTTGACCCTTATGCCGCTGCCTCCGAGCTCGAGGGCCAGCCTCCTAGTGAGGGTCACTACGGCTGCCTTGGTGATCGCGTAGAAGGTTGTGCCAATTGCGGCGGTTCCCAGAGCCGCGTTGGACGACACGTTTATGATCGCGCCTTTTCCGCGCGACTTCATCTCTGGTATCACTTCCAGAGACGTGTAAATCATGCTCATGAAGTTGGTCCTCCACATGCTTTCGAACTTCTTCTCGTCAAACTCCTCGAAGCTTCCAAGGAACCAGGTTCCCGCGTTGTTGACAAGGACGTCGACTGGTCCGAAGGTGGCCTTCACCTGATCGATCATGGCCTTCACCTGCTCTCTGTTGGAAACGTCGGCCTTGAATATCTCGAGTCCTTCTCCTGCCTCCCTTTTGAGCTCCTCGGCTCTGCCGCGCGAGGCGTTGTAGTTCGCCGCCACCAGGGCGCCGTACTTGCGGAATTCAAGGGCCATGGCCTTTCCCAGCCCCCTTGAAGCTCCTGTCACCAGCACTACCTTGCCCTTTAGGTCTTCAAATGCCATACTTTAGGGAGAAGGGCGCGTAAAGCTTTTTCGCGGCGCCGCAACCGCGTGGCGAAGGGATTGCCTTCGGCGGATTCAAAGAACGTGCGAGGTTCTTTATCAGCTTAGTCGTCATCCGATGTCATCATCCGATAAGGCTTATGGGCTCGGGTCCTAAGTGTATCAGATTGCGCGCGGCAAACCTCGCGCCCCTTATGCTCGCCACGCTGATAGGCGTGTACATGATAACGACTGGCTTTGCTTTCGCGGTTGTTTCACCGATCCTTGCCCCTATGGCAGGCTCCTTTGGAGTAAGCGTGGGTACTGCCGCCTACGTCTCAACGCTCTACTTCATTGGCTCCTTGGCCATGTCAATGCCGGCCGGCCTGATGTTGGACCGGTGGGGTACGAGGAGAGCGGGAGTCCTGGGGCTGGCGCTCATCATGCTGGGCTGGAGCGTCAGCTTTTTTGCCGGTTCCCTTTTGGTTCTGCTCATGGGAAGGCTCGCGGTCGGTATGGGAGCGGTGGCTCTGGCCATAGCGAGCGCCGCGTCCATTCAGCAGTGGTTCAAGCCGGAGGAGTCGGCGCTTCCCATCTCTCTCTGGGCTGCCTCGCTTCCCATAGGCGTGGCGTGGGGTGAAGTTCTGGCCGGCGTGACGCTTGAGCGCTTTGGATGGAGGGAAGACTTCCTGATCGGGATGGCCTTTGCGGCCGCGGGGCTCGTTGTGTATGCCGCAAGCGTAAGGCCCGGCCCCTATAGGTCATCGCGGGGCGCCTCAGACGAGAGCGAAAGGCAGCGCCTGGCCGATGTCTTCAGAAGCACAGATGTGTGGAAGTTCAGCGTGGCGGTCTTCTTGGAATCGATCCCCTTCATGGCGGTGACCACGTTCTGGGTCACGTGGCTCATGAGGAACGGGGGCATAAGCTCGCTGGTGATCGCGAGCTCACTGGCCTCCGCCCTAGGAGCTGCTGGGATAATTGGAACGCTCCTTTCCGGCTACGCGTCCAATAGGATGGGCAGGAGAAAGCCGCTTTTCGTCGCGCCCTCGATGGCCTTCGGCCTGATCCTTCTCGCCCTAGTTTGGGCAAGGGGATTGGCCGAAATGGCGGCCATCAGCTTGGCGGTTGGGATCGCGAGCTACATGCCCACGGCGATGATGTTCGTCATTCCTGGGCAACTGGTGCCTGCAAGGTTCACGGGCACGGCCCTCGGAATGGCCTTGACCTTTAACACGCTTGCCGGCGTTGTGGCTCCAGTGATTGTTGGCTACATGTACTCTCAGGGCAATGCGCTTCTCTTTCCCGCTATATTGATGTTCGCTTGCGCAAGCTCAGGGGCTGCGATCGCCCAGACCATGAAGATCAAGTAGCGCCGGCGAGCTTGCCCCATGGGAATTCTGGGCCTTGAAGAGCCGTGGCCCCGTCGTCGATTAAGCGGTTAACTCATGCGACAAAGGCGTGCCTCATGGACGCCAAGCATTTAAAGGCCGGCGACCTCCAATGTTATGGAATACGTTCGTCTGGGATGGTCAGGAGTTAAGGTATCGAAGATTTGCCTTGGTACCATGTCCTTCGGCGATCCCGCTCTTCAAAGCTACGGGACGGGGGGATGGGTGGTGGGCAAGGATGAGGCCTTCAAGGTCCTCTCCAGGGCTTGGGACCTCGGCATAAACTTCTACGACACCGCCAACGTCTACTCCGCGGGGAGGGCGGAGGAGATCCTCGGCGAGTTCCTCAAGGGGAGGAGGGAGGACGCGGTCGTCGCAACAAAGGTTTACTTCCCCGTGGGCAACGGCCCCAACGACTCAGGCCTTTCCAGAAAGCACATCTTAAGGCAGATAGACGCCTCACTGAAGAGGCTTGGAACTGACTACGTCGACCTCTACCAGATCCACCGCTGGGACTACGATACCCCCATCGAGGAGACCCTCTCAACCCTCACCGACCTGGTCCATCAGGGAAAGGTGAGGTACATAGGCGC
>DAYW01000004.1:22679-23699 GCA_002507085.1 archaeon UBA168 | reverse complement strand
CTTTATGGTTGACTTGAGCCTTTGCGCCACCTCGCTGTTTGGGTCAGTGGGAGGTGCCGGATCATCGATCACCACGGGCTCAACGCTTATGTTAACGCCGTTCTCCTCGGATGCCTCGCGAGCCAACGCCATCACATCGGCAAGGACGTCCGCCACGGGATATTTGGGAAGGATCCTGCAGTCGAAGTAGCTTACGTCTTTGCCCGGAACTATGTTTATGCTGCCCACGTTGGGCTCCCTCTTTGTCGGCTCAAAAGTGCAGGTAGGAGGAGTAAAAAGCGGGTCCTTGGCGTCGTACTTCTTGTGAAGGACGTCATCTACTTGAAGTAGCAGCTTCATGGCTATCCTGTTGGCGTTTTTCGACGGCATCGAGCCGTGCGACTGGATGCCCAGCACGGTGAACTTGAGCCACATCACGCCTTTTTCAGCTATCTCTATGTCAAGCCCGTCTGGGCTGCCCGCGTCCGGCACCAGGTAGAGATCGCTTGGAAGGAACGGGTATCTTTCGACCACGTACTTCAGCCCGTAAACGCTCCCTATTTCCTCATCCGCCACCAGCCCTATGGCGTAGTTGTACTTCGGGTCGACGCGTCTATCCACCAGAGCCTTCATGGCAACTAGAGAGGCCACCAGAGCCTGACCGTTGTCCTCGGTCCCCCTGCCGTATATCTTATCGCCGTCGACAACGGCCTCGTAGGGGTTTGTCTTCCAGGCGGCTATGTCGCCCTCCGAGACCGTATCCATGTGCGAGAAAACCCACACGGTCTTCTCCTTCTTCATGTCGAGTTTTGCTATTATGTTGGGCCTTCTGTAACCGAACTCGTCCTTCGCATCTAGCTGAGTTATCTCTGCCTGCGGCGCTATTTGCTTTATTACCGACAGCAGGTAATCCGCTCTCCTTCCTTCCCCCTCGCCCCCTGCGGCTGGGCTCACCGACTTTAGGGGTATCATGTGCTTCATTACATCCACTGCGAAATCCTTGTACTCGGAAAAATCAGACATGCGTTACTTAAACGGCGG
>DAYW01000004.1:13654-22649 GCA_002507085.1 archaeon UBA168 | reverse complement strand
AGCTTAACGGCTGCCCCCCTTAAGCGCGTCGAACAGAAATCCCAGAGATAGGCCGTAAAGAGGGGCGAAGAACACCGCAGGTGTCGCCATGTAGAAGTAGCTCTCCTGCCCTCCCACGAATGCCAGAGCTGCGGACGAGATATCCATGAGCCACAGCGATAGGAACACGCCTTTTTCCATGGAGCTGTTCCCCGGTATCTTGCTGTTGTAAAAGGCGAAGAACATGCTGAGCAGCGCTCCACATACAAAGGAAAGCAAAGCGACCATGGGCAGATTGGGCCTTTGCGCCACCAAGAAGGGCAAGGCGGAGTACCACGTGGTCTGGTAAGCAGGAAAAGAGAGATAGGCGAACCACGCAAACGCGGATACCAAAATCGAGTAAATCAATCCAGATATCATGCCCGCCATTATTCCTCTTTCTATCTCGTCACGCATCCATCCAATAAAGTATTGCGCATCAAATTATAAAGCTAGCGCGATGAAAAATGCGCCGCTACTTAAAATTGCTTAAGAAGGCCAAAGCGTTAAAAGCATGCATCGGCCTTATCTGGCGATGCGCCCTCAAGAAATGCTTGAAACAGCAAGAGCCAGCAACGTGAAGCTGGACCCCAAGAGCGCTATGATCTTTCTCAAAGGCGCGTCAGCGCATATCGTGCTGAACGGAGATGGGTCCTATCCCCAGCCTGACCCCGAGGGAAGATCGAGAACTGGTCTTTGGATGGATTACGTTGAGCTTCTTAAGTCGATGAGGGTGACCCTTGATGGCACTCCTTTAGAAGGCCTTTGCCAATGGGTTTATTGGAATCCCTCCTTTGCGGTATGGCTCTACGGCGATAGAGGATCGTCAGCGATGTGGTTTGAAGGCGACACCATGAACGTCTACTTCGAGCTTAAGGGGCAGGTACGGGATGAGCTGTCTCCATCCATGAGGTTCATGTGGCCCGAGGGGAGCAAAAGAATGAGGATAATAGGCCCATCCCACGGGAGAGACGGCATGAGGTTCTATGGAGCTTTGGAAGCAGGCCAAAGCGTTGAGGTGCTTGTGTCATCGGATTCCATGAGGTTTTCTGGGTGGTCGGCCGCGGGAAGCGGACAACTGTTGCTCAAGCTTAGCGCCTCATGGGCCGGAAGGAGAAGGGAGCAGCAGCGCCTCCAGCCAGCTGCACTTAAGACCGGATTAGGAGATGCGGACGCTGCCCTGAGCCTTTGCTCCTCGCTCTTGATAAGGTCTCACACGGATTCCTCCATAGGGGGGAGCTGGCTATCGAGCATGCCGGTGTTCTCATGGGTGCTTGGCGCTGACGACCTCTGGTGTTCCATGGCAGGCAACAGGCTTGGACTTTATCGGTGGTCAAGGGAAGCCCTCGGGCTAATCGCGGCCTACCAGGTAAGACAGGGCGACAGAAGGGGGCTCATGCCCAACGAGATAACGTTGGATCCTCAGGTGACGCCAGATAAGCTTGAGACGGGGTACGCGTCTGCCCTTACAACCCCCTTGTGGGTTAGCGCGCTAGAGGATTACGTGGCTTGGAGCGGCGACTTCACCATCTTAAAGGAGTACCGTGCAAACTTGGACATGGCCTTGGAGTTCCTCACGAGTGAGAGGCGTTACATAGGCGGTCTGTTCGCCTGCGATCCATCTTCGTTGCTTGTTGGATGGCCGGTTTCCATGTCGCTGGAAAGGGAAGGGGCATGCGTTGAGGTAAACGCCTTGGTTGCAAGGGCATTGGACGATGCTGCCTCGCTTTACTCCGCGCTTGGAGATGAGCGCAGGGCTGATGAGCTTCACGTCAAGGCCAGTGAAATGGCCGCTTCCCTCTTGTCGCTTTACTCGCAGGACGACGGCCTGCTCTACGATCGCATCGACAGGGAGGGAAAAAAGCACATGGTCCTTTCCGCGATGTCGGTTATCCCGCTTTCTCTGGGCATTTTGCCAGGTGATGTGGGAGCTGCGGTTATCAAACGGCTTTACGAGCAGGACTTCATGACGCCATGGGGCCTTAGGTCCATGTCTTCTAAAGATCCAAGGTACGACCCCAAGCAGTACTACATGGGGGCCGTGTGGCCGGAGCTCACGGCCCTTTACGCGCTTGGCTGCTACAGGTACGGCTTTCATCAGCTTGGGTGGGAGACGCTTAACAAGGTGTTCAAGCTTTTGCTTTCGGGTGGCCCATCCTATATAAGTGCCGCTTACTCGGGGAATTCACCTGATCCCATTGGCCCAGCTTGGCATTCGGCTTCTTGCGCACTTGCGCTTGTGGCTTTCTTCGATGGCGCGCTCGGGGCTTCTGGTAATGGTGGCGACGCACCGGCTTTCGCGCCTCATCTCCCAGAGGAGGTAAAGCAGGTCATCCTTGAGTACGGCGAAAGAAGGATAGAGCTGAGGTGACCTCGTTGCTTTATGCCTATACCGACGGGGCATCCAGGGGGAATCCAGGGCCTGGGGCAGCGGCTTACGTATTGGTCAGGGACGGAAAGGTAATCGAGAAGCAGGGATTCTATCTTGGTCATTGCACTAACAACGAGGCGGAGTACACGGCGGTGCTGAGGGCTTTAGAGGCCGCGCTCAGGTTGGGCGAGAGAGAAGTGGTGGTGGTATCGGACAGCAAGCTCGTGATCTCCCAGCTGAACGGGATTTGGGCGATCAGGAACCCCAGACTGGCGAAACTCAACGAGCAGATCAGGTCACTTGCCTCTTCGTTTGCCTCGGTTAGATTTGAGAACGTAAGGAGAAGCGATCCCTTTGTTTCAGTAGCGGACAGCGTGTGCAACGCGGTTCTCGATCGGGAGCAAGCCTGATTAGGCCCGGCGATTATGGCATATGGCAGCTAACCAAAGGGAGCTTGTCGCCAAGTGCATGGGCATGCTTTACCAGAGAGGACTTGTAACCGCAACTGGAGGAAACGTGAGCGCGAGAAACGACGACAGGACTTTTTACGTAACCCCCACGTCCCTGCTCAAGGGGGAGATAACGGCTGAAACTGTCTCTCTCATAGACTTCGACGGCAACGTCCTAGAAGGACTTCACAAGCCCTCGTCGGAGTGGAGGATGCACGCCTCCATATACCGTGCGTTTCCGGACGTGAACTACGTGGTTCACGCGCACCCGACCTATGCCCTCGCCCTCCTTCGCAGGGGCCTTGGGTTTGCCCCGCTGACCGAAGAAGCCGGCATTCTTTTGGCGGATGGCGTCGGGGTGGTGGAAAGGATGACGCCTGGAACGTGGGAGTTCGCGGAGGCGGTTGCCTCCTCTATGAAGGGACATAAGGCCGTACTCATAAAGGATCACGGGGCGGTCACCGTTGGAAAGGACTGCGTGGAGGCATTCGCCCGCATGGACGTCTTGGAGCAGAACAGCAAGATAGCTGTCCTCTGGCACTCGCTTGAATAGCTATGTACGACCCATGACGTGCCTATATGCCACACCAAAAGACTTACAAACGTCGGCCGTAGTATTTTATGTATTATAAGCTCTTGAACAGGACGGGAGAAAAAGTTCCCGAGATCGGCCTTGGAACGTGGGGAATTGGCGGGGCGACCTCGGCCGACCTCACGGCTGATGAGGCCTTCGTCGCTGCCATAAGGAACGCCATAGAGGCGGGAATGAAGCTCATAGACACCGCCGAGATGTACGGAGCTGGGCACACCGAAGAGCTGGTCGGGAGGGCCATAAAGGGGTACAAGAGGGATGAGGTTTTCATCATAAGCAAGGTGTGGCATAGCCACCTAAGAAGGGACGACCTGCTTGACTCCGCAAAGAAAAGCGTTCAAAGGCTTGGCACCTACATGGACCTTTTCTTGGTTCACTGGCCAAATCCCTCCGTTCCGCTTCAGGAGACCATAAGGGCCATGGAAGAGGTTGCCGAACAGGGGCTGACGCGCTACATAGGGGTGAGCAACTTCTCGGCAGAGCTGCTGGACGAAGCTCGGTCCTTCACATCTAAGTACGAGATAGTGGTCGACGAGGTCAAGTACAGCATAACAGACAGGGCTGCGGAAAAGGACGTCTTGCCCTATTGTGAGAAGAACAGCATAGCGCTGATCGCCTACACCCCAATTGAGCACGGAAAAATAGGCGAGGGGCCCATAGGAGATGCCATTCAGAAGGTGGCAAAGAAGTACTCGAAGACGCCCGTCCAGGTCGCGCTCAACTGGCTGACGTATCATGAGCCCGTTATCGCCATACCCAAGGCCTCCAAGAAGGAACACATAATCGAAGATGCCGGTGCTTCGGATTGGCGCCTTTCTTCCGAGGACTTCGAGTTTCTTACCAGAGCGCGATGGATTTTTTGCAAAACGCGTAAATTCGGCTTAGTTCATAAGGCATCTTGCTTGAGGCTTTCCTGGTCGTAGCGATCCTCGTGGCCGCCATGGCCCTGATGGCGGCGAAGGTGAGATATGACGTGGTTGGCCTTGGGGTTATGGCCGCGCTCGTCATCCTTGGCATAATAACGCCTGAGCAGGCCTTCAGCGGCTTCTCAAGCTCCGCAGTCATAGTTATAGCAGCGGCTTTCGTTATGGGAAACGCCCTCATACAGTCAGGGGCGCTTTCGAGGTTTGAGGACGTCATCTCGAGGCTCGGCAGTCCCTTCGTGGCAATGGTTATAATGATGCTGATGACCACGCTGGTTTCCGCCTTCGTGAGCGACGTCGCAACCGTTGCCATAATGATGCCTCTCTCCGTTAGGATATCGAAGAGGTTTGGCGTGTCCCCATCGAAGTTTCTCATGCCCCTTGCCTTTGCTGCCATATTGGCGGGAAGGCTCACCATAATAGGCTCTTCCGTTAACCTTGTGATCTTGCAGTTCGTCTACCAGCAGACGGGTCGTTACCTTTCCTTCTTCTCCATAACGCCCCTTGGCATTGTGGTGGTCTTCGTCGGCCTGGCCTTTCTGGCGGTGTCGTGGCTCTTCCTTCCGTCAAAGGCCCTGCCCGGGGCCGTGGAGGCCGAGGGCTACCTCACGGAGCTCAGGGTGAGCTCGGGCTTTCCCTACCTTCACCGGAGGCTGATGGAAGTCGAGAAGGGGCTGCCCGGAAGGATACTGGGAATTTATAAGGGAGGGCAGCTCAAGCGTGGCTTCATGGCCCTTTGGGAGAGCGTGGACGTCGACGACGTCCTAATTGTCAGGGCAACGCCCGAACAGATATCGTCCTTGATGCGGACCGCAGGGATCGAGCTCGTACCAAAGGGCGGCCAGGTGGAAGCTGGCATGATGCAGGAAGCGGTAGTTATGCCCTCTTCTCCCCTCGCTGGGCATACCGCGGAGTCGCTTGACTTCAAGAGCGTCTACGGCATAACCATACTGGGAATAGCCAGAAGCGGCCTGCCCATATGCGAGAGGCTGTCCAAGGTCGTGGTCAAGCCCGGAGACATCCTGCTCATTCAGGGGCAGCTCAACAGGCCCCTTTCCGAAGTGGGCCTGATGCCTACGGCAGCAGGGAACATAAGCCTCATGGGCAGGAGGGACGTCGCCATGGTGCTCGTTGGCTTCTTAACGGCCATTGCCCTCGCAGCGTTCACTTCGGTGCCCATAGGGGTGGACTTCGTGGTGGGCTTGCTTATAATGATCGGATCGGGGGCGGTGCCCATAAGGGCGGCCTACGGGTCGGTGGAGTGGCCCGTCATAGTGATGATCGGGTCGTTCTTCTCACTAGCCCAGGCAATGCAGGCAAGCGGCGCCTCAACGCTTATATCAGACGTGCTCTTCATGGGGCCCTTGAAGCAGCCCATAATTGCGCTGCTTGTGCTCTACCTCATAAGCATGCTTCTTGCAAACGGCGTGAACTACGTCGCTGCGGCCATGGTCATGGCACCCATAGCCATAAACCTCTCGACGGCGCTCGGCGTGTCTCCAGTTCCGTTTCTCATAGACGTCATGATGGCAACCACCACGGTATTCTTAACGCCCATAAGCCACGGCGCTAACCTGATGGTTCTGGAGCCAGGGGCATATGACTTCAAGGACTTCTTCAAGATAGGGCTGCCTCTCGCGCTCCTGCTCATGGCTGTAACTGTCGTTGCCATTCCCTTTTTCTTTCCGCTTGGCTAACCAAGCGAGCGCCTTACCACGGCCGCTTCCATCACATGGCTTGCTGCCTCATCGACCCTTCCTTGGTTCAGGCTCATGAGGCTCATGAATGAAAAAAGCCCGTGCTTCATCCCCGCGTAGTCCTTGGGGCCCAAGTCTATGCCCATTTGCTCCACTTGCTTTACGTCCGCCTCGAGGTATTCCTTAGCCCAGCTGCTTATTTTTACGCCGCGTATCCCGTCCTCCTTGATCACATTGAACGAGTCCCAAGAGAAGAAGTTGGCGGCGGCTTTGAGCTCGCTGTCCATGGACCTGAAGTTTGACCTCACGAGCTCGAGCTCTTTCTCGCTTAGCTTCGAAAGCGCTGATAGGCCCAGCAGCTCAGGAGGGAAGCCTATGGTGTAAAAAGCCGCGGTAAAAACTATGGCCCTTGGCAGCGTCGCCCGGCCGCTGCTTCTGCCATACCCGAATATACCCCTGTGCGGCCTCCTGGCCCTCCTGGATGGCATAAGGGACGCAAGCGCGTTCACCAGGTTTGAGAGGCCCGATAACTCCTTTGCGTAGTAACTTGCGAGCTTGTTCGCTATGTCGATCACCTGCTCTTCGTTATCCACGAGAACGGCCTCTCCTACCGATGAGGCGTTTATGTCGCTTATGGCTTGCCTCGCGGTTGGCTCGTCGTAGTCGTACTTAAAGGCCGACTGAATCGTGAAGGTGTTCACGCCCATGTACTCCTGGAGCACGTCCTTGTAGGTAAGCGGGCTCATGTGTCCTCTGAAGGGCAGCGACCCAACCCCAAGCATAGGGTAAATTGGCTTTCCCGTCTTCTTCTCAAGCCTCTTAAGCGAAGATAGGGCAATCTTGCTGTAGAGCACAGCTGATATCATGCCGTGGCTCATGGCGGGATCCGACCTGCCTATGAAGGCCCTAGCATACGAGACCCCCGAGTGCTTCATGTAGGACTCCATAATGCTACCTGCATTGGTCAGCCCGACCCTGTCCTCGAAGAGCGGAATGATGTTTATGGTCTTGGGGTTTACCTCGCCCAGCCACTCCTTAACTGTTACGTCCCCCATTATCCTTATGTCTTCCCTCCCAGCGACGGCCTCCTTGTAGTAGTTGAAGGCGGCTATGAGGTCGTCCGCGCTCTGCGTGAAGGGCATTATGGCCTCGAATATGGGAGGATGCGCGTCTTTCCCATAAAACTCTGATGACACGTCGTAGGACATGGGTATGTGATCGAGGGTCTCCATGAGGACCTTTCTCTCCGCTTTTTCCAGTCTCGGATTGGGAAGCCTGTAAGTCAGAAAAACGTCAACGCCGATCACCCGCTTTTTGAAGTAGGTGGGGTACTTTGAAAGCAGCTTTCTTACCACGTGAGCGTCCACGTCTTTTCCCTCGGCATCCCACATGACTTCCTGGCACCCGTACCTTCTGTAGGCCAAGTATGCCTCGTGGACTTCTGACTCGCCCTCTAAGACCTCTCCCGTGGCCCAGCTCGGCGTGTTGGCGTTGTCGGGATGCTGCGTTGACATGGTGCGAGGTATCATGACTAGTGATAATAGGTTGAATAAAAGCTAGGCCCCGTGAAGGAGCTAAGCCTTTTAGGTATCGGTCTGATGAAAGCAAATGCTTATTGCCATGCATCTCCAGTCCACCGAGGCGCCATCAAGACTCGTTAACCGTGGAATCCGCTGCCCGCTTCTGACCGGCGCCCGGCGCAGGTGATGCAAATGGCAAGAAGGCTCTACTTCTCTCGTAACTCATGGGTTCTCGCCATAAGCTCCGCGGTGTGGAGCATAGGAGGCAGCATGGTTAACCCGTTTCAATCGCTTTTCTACTACGCGCTGGGCTCGCCTGCCCTCTACATCGGCGTGCTTGCGGCCGTGAGCTCGGCCACTACCGCCATATCATACATAATAGGAGGTGCCATAGCCGACTCATACGGGAGGAAGAGGGTGATAACGATCTTCAGCGTCGTCGCTGCGGCTTCGTCGTTCATCTACATATTCGTTTTCTCATGGCCTTTTCTCTTCATTCCCATAATCGTTGGGGCGCTGTCAGGCGTCTACTCTCCAGCCTTCAACGCTACCATAAACGACTCGGTGCCCCCTGAGATGAGGCCCGTTGCCTTTGCGTCATTCACCCTGATAACGACGTTGCCTTCCGTCTTCATGCCTTACGTTGGCGGGCTCTTGGTGCAGAGGTATGGAACGCTGCTGGGCTTAAAGATGGGCTTCTTCTGCTCCGGCGCGCTGGGCTTGGGGGCCACGTTGTGGAGGGCCAAGAACTTGGAAGAGACGCACTCGNNCCCATTCACGGAGTGGGTGTCATCTCATCCTTTAAGCAGACGATCTCTGCTTACAAGACGGCCCCCACCGCAGCCAAGAGGCTTCTGCTCTACTCGTTGCTTGCCAGCATGGCCACCGGCCTTTCGACGGTTTACGTTTCCATATACGTCGTGAACTCCTTGAATATACCTCCCGCGTACTACGGTGTGCTCGTGGGCTTGAGCTCGCTGGTGACCATAGCCCTCGTCCTTCCCGCAGCGGGCATCGTGAAGAGGCTGGGCCTCAGAAGGGCTGCGGTGCTTTCGGCCCTTTTCTCCCCAATAAGCATGCTCACCTTCGTGTCTGCGGCCGGAATGATGGACTTGGTCGCGTGGAGCGTGACCGGAGGAATAAGCGGCGCTTTGCTGTCTCCGTCCATTCAGACGTTGCAGGGAAATCTGACCAGAAAGGAACAAAGGGGCAGGTGGATGGGCATGTTTGCCCTCGTGCCGCTGATAGGAACAGCTCCCTTCCAAGTGCTGTCTGGTCTTTTGTACAGCGTTTCCCCGCTTGTCACCTTCGCGGCTTCTATACCATTCTACGCCGCGGCGGTTTACGTGCTTTCGAAGGTAAACCCGGAAGTGACCGATGGTTAAGAAAAGAGTGGACCAAGCGGGATTTGAACCCGCGACCTCT
>DAYW01000004.1:11031-13613 GCA_002507085.1 archaeon UBA168 | reverse complement strand
CCCGGCCTTCGGCAATTATTATCGCTGGCGCGCGTTTAAAAGCGCTTCCCTTATCTAATGGTGGTGCGATTGGAGCTCAAGGATTTCTTAAGGCGTGAGAACACCGTTTTGGTCGTTTGGGACGTCCAGAAGGGACTCGTTGAAAGGATATTCAACAGGGACGAGTTCATGGCAAACCTCTCAGCCGTTCTAGAGGCGGCTAGGAAGGCGGAAATTCCCATTATGTTCACTAAGATAACGCCGCTTCCTCCGAAGTACGAGTCTAGGGCGAGACGGGCCTTTTCTGGTGGAAGAGGAGGATTTAATCCCTCAGATCTTGAACTTGCCGTCGGCGTTAGAGAGGGCGAATACGTGCTTAACAAGAACTTCGCCAGCCTCTTCGTTGGGACGCCGGTGGAGGAGATGTTGAGAAACGCCGGCATCGAGACGGTGCTGCTGACGGGCATCTCGACTGACGTTGGGATAATAGCGAGCGCTTGGGACGCGCTCAACCGNNTCGTGGTTTCGGACGCAGTGTCCTCGCCTGACAAGAGGGCGCACGAGGAGGCACTTGACGTGATGTCAAAGCACATGGCGGTGTCAGCCTCAAGAGAAGTGATCCTAGCCTTGGAAGGTCCGCGAAAGCCTTATACGGGTATAACAGTGTTATACCGAGAAAAATGGCGATCGAAGTGGAGAGAGGAGATGGATACGACCCGATTAACGTGCCTACCATAGGGCCTGACGAGTACGCCAGCTTTGGGCTTACCCGCCAGAAGGTGTTTGGCATATACAAAAAGATGGTGCTCATAAGGACCTTCGAGAAGGAGGCTGAGGACCTTTACGTGAGCAGGGGCGTTTTAGGAGGTCTTTCCCACCTCTACCTCGGCGAGGAGGCCATAGCCCCGGCCGTCGTTGAGGTGATGAAGAAGGGAGATATGGTCCTTGGCACGTACAGGGGCCATGGACACGCGCTGGCCTTGGGCGTGGAGCCCGAAAAAGTGATGGCTGAGCTCTACGGCAAGGAAGGAGGCGTTGCAAGGGGGCTTGCGGGTTCAATGCACGTCATAATGGACCCTGACAAAGGCGCGCTTTACTCAACCGCTATAGTGGGAAGCCACATACCGATCTCGGTGGGGGTGGCCTATGCCATGAAGTACGACGGGACCGACAACATGACCATAACCTTCTTTGGAGACGGTACCACCAACATAGGGGCCTTCTTCGAGGGCCTCAACATGGCTGGGTATCTGAAGGTGCCCGTGCTCTTCGTCGTGGAAAACAACATGTACGCGGAGTACACAAGGACCTCAAAGGTTCTCTCCGGAGGGAGCATCGCGAAGAGGGCGGAATCGCTCGGCATACCTACCTTGGTGGCTGACGGGAACGACCCGCTTTCCGTTTACAGGGCTGCGAAGACCGCGGAGGCCAACGTGAGGTCTGGGAAGCCAATGCTGATAGAGGCGGTCACGTATAGGATGAAGGGTCACAACCCCTATGACGAGGCATCTTACAGGCCGAGCGACGAAGTCAAAGCGTGGCTGTCAAGAGATCCCATCGAGATGATGAAGAGGAGGCTTCTTGGCGAGGGCTACAGCGAGGACGAGCTCGGCCAAGTGGAAGAGTGGGCCAAAGAAGAGGTGGAGAAGGCGGAGAAGTTCGCCGAGTCAGATGGCGTGCTCCCCTTCTCGGCGCTTTACGGCTTGGTGTGAGGTGGTGAAGATGGAGATGAACCTTGCGGAAGCCATAAGGCAAGGTCTCGAAGAGGAAATGGAGAGGAATGACAGGATCATAGTCATAGGTGAGGACGTGGCCGCAGCTGGCGGAATAATGGGGATCACAAAGGGATTGCTTGACAAGTTCGGCTCGAAGCGGGTCATCGACAGCCCCATAAGCGAGATCGCGCTTGCGGGCTTCGGGGTTGGGGCTGCCATGATGGGGCTCAGGCCCGTGGTTGAGATAATGTACATGGACTTCACGCCCCTGGCCCTTGAACAGATCATGAACCAGGGCGCTCAGGTGAAGTTCTTGAGCGCGGGCAAGCTCTCCGCACCTTTCGTGATAAGGACCCAGTACAGCCTTGGAAGGCATAACGGGCCCCAGCACTCGCAGTTCTTCCCGTCTGCTTTCGCAAACATAGTGGGCATAAACGTGGCGTTGCCCTCAAGGCCTAGGGTCGCAAAGGGGCTCATAAAGCAGTCCCTTCGGGATGAGAGGCCGACTGTTTTCATAGAGCCCTCGTATCACTACTTCGACTACACGGAGGAGGTGCCTGACGGAGACTACGTGACCCCGTTTGGCAAGGCCGAGGTCGTGAGGGAGGGAAAGGACCTGACAATTGTGGCGCTTTCGAGGCTCGTGCCTGAAGCGCTGTCAGCGGCCCAGGACCTAGAGAAGAAGGGCATAAGCGCTGAGGTGATCGATCCTGTAACAGTCAGACCGCTCGACGTGAAGACCATCGCGGCCAGCGTCCAGAAGACCGGGAAGCTTCTCATAGCTTCGGACGAGCACGAGAACTCAAGCGTGGCCTCCGAGATAGCGGCGGACGTCTACGAGCTCTGCTACGGCTCGCTTAAGAAGCCCGTGCTCAGGCTTCACCCACC
>DAYW01000004.1:1769-11010 GCA_002507085.1 archaeon UBA168 | reverse complement strand
TCGACGAGGATAAGCTCTTACGCGCAGCCGAAAGCCTTATCAGGTGAAAAAGATGACTGATGTTTTTGCGCCAAGGGTTGACCCGTCAACGGAAACCGTGAGAATACTCAAGTGGAAGAAGAAGGACGGAGATCACGTGGAGGCAGGAGAGGGCATCGCCTCAGTTGAGGGCGCCAAGACCACCTTTGACGTCAAGGCTCCCGCGGCGGGGACGCTCAAGATAATCGCCGCGGAGGGAAGCAGGGTAAAGGTGGGAACCAAGATAGCCGAAGTGAGTTAGGCGAAACAGTTGAGCGTTAGGGTCCCAAAGGTAAGGGAGAAGGTGCCGCTTGAGGGAATAAGGCGTACGATCAGCGAGAGGCTATCTTACTCTCACAGGGAGATACCGGCGGCCTATCTCACCATCGACGTCGACATGAGCAGCGTCCTCTCCGACAGGGAGAGAAGGCAGGAAAAGCCCTCCATAAACGCCTACATAGTTAAAGCGTGCGCTAACGCGCTCATGAATCATCCTTACGTCAACTCAACTTTTGAGGATGAGGTGATATCGCTGGCCGCCGAGGCCAACGTCTGCGTAGCGGTTGACACACCAAAGGGTCTTTATGCACCCGTCATAGGGCAGGCGGAGACGAAGAACCTCTCACAGATCACAAAGGAGATAAACGACCTTGCGCAAAAGGCAAGGGAAGGACAGCTGGAGCTTTACGACATGACGGGAGGCACATTCACGGTGAGCAACCTTGGCTCCTTTGGCATCGAGTACTTTGTGCCCATAATAAATCCCCCGCAGACCGCCATCTTGGGCATTGGGCGCATAAGGGAAAACGGCCACGCTTACCTCACTTTATCCATGGATCACAGGGTTTTCGACGGGGCAGAGGGGGCAAGGTTTCTGGCCGACTTGAAAAAAGAGCTGGAAGAGAAAGCGCCTTCCTATCCTTAATCTTTTCGCCAGTTTTCGCTCTATGGTTTCCTTCTCCCCGCTTGTTATGGCCTTCTGAAACGCGGTCACAAAGTCCTCGGCGCTAACTCCGACCATTATCGGCTTTTTGCTTTCAAGGAACTCCTTAACCCTTGTAGGAACCTGATCAACTGGCAAACCCTTGAGGTTAATCATTAGCTGGTCCAGCACTTCGGGCGGCTCCATGAAAAAGTCACCCGTTATCATCACGGAGTCCACGCCTTGTGGGGCGTAGTAAACGGACACCCTTACGAGCTTTCCCTCCTTTGACTTAAGCGATCCAGTCACCCTGGTGAGCGCCACGATAATCGCCTCGCTTTCCCAAGCTGACCCTCTTTATCAGCTCCCTTTCCTCAGGGGTCGTTGGGCAGAGGGTAAGCGAGCCAAGGCTCCAGTCGAGCGTTGAGTACTTATCCCTGTACAGCTGATCCGCTATCTTCTTCTCCTCTTCGGAGAGCTCTGCCCTGTAAGGCTCAAAGCCCATCACCTCCCTGAAGCCCTCCGTTATGGAGTCGCTTATCTCCTCAAAGGAAAGGTTCCTTTTAGCTATCTCAGAGAGGTTGACAACCCGCTTTGCCACGCTTCTCACCGCCTTCCCCTCGAACTTTTCTGGGGGTGGCCTTAGGACCGAGGACAGCAGGTTCAGGTCAACGTTCGCCAGAAGGGCGCCGTGAACGAAGACGTATCCCTCGCCTATGGACGCGGCCAGCCCCGAAACCTTGCTCTCCTTGTAGGCTATGTCGTTAAGGGGAACGTAAGAGAAACCGGGGCCTGCCAGCCTGTTGAGCCCGGCCGCCACGGAATCGCCCACCTTTTCGAAGTAAGCGCGCATGTCCGGGTTCTGCTCGGATTTAAGGGAGAGCGCGTAGTTCACGTTGCCCATGTCGTGGTAAACGGCCCCGCCTCCCGTGAACCTCCTGACCACCCTAACGCCTTTCTCGGCGGCAAGCTTCAGGTTAACCTCGAGTTCGGGGCACTGAAACCTGCCTATGACCACCGCGTTCCTGTTTCTCCAAAACCTGAGCGTGGGATCGACCAGCCCGCGCCCAACCGCTATCGGTATGGCTTCTTCTACCGCCAGATTGTAGTAGGGGTCCTCGAACTCTGCCTGAACTACTCTTAGCTTCATGTGAAAAATCCTTGCTTTCGTTTTTAAACGTAGCGGGTTGAAGCACGTCAGAGGTACTTCCTCAGGACCTCCAGTATTCCCTCGTCCAGGGGCTCTCCCCATGGAGTCCTTCCGGTTTGCCACTCGTCCCTTCCCGTGGAGATCACGCCGAAAGGCCCCCTGAGGTTCCAGAGCGCCCAGCCCACGTTCCTCTGCTTCAGTATTGAGAGCATGTCCTCATACCAGTTGAGAGCGGTGCTCCTCTTTGCCATCTTGGCGTAAACACCAAACTCGCTGCAGTGCACGACTTCCCCTTGTTCTTGAAGCTTGAACCAGGGCGCCATAACGCTTTCGAGGTAGCTCCTGTCCGCATACTTCTTGTCGTACCTAAGGATCCAATCGTTGGGGTAAAGCTTGGCTATCTCGCTTAGGTCGGGAGCGCCGGGATAGTCGGGCTGAGCGCCCATAAGCCCCAGGTGATAGATACCATCGCCAGCCCAGCTCGCCCCGAGATGCGTGACCCACATGGGCTCGTATTGATGGAAGGAGTAGACAACGCGCTTTTCCTTCACGACTATGGGTATCCTGCCGAAGTCATTTCCCTCGACGTAGATGAGCCTGTCATCGTCCTCATCCCTTATGGCGGTTATCATCTTCTCGTAAAATGATAGGAGGTTTTCGTTGGTCACGCCGTCGGGCTCGTTTATCACGTCAAATGCCAGTTCATCGCCGTAGTCCCTGTACCTCCTGGTGAGGTACCTCCATATGGCCTCCGCCCTCCTCTGCTTCTCCCTGTCGGTCCAAAGGCTGTAATCCCTGCGCCCAACCCCGTATCCCGGCAGGTGATGCATGTCCAAGAGGACGTTTATGCCATACTTGTTTGCCCATGACAGGGCCCTGTCCACTATGCAGAGGCGAGCCTCGTCGTACTTGTACGGTTCTACCTCAAAGAAGAAGTAATCCACAGGAAGGCGCAAAAAGTTGAAACCGAGATCGGCCATGTACTTCAGGTCTCTTTCGGTGTAGAAAGAGACCCTTTCTGGCGTGAACTCTGCCTGAGAAAGCCAGTTGCCAAAGTTAAATCCGCAAAGGCGTTGCATGCCGCCTGCAGGCCGTAAGATAAAAGGCTTGCCGAAGAGCGGAACGCCCAATAGCCGGCGCCTCTATGTTTTATGGATCCCGATAGGGTTGCTTTCTTGGGGGTTTCTGCCTCTCTTCTCGAGCTGGCTGGATGGCCAAAGCCAGGCAACGTCCACAGAACGGCGGATTTTCCAGGCACGCGCTTTGAGCACTTTATGGTAGGCGCAGCATCCCTGTTTCCTTTTTTGAGGAAGGCGGCCCTGGGAGATAACCACTTCGGATCGCTTACTTTGGGGCACGTAAGGCTCTCTTATTCGGTGCAAACTGGAGGCAATACTCACTTGGGAACAGCGATGGCGCTCTTACCATTAGCGCATGCGGCAGGTAAAGCTCAGGCCATAGGTGATTTTACCGACCTCGCCTCATTGGGTTCTGCTGCCACGGAGTCCTTGAGGACAGCTGGTCCTGAGGAATCTGCTCGGCTTTACGAAGCCATAAGGATCTCTATGAACAGAGAGGCGCTGGGCAAATACGAGGGAGGAGACGTCCCAGATGTAAACGACCCGCGCGCCGAGGAGAAGCTGAAAGAGGAAGGCCTGAGCGTTTTCGACGTTCTGAGAGCCTCCTCGGGATGGGACATGGTCGCGGCAGAGGTGACTTCCGGTTATCCCATTTCACTGGAGGGTTCCCGCATTTATCTTTCTTATGAAGACCCAAACGCTGCATGCGTTAACACTTTCTTAAGGATACTGGTCGATCACGGAGACACGTTCATAGCTAGGGCCGCGGGAAGGGGAGAGGACATCAGAGAGAAGGTCGCCGACGGCATGAAGAAAATGGCGTGGGTAAGGGAGGAAGCAGCTGAGGCACTGGAGCTCGGAGGGTTGAGCACCGACGAGGGAAGGCGCGCAGTTCAGGAGCTTGATGCAAAGATGAGGAGCTTGGAATGGAGCCCAGGCAGCGTGGCCGATCTGGTGGCCTCTTCCATATTCATGGCTTTGCTTATCGGGAAGAAGATATAATTTCCGATTTAGAAATCTTTATTTAGGCATACCTAAATACGTTATGCAGCCGGAGATCACCGTCGAGGACTACCTGCTCGCCATGTATGAGTTGCTGGAGAGCCGCGGAGAGGCAAGGCTCAGCGAGATGGCCCAAATCCTAGAAATAGCCCCGAGTTCTGTAGAGGAGAAGCTTGCCAAGATGGCTGCGTCGGGCTTGGTTAAGAAGAACAAGAGAGGTGCGTTCGAGCTGACCGACGAGGGCATGCAGAGGGCGCTTAAGATCGTGAGAAAGCACAGGCTTGCAGAGCTGCTGCTCACGGATATATTGGGCATGCCCTGGGCGGAGGCCCACGAGGAAAGTCGCGTGCTGGAGCACGCCATCGACGATAAGATAGGGGATCTCATAGAGAAGAAGGTAAGCTCGCGCTACTGCCCTCACGGAAACCCGATACCGGATAAGGAGGGGCGCGTTGCCCAACTGGGAGATCTGCCGCTTTCTAAGCTTCACGGGAACGCCCGGGTTACTCGTATAACGTTTGAGGAGTTCGACACGCTTTACACGGTTGAGGCGCTTGGGCTTAAGCCCGGAGCCCTGATATCGGTAGAGCAGGAAGCTGATGGTCCGCGCGTCCGTCAAAAAGACGAGAGCGGCCGTGAAAGGGAGTTCCGGATTTCGAGGCAGCTGGCCGAAGTAGTGAGGGCGGTGCCGCTGGAGAGTGACCTATGACCTTGCGCTCTAAGGAGAAGGGCTTCCTATCGGTTTTTGGTCCCGGCTGGATAACCATGATGGCCGACCTTGACGCTCCAAGCGTGGCCGCGGCCATGGCGTCGGGATCGCAGTTCGGCTACAGGCTCATACTTCTGATGGTCGTGCTGATCGTCCCGCTTTACCTGTTTCAGGAGATGGCGGGGAGGCTTGGCGCGGTCACCGGCAAGGGGTTCATATCGCTCGTTAAGGAGAGGTACGGCAAAAGGACATCCGCGGTTACCGCGGGGGGCGTGTTCTTCGTTGACGGGCTCAGCTACGTGGGAGAGTTTGCCGGCATAGCAACGGGCGCTCAGCTCCTCGGCATACCTTTGCTGTATGCCCTTGTCTTGGCCTTTACCTTTCACACGCTGATAGTCTTCACAAAGAGCTACAAGAAGGTGGAAAAGCTCCTGATGTTCGTCTCCGCGTTTCTGTTGCTTTTCGTGGTAATGGCCTTCATGTCGAGGCCAGACCCGTCCGCGCTCTTGAGCGGGCTCAATCCCGTTCAGCCCTACCTGGATCCCTCGTTCGCCTTCATGGCAACGGCTGACATCGGCGCCGTCATAATGCCCTTCATGATATTTTACCAGCAGTCGGCAGTAGTTGACAAGAAGCTGGCAGAAGCTGACGTGTCCGCTGAAAGGCTGGAAACCCTTCTGGGGAGCGTGGCGACGCAGTTCCTCATGATATGCGTCATAGTGGCCAGCGCCGCCGTATCCGCCAGGGTCGGGCCACTCACATCGGTGAGCCAAGTGGGGAGCGTTTTCTACGAGCTTGCGGGGAAAGTTGGCGTTGTCATTTTCTCCCTTGGTCTCGTAGCCGCTGGCTTCCTGGCGTCGGTTGCGATATCGCTCGCGTCGGCCTACGGTATTTCAGAGTACTTCGGGTGGAAGGCAAGCCTGAACCACAAGAGGCTTCTCGACCCCTTCTACATCATATACTTCGTGGAGGTGATGCCTGCCATAGCCATAATAGCGGCTTTCAGGCAGGTGGTTCCAATAATGATTGACGCCATGGCTCTCAACGGCTTGGTGCTGGTTTTTCCTCTAACCCTTCTGATAAAGCTCAGCGGAGATGAGAGGGTGCTGGGAAAGTACAAGAACGGAAGAAAGAGGCAGATCGCGGCATGGGCGATTGCCGTAATCATCCTTTCCTTTGCAGTAACCTCCTTTGCCATGTCCATCCCACGAACCTTTTATTCCACGGCGATTATTTCTTATGAAGTACGTTCACGTTAAGGGCCTTGAGGTTTCTGCGATTTCCTATGGGACTTGGCACTTGCCCGTCTCTCCCGAGACCTATCCAGATGGAGTTCACAAGGTCGACGTGGAGAAGAGCATCAAGATAATAAAGAGGGCCATCGACCTCGGCATAAACTTCTTTGACACGGCGAACACGTATGTGGGAACCGTGAGCGATACCCCTGCGCATTACCCCCACTCGGGAACTTCAGAGAGGATACTTGGAGACGTTCTCAAGGGTTACGAGAGGGAAAGCCTGGTGGTGGCGACGAAGGTAAGGGCAAGGATGGCTGGCTTCCCGAACGGCGAGGGGCTTTCCCGGAAGCACATAAGGTGGCAGATAAGGGAGTCGCTGTCTAGGCTCAACATGGACTACGTGGACATATACTACATTCACTGGAGGGACGACCTCACCCCTCACGAGGAAACGCTGGGCGTCCTCAACGACCTGGTTCACGAAGGCCTGGTCCATTACTTGGGGATAAGCAACCATCCGGCTCAGGACATGATCGACTTTCAGGAGATAGCTGAAAGGAAAAACTTAGAGAAGTTCAGCATAATGCAGGAGGCCTACAACATGTTGCAGAGGGGAATTGAGCAGAGCAAGGTGCCCGTAGCCAGGCAGCACCAAATGGCCCTTGCGGCCTATGTTCCCCTGGCGCAGGGCGTGCTCGCCGGAAGATACCTCGGAGGCGTTCCCGAGGGAAGCAGGGCTACGCTGGAAAAGGGGCTCGTCGACTTTGTGGAAGCGACCAAGGGAAAGGTCAAGAGGTTGAAAGAGATCGCGGACTCGAAGGGGATAAAGCTGTCCCAGCTTGCCCTCGCTTGGCTCATGAACATCGACTTGGGGATAACGGTGGTCCCCCTCATAGGGGCAACAAGCGTTGAGGAGCTTGAGGAAGACGTCGATGCCGTAAGCGTTTCGCTGAGCGCAGGCGACATGAAGGCGATCGATGAGATCTTAAGCTCTTAGCCGCGCACGTGCGAGATTATATCTGCCGCCACGTCCTTGGCGGCGTCGGTGAAAGCTGGCGGATCGGGATCCTCACTCATGACCTTTTTTGCCACGGAGACGATGTCCTTTGGAAGGGAGTCCATGGGGTAAGCCCTGTATCCTCTCCTCGAAGCGAACAGCGCTGCGTTGTCCTCCTGCTCGAAGTCGTTGCGGGGATAGAAGAGGATGGCCCTCTTCCTGAGTACTGCAACCTCGAGAAGCGTTCCGTATCCGCACATGGTGAAGACTAGGTCGGCAGAGCGCAGCAGCTCAGACGGCTCGTGCCATGAGGAGGTGAGGTAGGGGCTGAGCACGCTTGCCTGTGGGAACTCCCTCATCAGCTTTTTTGCCAGGTTCAGCCCCGCCCTGGTGCCGCCGAGAGTTACGAGCGCTCCTCCTCCCGAGCTGATCCCGAGCTTAAGCGCTTTCCTGGCGTTTTCCGTGAATATCTGGCCAAAGTAGGCAAAAGAGGGGTTGCTTTCGGGCCTGAGGCCAACGTAATAGGCCCTCCAACCTTTGAGGCTTTGCGCCAGGGAAGAGTTCGCCCGCTCAACGAGGCGAGACGTCAGGGGATTGAACCTTCCTTTGAAGCGCGTGAAGTCTGTTATAAAGAAGCTGCGCTCGACTTTTCTGCCAAGAAGCTCCCAAAACTCATCGGCGATCACGGCATCGTAGTCTTGTAAGTCGAACGAAGAAAGCTCAGCGGAGTTATGCCTCATGGTTTTATAGATCGAGTAGAGGGAAAGCGGCCCTAGGCTCACCTTTCCTTTTTCTAGGGCTAATTCGAAGGCGTCTCCAAGGCTTAATAGCCTATCCGAGACGGCGGCCGTCCTCTCTCCCCTAAGCTTGAGGTATGCCAGAGCAGCTCCTGAAGATACCCACGTGACCGAGGCGCCCATTTGCGCCAGTTCCTTGGCCAGCACCACGTCGCGCGTTACGTGACCCAGGCCCACGCTTGAGCTGAAGTAGAGGACGCGCATCGGTTAACCACTGGACGAAAAGGTCCGCCGAAAGCTTATATGTTATGTGCTCCTCAGGCTTGAGATCATCATGGACCGTTCGGTGCCATCGATACTGACTGCGCGCGGGATCTACGCGCTGCAGTGGTACTTCCTGTCCCCGGTGCTTCTGGCCATCGCGTCCGCTATGGGAGTTGGTGCTTCAAGCGTAGGACTCGTGCCCTTCTTCTTCATAATGGGGGCAGCCATAGCGCAGATACCTGCGGGCATACTTTCCACAAAGCACTCAGCGAAGCTTGTCTACGTGGCGGGTCTGTCCCTTTTATCTCTTGCCGACGTGGCTTTGGCCCTTAGCACGAGCTTCGACGAGCTGCTTCTGCTTAGGCTTGTATCAGGCATTGGAGCTGGCTTCTTCTTCTCGCCTGCCGCTGCGGTATTGCTCAAGAGCAGGGAGAACAGGGCTGGGCTGATAATGGGGATTTACAACACGGCCTTTGACGTTGGAGGGGCTCTGGGGCTCATATGGGGCGTGCCGGATGTGGCTCTGGGCTGGAGGGCAGCCACGATGCTGGGCGGGGCGTTGGGACTTGCCCTCGCGTTCGAAAACTTGCTCACCGTCGAGAGCCGGACCAAGACATCAGATGCAAGACCGGCTCTTGCGCTTGAGCTTCCAGTGGTTGTGCTGGGCCTTTCAACGGCTGGTTTTTGGGGGACGACGTACGCGGCGGGGACCCTGATGGCGTCTTACGCGGAGCTCGTTTACAAGGCCTCCCCGTCCATAGCAGGGGTCCTGACGTCGGTTTACTTCTTGGGCAGCGTTTTTGGAGGGCTTGCGTCGGCCCTTTATGACAGGAGCGAGAGGAAGAGCGCATTCATAGTGGGAATGATAGCCGTGACGGCAGCGTGCTACTTCCTTATAGGATTTGGTCTTTACGGCATGATAGCGGCCATGGCCCTCACCGGCTTCTTTGGAACTGCCGCCACCAGCGGCTACTACGCGCGCACGTCGAGCATTTCCAAGAACTTCTCCTTGGCGCTATCCATGGTCAACTTCCTTAACATGATAACCGGCATGTGGATTTCTCCGCTGTTCTCGCACGTGCTCGTTTACTCGGTATCCAGCATACCCGAGCTCCTAGCTGCCGC
>DAYW01000004.1:0-1717 GCA_002507085.1 archaeon UBA168 | reverse complement strand
AGCTAGAGCCACCCAGAAGGCCCCTGTTGTTCGGATAGGTAGCTCGGGCTTTGTCCTCGAAGTCCTCTTATGATCGCCGGCAGCTGGGAAGCGTCCTTCACGAACGCGTTACCGCCTATCACGGTAGGCTCAGCGACGTCCTTTGTGAACATCACGGCGTGGAAGTTCGCGCCAATCGCCCCGCAGAAGTCCTCGTAAAAGTTATCTCCCACGTGGGCCGCCCCATGAGGATCGTCGATCGCCAGAACGGACAGGGCCTTTGAAAAAGCCTCACGCGAGGGTTTGGCGCACCCAATCTCATCCGAGTAGAGCTGTGCCCTGAAGAACCTTGAAAGTCCAGCCTTATTCATGAGGGCCCTGGTGTATGCACCGGGCCAGTAAACGACGTTTCCCAGTATGACAAGCGGGTGGTCTTTGGAGAGCTCCTCGATCGCTTCACGTATCCCTGGCCTAAGCAGCTTTTCTATGTCAATGCTGATGAGAGCTGCTGCCATGGCGTTCTTGAAGGCGTCGATGTCGACGCCGAACGGCTCAAGAAGCTGAAGGCTGTACGCCACGGGGTCGACACCTTTGTCTATGGCTCCCTCTTTGCGCCTTTCCCTAAGGATTTCGTACGCCCTCTGCATGCTTTTGGAGATCTCCTCCCTCGGCGTGCCGGTGTCCTCGCTGTAGTGCTTCTCGATCTCTGAGAAAAACGCGTCGCCGAAAATCGTGCCCCAAACGTCGAACGAAATGCCATCAACCATGAGACATCGTGAAAGGGGCAAGTTAAGCGTATGCGGAGCACGCGATGGTGCTCAAAAATGGGCGCTTTAATGGGGACGACCTGCAGCTCTTTCGGATGCCTGCGCCGATTTGCTGAGCATTGGAAAAGCATTTAAAATGCTGGGCAGCGTTTCCAAAAATGAACAGAGCTCTGTTGATCTATGCCGCCAAGGCGAGCAGGGTGTTCGTCTTGGGCATGATGACCATAGCTGTGCCGATTTACATGGCAAAGCTCGGATACGGTGCGTTCATGGTTGGTATCGCCATATTCCTCGTGATGATCGGGAACGCGGTGTCAAACATATTTCTAACGTGGTACGGCAACGTCTTTGGAAGGAAGCGTTCCCTGCTCTTGTTCAGCCTGCTGATGCTCGCGTCTGGTATTCTCCTCTTCTCGTCTGAGCTTTTGCCCGTGATCTTGGTTGCCCTTTTCATAGGCAACATAAGCACCAACAGCACTGAGACGGGACCCTTTCAGTCGGTGGAGAGTGGTGTGCTTCCAAGCCTAGTGGGAAACAAGGAGAGAGCTTTCGGCGTTTACAACTTCATAGGGTACGCGACGTCTGCGCTTGGATCGCTTGCTGCCTCCATACCCGCTTACTTCGCGGACAGCCCCTTCGTCTTCAGGGCGCTCTTCCTTCTCTACGGCGCGGTTGGACTGCTTCTCTTCATCATATACTTGGGCCTATCGGGCATCGAGTCCAGCTCCAAGAAGCCGGGACTGCAGGCCATGGAAAGCAAGAGCAAAGGCGATCTCTGGAAGCTCTCCTTCCTCTTCTCCATGGACGCCTTTGGAGGGGGCTTCGTGACGCAGAGCCTCCTGAGCTACTGGTTCTACTTCACTTACCACGTCTCTCTGAAGCTCCTTGGCCCCATCTTCATGGTGGTAAACGTGATAACAGCCATATCCATAATCGCGTCTGGCTACATAGCCCACAGGATTGGCAACCTG
>DAYW01000049.1:60780-60955 GCA_002507085.1 archaeon UBA168 | reverse complement strand
GCCGAAAGGGAAACGGGTTAATATCCCCGTACCGTGGTAGTCCGCTGATCCGCGCCTTCGCCTTGAGATAGGCCGAGTGGAGCCGTCGCTTCATTTTGCCTTGGAAACCGGGGGAATACCGTAATGGCTAGATCCCGGCGAACGAGGTAAGGCCGCCCGCAAGGGTGGTTCGGCC
>DAYW01000049.1:60448-60699 GCA_002507085.1 archaeon UBA168 | reverse complement strand
CTCGGCAAATTGGCCCCGTAACTTAGGGAGAAGGGGTGCCTGGGGGGTTGGGGCAACCCGGCCCTTCAGGTCTCAGTGACTAGGGGGACCTGACTGTTTACTAAAAACATAGGTCCCTGCAAGACCGCAAGGTCGAGAACAGGGGCTGAATCCTGGCCAATGGCGGGACGTCAAACCCCGGCACAACGGGGCGAAGCGCCGCTTAAAGCCGGAGGTAACTCTGACCTTCTTAAGGTAGCCAAATGCCTTGT
>DAYW01000049.1:48957-60441 GCA_002507085.1 archaeon UBA168 | reverse complement strand
ACGAGGTCCCCACTGTCCCAACCCGGAGCCCAGCGAAGCTACGTGACCTGGCGCATAGACCAGGAAACCCTGACTGGGAGAAAAGACCCCGTGGAGTTTTACTACAGCCTGTTGTTGAGGTGCGGTTGTGGATGTAGAGCGCAGACGGGAGCAATGTGGCCGCAAGGCCGAAGCGACAATGGAACACCGTTCTTCCGCAATTGCGCCCCTTACCCGCAAGGGGACACCAGCAGGTGGGTAGTTCGGCTGGGGCGGCACGCCTACGATAAAGAAACATAGGCGCCCAAAGGTTGGCTCAGGTGGTCTAGAAACCCACCGTAGAGGGCAAGGCCAAAAGCCAGCCTGATTGGATCCTCAACGGCAAGGGATCCAAGAGCGAAAGCTTGGCCTAGCGAACGTCCGTGTCCCCCTCGCTGGGGGCCGAACATGTCAGAAAAATTACCCCGGGGATAACAGAGTCGTCGCGGGCGAGAGTTCCCATCGACCCCGCGGTTTGCTACCTAGATGTCGGCTCTTCCCATCCTGGAGGTGCATAAGCCTCCAAGGGTAGGGCTGTCCGCCCGTTAAAGGGGATCGTGAGCTGGGTTTAGACCGTCGTGAGACAGGTCGGCCTCCTCCTATCAGGGTTGCTGGTCGCCTGAGGGGAAGACGCCCTCAGTACGAGAGGAACAGGGCGTCGTGGCCTCTGGTTTACCGGTTGTCCGACAGGGCATCGCCGGGCAGCTACGCCATGCGGGATAACCGCTGAGTGCATCTAAGCGGGAAGCCCATCCCGAAAATAGGCGACCATGCCGTCAGGCACGAGGACACCCATAGAAGATGGGTTTGATGGAGCGGAGGTGTAAGAGCCGAGGCGCAAGCCGAGGCTTTCAGCCTGCCGCCCCCAATAGTCCGAGGGCAGTTAGCTCGAGGTTGCGTTTGAAAGCCTGCGTCGGGCGAAATACCTACCATTCACGGCGTTGTAAGGTGAGGTTTCTTGAAAGTGGAAGAAAGAGGGGAAGGGGACGCGGTTATAAAGGTCGAGAGCTTTGATGACCTTTGGAAGCTGAGCCTCCTGGTGAGGCCAGGTTACGTTTTGGTTGGAAGGACGACAAGGCAGCTGAAGCTAAGAGACGAGGGAGGAGATGTCAGGGATAAGCGCAGGATTTCGCTGAGCCTGGCCATACAGGTGGAAAGGGTTGAGTTCCAGCCGTTCACCGACTCCATGAGGTTTCTCGGAAAGATACTGGGAGTTGAGAAGGGGATGGAGTGGGCAGCCCAGAGGGGCGAGCACCAGTCCGTATCAGTGGGCGTTGGGGATGAGGTTGAGATAAGAAAGGACGGTCCCTTTGACCCTGTGGAAAGGAAGCTCATGAGCGGCAAGGAAAGCCCAGAAGCCAACGCGATAGTCCTCTCCATCGACATGAGCTCAGCAGCGCTCGCGGCCCTTTGGACTTACGGCGTAGAGAAGATAACGGAGCTTAGGGCAAAGAGGGAAGAGGAGGACGCCCATCTCGATGAGTTCTTCTCGGAGGTGGGATCGATCCTTTTGTCGGAGCTGCAAAAGCGGAAGCTGAACGAGGTAATAGTAACGGGGCCAAGCGTGGTGCTGGACGAGTTCAAGCGCTCCGTGGAAAGCCGCGGGCAGTTTAAGTCCGTGAGGTTCAATCACTTGGTCTCGTCCTATGGAGGAGAGGAAGGGCTTGAGCTTCTCAGGGATAACCCGGGTTTTGGCGCCTACTCCTCAAAGCTGAGGGTCGCCAGGGAGAGGGAACTCATAAAGGAGGTGTTTGACAGGCTTTCAAAGGGCAAGGGGGTCGCCGTTGGAGTGGAGGCCGTTGCCGAGTCAGCTAAGCAGGGCATGGTTGACGTGCTTTTGCTGAGCGCAAGGCTGCTTAAGGACCCGCCGGAAAACCTGATGCAGCTGGTGGATGATGTGGAAAGAAACGGAGGGACCGTGGAGATAATCTCCGAGGAAGGGGGAGCGGAGCTTCAGGGCTTAGGAGGGGTAGCCGCTATACTTCGCTGGTAAGCCTTTGAACGGCATCACCGCTCAAACGCGTGGTTACGCTTAGGCCCCCTTAAACCTCAAGGTCTATGGTGCCGTTGTCATCGCTGGCCGCATAGGTCCTCAGAGGAAGCCTTCCGGCGCAGAAACCGCATGGCGAAGCTGGATTCGAGCTGGGTTCAATCACGCGCGCACCAGTCCTTACGTCGTATACGGCCCCGTGTATTGGACAGCGGGCGTTAAGCCCATTGATATCGGTAAGCAGCCCGCAGCCGAAGTGCGCGCACACGGCGTCCATGGCGTAGAAGCGGTCGCTTGCCTTGTCATGCACGATGAGCACGGGCACGGGCACCCTGCCTACGCTGATCACGGTTATGATCCAACCCCTTTTTCTCACCAGATCCGAGCTTATGCCTACGTGCATTTCTGGTTTACAAGGGCGTGAAAAACGTTTAAACGCGATCCTGAAAGTCACGTAAGGGGCAGTAGCTTGCAGGGTTACATAGCTTGGCTAGTGGGGTTTTTGGCCGTGACCGCGGCTCTTTGGGTATTTGGCTACCTGAAAAAGCCAAGCGGCCTTAAGCTGGGGCCAGGCTACGCGATCTACAGCTCAGCTGCCCTTAACGAGCTCATAGATAGGATTTCACAAAGCGCTAGGAAGATATGGAAGGGCTGGTTCACCGGGGGCGTCGTGGTCTTCGCTGCAAGCACGGCTGCGGCCATTTACCTTCTTGGGGGAGACCTTGCAAAGGGGCTTATGGCTGTAAGGCCGCAGGCAACGGTTATGCCTGTGGTGCCGGGTTTGACCATACCGCTCCTGCCGGGGCTTGTGGCGCTTGCCGTGACCGTGGTGGTTCATGAGTTTTCCCACGCGGTTGCGGCCAGAAACGGCGGAGTTAAGGTGAACAAGCTTGGGGTCATATTCATCCTCGCATTTCCCATAGGCGCTTTTACCGAGCCCGACGAGCAGTCGTTCAAAGAGGCTTCCCACAGCTCTAAGCTAAGGGTTCTGGCGGCCGGCAGCATGGCTAACCTAGCTACTGCGGGCATAGTCCTTGGACTTCTTGCGCTTTTTCTCAACGGGTATCCCGGCTCTCCCAATGCGGTGGTGGTGCAGGGCGTCATACCGGGTACCCTCGCGTCGCATATTGGCATCAAGGCAGGCTACCTCATATACGGCCTAAACAACACCGCCACCGGCACCCTTTCTGCGTTGTCGGCTGCGCTGGCCAACACGCATCCAGGGCAGCTGATAACAATAGTAACGAATCACGGCAACCTAACGGGAGCGTTGGGCAGCGTGCCCGCCGCTTACGGGAAAAGCGACAAGGGCTTCATAGGAGTTGAGCTCAGTAGCATGCCGTTTTTCACGCCACGCGCTTACCTTGGCCTTTCGCCTGGCGCGTGGCTGCAGCTTCAGACTTACGGCTTTTGGATATGGTTCATAAACCTCAACGTGGGAATTTTCAACGCGCTGCCAATACCTCTGCTCGACGGCGACCAATTCTTCAAGGAGGTCGTGGCCGCGCTAAAGGAAAGGGGATTGCCTTCCGGTCTTGGAAACGGCATCGCGCTTTCGCTCGAGGTAATAGCCATAGGGCTGTTGCTCGCAAACCTGATATTTTCGGCTTCGACTTTACTACGAAATGGAATGCAAGAAGTGCGGAAGGCCCGCCGTTTACGTTGACAAGAGGTCGGGCACAGCGCTCTGCGAAGATCACTTCAGGGAGGGATTGGAAGAGAGGGTCAGAAAGGAGATAAGAAGCGAGGGGATTGGAAAGGACAGGCGCCACATCAGGATAGTCATGGGGATATCAGGGGGAAAGGACAGCCTTGTCATGATGGACTTGCTCTGGAGGGTTGAAAGGGAGTACGACGTTGAGCTGATAGCGCTTACCGTCGACGAGGGCATCGAGGGAGGGGAGTACAGGGGAAAGAGGTTTGACCTGATAAGAAGGATGGCTAACGAGAGGGGAATAAAGTGGGAGCTCAGGAGCTTTAAGCAGAAGTACGGTTTCACGCTCGACGACTCGGTCGTGGCGCTTAAGGGAAGGGAGGAGCCCTGCAGCATATGCGGTGTGCTCAGAAGAAGGGCATTAAACGACTACGCAAAGGAGCTTGGGGCGGATTACCTAGCCATAGCTCACAACTTGGATGACGAGGCGGAAACCGTGCTTATGAACGTCATAAGAGGCGACCCGCAGGCCTTAAGGCGCTCTGAGAACTACGCGGATGAGCTTGCGGCCTTCTACGTCCCTAGGATAAAACCCATGAGGAGGATAACGGAGAGGGAAGCTGCCTTCTACGCCTACCTCATGGGCATACCGGCTGAGGAAGAGGAGTGCCCCTACGCTCGCCTTTCACTTAGGGACCAGGTGAGGTCTTTTCTTGACTCGCTCGCAAGGGATCACCCCGCGGTTCTTGACAGCCTCGTAAGGTTCGGAGACGAGCTGAAGGAAAAGGGAAAGGGTTTCAGCAGGTCGCGCTGCGCCAGCTGCGGCTATCCGACATCTGGTGGGCGGGAGTACTGCAGAGTTTGCGAGATCAACTTCGCGGTTAAGAAGGCGCTGATAGGGGCAAACCAAGAGGGCTGAGCGCGGCCTTTTTAAACTCGGTGGGATAAGTATTGGCGGCGGGTAGGGTCGGAGGCCTGCCCTCTCCCTGGCCAGCAATGGGCATCAGCTGGGACCAGCAACTGAGGGCGTAAAGGGTAGGGCCGGCGGGAGGAAAGCGGGCCAAATGGGCGTTGAACCCTTACCCCCTGGGGGCCGAGGGCCCGAGTTCCCTTCCGGAGGGAAGGGAAGCGGGTTAGCCGCCGGGAACGGACTAGGCCCGGAAGGGAGCAGTCACACCGGCGAACTCGGTCGTTCAGGGGTGATGGGCAAGCTCATCCGCGATCCGAGCGCCGAGCCTTGCCTGGCGCCTTCAGGGCCGCCGCCTGCCGCAGATACGCTTATAAAAGCCCGTTATAATCTTGTCGATAAATTTGGTGTATCAACAAAGGCTGTGGTACTCGTTCTTCTGGGAAACCAAAAGAAGGAAATCAGTGCTAGTGGGAAGCGTGAGGGAGAAGCTAGAGCAGCTCATAAATGACGCGGCTAACGAAAAAGGCTTTGAGGTTGGGAAGCGCGTCATATACCCAAACGCCGTCTACCTGGAGCTTGCGGTCGATCCAAAGGTTGCCCCTCACAGCGCCCTTGCCCACATAAGGGCGAGGACATCTGGAGCCTTGAGGTCTCACTTCCCGGAGCTGAAGAAGCTTCCATCGCTTTGGACTAGGGATTACGCGGTTTACAATCAGAGGCTTGATGAAAGCGCTTTGGGGTCGCTTTCCCACTGGCTTAGCGAGAAGAAGCGCAACATTAAGGCCAGGCACGCGAGGCGAAAGAGTTGCCAGAGATCGTGCTTACGACGGACAAGACGATGATGAGCGAGTACAGGAACATACCGCTCGCCGATTTCTTCGGCTGCGCCCCCGTTGAAAGGGTGCCGGAGAGGCTCTTCGACTTCATAGCCACGCCGCTTCCCACCAAGGACGGCGTTGCGATTTACGCTCCATATGGAGTGAGGAAGCTCGAGGCCGCCCTTCTCAAGGGCTTCCCAAGCGAAGAGATGGTTGTGACGGATCCCGATCACTTAGCGCAGTTCGTTGACGAGAGGACGAAGGTGATCGGCATATCGACCATGGATCCCCTGGGCCTCGGCCCAGTCACCATGATGTTCACTTTCGGCGGGCAGTACACTTCGTACACGAAGAAAAGGTTTCTCGAGCTTGTTCAGCAGGCGGATGCCATAAGGAAGGCAAAGGGTAAGAACGCGAAGATAGTCGTTGGGGGCCCAGGAGCTTGGCAACTTGACGCAAGACGCGATATGCTTGAGACCCTTCCCATAGATAACCTAGTTCAGGGAGAGCTCGACCACGTGGCCGTTGACGTTTTCAAGAAGATAGAGGACGGCTCGCTTCCCAAGAACTACAAGGTGCTTGGTTGGCCCAAGGTCGAGGACATACCTCCCATAGTCAACCCAGCCATGAACGGCATGGTTGAGGTCATGAGGGGTTGCGGAAGGGGATGCCAGTTCTGCGCGCCGAACGTTAGGAGCGCAAGGTACATGGACCTCGACAAGATACTGAAGGAAGTCGAGGTAAACGTTAAGGGAGGGAAGCCGGCCATATGGGCGCACAGCGACGACATATTCCTTTACAAGCTTGAGGATAAAAGGCACTTCTATCCCAACACCGACGCCATAGTTGAGATGTTTCAGGCCATAATGTCGTTCAAGGGCGTTACCCACAGCAACCCCACTCACGGGACCATAGCGCCTGTGATAGCTGACGAGAAGCTGCTGCCAAGGCTTTCTCCGGTGCTTAAGGCAGGTCCCGACAACTGGATAGGAATACAGCCAGGCCTCGAAACCGCTTCTGGAGAGCTCCTCGCGAAGTACATGAGAAATAAGATGCTTCCCTTCTCCCCATCTGAGTGGGAAAAAGTGGTCTTCGAGGGCACTAAGACCTTTAACGAGAACTACTGGTTCCCGGCCTATACCATGATAATGGGCCTTCCAGGAGAAACTGAGGAGGACGTATGGGACAGCGTCAGGCTCATCGACAAGTTGGAGAGGGAGCTTCCTGAGAAGATAGGGCCTAAGGCGCACTTCGTGGCCGTTCCGCTTTCCTTTGTGCCGCTGGCCGTCCTAAGCGGCGAGCAGTTCTTCGACGTGGGCAAGGAGATGACCGAGGCCCGCTTCGCGTTGCTTTACAGGACATGGAGGCATACGGCGAAGGAGGCCATGTACTTCAGCCAAGCGGTGAAGTCGGTGCCGCCCTACCTGCGCCCGGTGCTGAGGGCGCTTGTTTCCATAGGCCCCTTCATAATACTGCACTACATGGAGAAGTGGGGAAAGAGCATGGGCTTTGACGTCGACAAGGCATTCCACATACCTGGATAGATCAGATCTGGGCTAAACCCTTAAAGCCAAAAGTGCTTTTTTTCATGCCGGGGTCTCCTAGCCTGGTATGGAGCGGGCTCGCTAAGCCCGTGGTCCTTTGTGGCCGCACGGGTTCAAATCCCGTCCCCGGCGCGGTAAAAGCTCTTAGGCAGACGAGCGATCATGACTATGAGGGTCGTGGTGCTCAGGTACGGGCACAGGGTAGACAGGGACAAGAGAATAAGCACGCACGTAGGGCTAGTGGCAAGGGCGTTTGGCGCCGAGGGCATGTACATTTACGGGGAGCGCGATCCCTCCTTGGTTCGTTCCCTTGCGCACGTTAACAGGACGTGGGGCGGCAGCTTCTGGGTGAGCTGGATAGATGACTACGCCGCGGAAATAGAGAATTGGAAGCAGGGCGGAGGAAAGCTGGTTCACCTCACCATGTACGGGCAGGACATCCAATCGGTCATCGGCCAGATAAGGGCTGAGGAGAGCGTTATGGTTTTCGTGGGCTCTTCGAAGGTTCCCCGCGACGTGTACCGCCTAGCTGATTACAACGTTGCGGTTGGCCATCAGCCTCACTCTGAGGTGGCCGCGTTGGCGGTATTCTTGGACAGGTTGTTCGAGGGACAGGAGCTTATGAAAAGGTTTAATGGTGCACTCCTAACTATATTGCCTTCGAAGGATGGAAAAATTGTCATCAAAGCGCAGGGCAAAGAAAGCGTCTAGCGAGAGGTCCGCTGAGAAGGGCGGACAGGTTGGTCTTGACGCCAAGACCATAGAGGAGCTCGTTCCAATACTTCTGCACTCCAGGGGGAACCCAGTCATAAGCGGGATAATAAAGAACTTGGAAAGCGGGGAGGCGGTCTCCGACGATGACCTGGCGGCTCTCATAGGCGTTAAGGTCAACACGGTGAGAACGGAGCTCAACGAGCTCTACGCCAATGGCATGGTGACCTTTGAGAAGAGAAAGATACCGAACCAGAAGTGGTACGCCTATTTCTGGAAGCTTGACATGAACAACATAAACTACCTTATACAGCAGCGCATCAAGAAGGTCATAGAAATACTGAACAAGAGGCTTCAGTACGAGACCTCCCACTCCTTCTTTTACTGCCCGAAGGACGGAAAGCGCTACACTTTTGAGGAGGCACTGGAGTATGGATTTAGGTGCACCGATTGTGGGACTCAGCTTCAGGCCCAGGACAACAAGGAGATAGTGGAGAGGTTGAGGTCGGAGATATCCCGGCTTACCCAGCTATTGGAGAGTATATCAGGGCAAAGGAAGGAATCGTGAAGGAAGGCCTAGGGGTATTAAGGCGCGCAGGGGCCAATTCTGCGGTTGTAGCTCACTGCCTTGTCACTTCGTTTGTGGCATATGAGCTGGTGAAGTCCGCCAAGGAGCTCGGGCTTAGCGTGGATGAGGACTTGGCCGTTAAGGCAGCCCTTCTTCACGACGTGGGAAGGGCGTTCACCAGGGGGGTGGCGCACGCCGTGAGGGGAGCCGAGTACCTAAAAGGGCTTGGGTATTCAAAGGAGATCCTTTTGGCTGTGGAAAGGCACGTGGGCGCGGGGATAACGGAGGAACAGGCAGCGCAGCTCGGCTTGCCGAAGAGGGCTTACGTGCCTCAAACCCTTGAAGAGAAGATAGTGTCCTTTGCCGATAAGCTGGTCGAGGGGACATCCGTATTGGGACCTGATCACGTGTTGGCGAGGTTCGAGAGGGAGTTCGGAAAGGGCTCCGTGCAGTGGAACATGGCTAAAAAGCTGATAGAGGACATGAGGGAGATCTACGAGAGATCGTCAGTTCCATCGCTCATAGGATGGAAGAGCAACGATAAGCTCGAGCTCCATCTCTGAGCTTCGCCACGTCCTTCAGCGTTATTCCGCCGTTGCTCGTCTTGGGCGATACCGGAGAGGGAGGAGGAGAGGCCCTTATCTTTATTTCGAGCTCCTTCTCCAGCTTGTTTATGAGGAGCTCGGGTGGCCTTAGCTTTCCCTCCTCGACCCTTCTTATGACGGATTCCTTCTCGTTGAGCTTCTTGGCCAGCTGCTCCGGCGTCATTCCCCTTTCCTCTCTGGCATGCCTTATGATTTCCCCGTAGTTTTCGTCCAACACGGTGTCCTGCGGCAGGGGAGGCTGGGCCCTGGGCCTTGGCCTAGTTCTGGGCATTGGGCTTGGCCTTGGAGATGGGGGCTTCGCGCGGCTGGGCTGCAGGGCAATGGGCCTTGCGGATTGGATCCTCACGGGCTGTGGCGCCGTGGGCTTCTCTATGATGGAGTCCGCCTTTTTAGCGCACCTCTCGCATACCTTCAGCTTGGCCCCCTCTATGTAAACGACGTAGGGCTTTCCCCTTATGGGCGCCCCACATATTTCGCAGAAATCCATGAAGAATACATCCAGTGAGATATATGCGTTTGTTTCGCAGAAAAAGTTAAAGCGTTCCATCTGGGTTTAACTCATGTCAGACAAGGCACTGGACGACTTTGGGCCTCTTGAAGGAGAAAACGCTCAAGATGAGGAAAAGGAGGTAGGGATTCTCAAGGAGCAGGTGAGCTCGCTTAAGGAGGAGGTGGAGAGGCTGAGAGAGTACATAAACCAGCTGGAGCAGGACAAGGAGAAGGCGCTTTCGCCGCCTCTCATAGAGGCCGTGGTGATGGATGTCCTTCCAAATGGCCGCGCTGTGGTAAAGAGCAGCAGCGGGCCCAACCTCGTTGTCTACATCACCAGCGCCATAGGCCAAAACAAGCTGAAGCCGGGGGATAGGGTTGCACTCAACCAAAGGGGCTCTGCTATAGTTGAGATTTTGCCCCGCTCTGAGGATGCCTTCGTAAAGCTAATGGAGGTAGTGGAGAGGCCCAAAGTCACATACGCGGACATAGGAGGACTTCAGGTTCAGATGCAGCTTCTGCGCGAGGCCGTTGAGCTTCCGCTTAAGAAGCCTGAGCTCTTCAGGGAGATAGGAATCGAGCCCCCAAAGGCCGTGCTCCTTTACGGTCCACCCGGATGCGGCAAGACGATGCTGGTCAAGGCCGTTGCTCATGAGGCGGATGCCACTTTTATCAGGCTTGTGGGTTCCGAACTCGTGCAGAAGTTCGTCGGAGAGGGCGCAAGGCTCACCAGGGAGCTCTTTGAGCTGGCTAAGAAGAAGAGCCCGAGCATAATATTCATTGATGAGATAGATGCCGTTGCCTCGAAGAGGCTTGATGCTTCCGTGAGCGGGGAAAGGGAAGTGCAGAGGACCCTGATGCAGCTCCTTGCCGAGATAGACGGATTCGATCCGCTTGGAGACGTCAAGATAATAGGGGCTACCAACAGGCTGGACATACTGGACCCAGCCATACTTAGGCCGGGCCGCTTTGACAGGCTTGTGGAGGTGCCGCTTCCTGATAAGGCGGGAAGGGAGGAGATATTGAAGTTGTACTTAAAGAAGATAAAGCTGAGCGGCGAGGTCGACATGGCCTATCTGGTGAGCTCCACGGAGGGCATGAGCGGTGCAGACCTTAAGGAGCTGGTCACCGAGGCGGGAATGAACGCAATCAGAAGGGGAGCTAAGGCGGTCAATATGAATGACCTCAAGGAAGCGCTGGCCTTTGTTAGAAAGAAGGAAAAGGGGATAAGCGGTGTCGGGTACCTCTGAAGCCCCCTTAGACCTCGAGCAGGTGAGGACCATAGCCGATTACCAGTTCGGCCCTGGCACAGGAGCGGGCCTATTTCCCGATGGAAGCGAGGTCTTGAAGTCACGGAAAGGGACTCTTAGAGGGGTCAGGTTCAACGGCGAGCTCCTCTGTACGTTTGGAAGGGACTCGCTCATAAACCTTACCAGAGCCGGCGCCCTGAGGCTTGCGAGGCTAGGGACCGAAAAATACGTCGTGGCCTCGGATGAAGTAGGGGACTTCATAAGGAGGGGAAGGAGCCTCTTCGCGAAGCACGTGAGACGGGTTGGAAGGTTTTACGCGGGCGAGGAGGTGCTCATACTCGACTCGAAAGGAGAGCTGCTTGGCTGGGGAAGGGCAGCCTGGTCGTCGGAAGAGGTGTTAAATTTAAGTGCTGTGCCGGTGGTTAAACAGAGGAATTGACCTTGTCCAATCGCGAAGCGCTGAGGGCCATGAAAAGGCTTGGCATATCGCTTAACGAGGTGCCAAACGTCGAGAGGGTGATCATAGAGGCGCAGGATGAGGTTATTGAAATAGATCATCCAAAGGTGCTTGAGATAGGGGGAAAGGTTGGAGAAGCGGGCTTTCAGGTGCTTGGCGGCGAGGTTACCAGAAAAGGAAGGGAAGAGGGCGAAGCCAAAGAAGAACAGGCCGAGGTTCAGGTGCCGGAGGATGACGTGGAGTTCGTTGCCTCACAGGCTGGGGTTGACAAGGAAAAGGCGAAACAAGCGCTCATAAAGGCACACGGCGACATAGCGGGGGCGCTCATGGAGCTCAAGAAGTGAGGTCAGGTCAAGCTTTAAAGTCTGTCTCTCGCTACTATTGGGGCTGTAGGCTAGCATGGTAGACTTGGAGGTTCGGGTCCTTCGGACCGGGGTTCAAATCCCCGCAGCCCCATCAGGCTTTGCCCT
>DAYW01000049.1:38265-48947 GCA_002507085.1 archaeon UBA168 | reverse complement strand
ATGCCTCGTCCTCGCCCTTGGCCTTGAGGGCTTTCTTTCGGCGATGGCTTAACCGTCGCTTTGCTCCAAGCGTAAGGCGGCTGAGAGTTCGGATGTTTTCTCGCCAAAAAAAGTTTTTTAACGGCATCGCGCTGGATTACATATGGCCGTTGTACAAGTAAGCGATGGGGTCAGCGAGAGTTCGGTCCTCGGAGACTGCCTTTACTACCTGCACAAGGAGGGAAACGTCTCCATAATAAGCGAGGGAACTGGCATGGAGGTTGCGATAAAAGTTGCGCTTTCCATAGTTCGGTCCTTTGACAACAGGGCCTCGCTGAGCGACATACAGATCTTCACGGAGGAAAGAAACGAGCAGGATAAGAAGCGCTACGTCAGCAAGCTAAAAATAGACATAAGCAGAAAGCCTAACGCCTCCTAGAGCGAAGCGCTTTTTCTGCCTCATCGCGCGAGATCTCGCCCGAAAGCAGGTTCTCCAGCGTTTCCACGTAGAACCTGACAATAGCGAGCTGCCTAAGAACGCGGAAGTAGTCCTTTTGGCAGTCGACCAAGGTCTTGAGTATGGAAAGCGAAAGCTTCATGGTTGACATGGTCTGCTCCTCCTTGCTCTTTTCTGGAGCCGGCTTTTGCTCTATCATGGTTTCAAGCGCTTCCGCCCTCTTCTTGAGCCTGTCTACGGTGGGCTCAAGCGCTGAGAGCTCCTTTGTTATCCTCTCAAATATCGCGTCCTCCGTTAAGATGTTCTTGCTTGTCTCCTCCTTGAGTTCTGGAGCTGTTATCTTTTCGGCGTCGGCTTTCACTTTTTTCAACTGCACCTCTAAAAACGATGAGCGCGATTTCAGCTCTAGGAACGCCCTCTGAAGGTCGTTGTAGTTGTCCAAGCTTGTCCTTGCCAGCTGGACCGAGCTGTCCAAGGACGCAAGCGCAAGCCCCGCGGAGTCTTTTACCATAATATAATGGCATAGGAGTAGAAAAACCTATAACCTCATCGATGGATTTTTCATCCGAAATGCCAATAGAGGATCCAGAAAAGAGAGCCATTGCGGAGAAGGCTTTGCTCAATTACAAGATATGCAGGCACTGCGGCGCTAAGAACCCCATTAACGCCACGAAGTGCAGGAGATGCCACTGGACTTTATTGAGGCCTAAGAAGGCAAAGCTCAAGCGTTAAAGGGTAGGTCCCCTTGACCTTTGGAATAAAACGCACTCACCTTGCCTCAGAGATAACTCCTGCGCTTGACGGTTCCCAGGTAACGCTGCTTGGCTGGCTTCACGAGAAAAGGGATCTCGGGGGCCTTCGCTTCCTGCTCATAAGGGACAGAAGCGGTCTGGTTCAGGCAGTTGCCGCCAAAAAGGAGGTTTCGCCGGAGCTTTGGGAGGAGTTATCATCTTTTAAGAGGGAGAGCGTGCTGGCCGTTAAGGGAATTGCGAAGGCGTCCCCTCAGGCACCCGGAGGCGCGGAGGTAAGGATAAGGGAGGTGCTGCTGATATCGCCCTCCGAAGACCCGCCCATAGACGTGGTTGGTAAGACCAGCGCTGACCTCGACACGCGCCTCGATAACCGCATAGTCGATTTGAGGAGGGTTGAGCCTCAGGCCATATTCAGGATCCAAAGCACCGTGGCCTCAGCCATAAGGTCGTACCTCCGCGAAAACGGCTTCATAGAGGTGTTCACGCCCAAGATAATAGCGACGGCCACCGAGGGGGGCGCGAGCCTCTTCAGCGTCTTCTACTACGACAGGATAGCTTACCTCTCTCAGAGCCCTCAGCTTTACAAGGAGCAGCTCACGTCGGCTTTTGAGAGGGTGTTTGAGATCGCCCCGGCGTTTAGGGCAGAGGAGAGCGACACGCAAAGGCATCTGAGCGAGATAACCATGGTTGACGCCGAGGCGGCTTTCATGGACTATCAAGACGTCATGTCGCTTCTTGACGGCCTCGTGGAGCGCGTCGTGAAAGCGGTCAACGAGGAGAACCGCAGAGAGCTAAGGGCCCTTGGACGGGAAGCGCTTGAGGTAAAGGTCCCCATCCCAAGGATAACTTACGACGAAGCCGTCAGCATACTTGACAGAAAGGGGGTCGAGCATGAAAAGGACGCGGATTTCGGCACCGTTCAGCTCAAAGCCCTCTCGGAAGAGCTCAGAGACTTCTACTTCATAACGGATTGGCCTACCGCTGCCAGGCCCTTCTACGCTAAGCCCCTTGAGGGAAGGCCCGAAAGATGCGAGTCCTTTGACCTGATGTACGGTTGGATAGAGCTGGCCTCAGGAGCCACGCGTGTAAACGATGGGAAGCTTCTCAAGGAGAGGATGTCATCTCAGGGCCTAAACCCAGATTCGTTCAAGACCCACTTGAAGTGGTTCAACTACGGAATGCCTCCGCACTCGGGCTTTGGCCTCGGGCTGGCCAGGTTGCTCATGGTCTTGACCGGAAAGGACAACATAAGGGAAGTGGTCATGTTCCCGAGGGACAAGAGGCGTCTTGAACCCTAGGGATTTCGGAGCAGCCTCCGATCAGCTCATGGAGAAGTACGCTGGCATATTGCGCTTTGTGCAGTTCAAAGCTGAGGTAAAGCGCTTTTTTGGTGACGCTGTAAGCGGGGGATAGGGGGATCATCAGGGCTTCCCTGTACCAGCCCCTTACCCAGTGCGGCAGCTCCACCCCTAAATCCTTTAATGCCCTTGCCGCTAGGTCGAGCCCAGGCCCCTTTACGCCGGCCCCAGGAACTGGCAAAAGAAGGGCCTGATTAGGCTTAAGCCTTCCACCCTCGCTCACGGATATCTCCGAGTAGGCCGGCAGACCAAAGACGTTAAGAGGAGCCACAAGGTCCCCCCTTTCCAACACCTTGAGGCCCAGGCCCCTGTCTATGCGGTCCTTAAGGATGAGGTTGAAAAGGTAGGATTGAAGCGCTTGCACTGCCAGTTCCCTTACCTTGCGCCTAAGAGATGGCTCCATTCCCTCGAGCTCGTAAGGCTCCTCGCCCCTCAATATCTGCGCGCCGAGCTCGTGAGTGTATGGGGGCCGAAGCCCAAACCTCTGCGGGCCGAAGAAGTTAGGAAATGGCGTGCCGTCTAAGAACGCGTCAAGAGGTGATAGCCTGCGGTATCCCGTTACTTGGACGTGAAAGAGGTTTCCCCAAAGGTGATCGTGGCTCAGGGGCGCCCAGACCTTTCCCTTGGGTATGAACCCCCACTTCCTTCCCATGACCTTGTCCTTTAGATCGGCCCTAACGGCGGCGTATTGCGATGAAACCGATATCGCATCCTTGAGCCCGGCGTAGGAAACAGGCGCCCTTACCGCTTTTGACAGCTCGCTCACTGCGGTCAGGGTGTCGACCCCGTATTTCACGAGCACGCCCCACGTGTAGTCTCCCCTGTTTTTCTCGGAAAGCGGCTGCGGACATACGCGGTGCGGCAGCAGGATTTCTCTAACGCAGAATCCCAGAGGTCCGATGACCTCCCCGCCTATCTCGTCCTTAAGGGTGCGCCTGATCCCGAACTTCTCCCAGCTCAAAGCTGACCTACCGCGCATCGCAAAAGCTTTAGCTTTCCGGTAAAGGGGTCGAGCAAAGACGATGGAGCTGGACCAAGGGCAGCGCAGGTCACGGAGCCAGGTGGCACTTCCGTAAGCCCCATGTCTACCACCTCGTGAACGGCTACCTCCCTCTTCCTTGCCTCTTCCTCTATCTGCCTTAGCTCCTCCAGTCCCTGCACCTTTGCGACTATCTTTTTTTGCCCTCCGTCAAGCCACAGCTTGAACTCCCTGGTTCCCTGAGACGAAAGCGCGGCCATGACGCTGGCGTGCGCCACCTGGACCGCGATCTTTCCACATGACATCTTGAGGTCCTTCCTAACCACTATGAACAGCTTTACGTCGTCCATGGCTTAGCATTGGCCGTGGCATAAAAGCGGTTCCAAGAACCTCGCACAAAGTTTATTTTGCCCCGGTCAATTAGCATAGGTGCGGGTTTTGGTTTATTATTCCCATACGTCCTTGATGAAGTTCGTAAAGCAAGAACTTACCAGGGACGGCTTTGACGCACGTAAGATAGAGGAAGAGGTGGTCGTTGGCAACAGGCGCGTTGACGTCATGTACCTCGATGGAACGCGTCCACTCGCCATCGAGTGCAAGACGTTTAAGCACACGGAAGAGGGCCTTGCTGACTACGCCCAGAAAAACCCAAACCACAGGCGCATACTTGTTATGCCGCTCTTCTCAGCGGACGAGATATGGTTCATAGGCGACAGGCGCAAGGGGCAGGTAATAAAGGTCGTTGTCAACGGGCCTGATGGCGTAAAAAAAGTGGTCGAGGCCGACCGCTCGGGTGAAAGGCATGCATAGCGCCTTGGTAAGGTTAAGCGTGGACGGAGAGGAGCACACGGTATCTCTGGTGAAGGCGAAAATACAAAGGGTCGATGAGTTTATGAGCCTTCTCAAAGAGAAAAAAGTTCCCGTAGCACTGGTTGATTCGGGTTACGCCCCTCAGTCGATACTGGTCGCTGCGGCGTACACTCTGATAGACATAAAGAGGGGTACGGGTATAGCAAAGGATCCCGTTATGCAATTTGCACTAAATCTAACGGGCACGCATCAGCTTTCAAAGGCGCTTGAAAAGGTTTATCCGCGCGGCGAGGTTGGGTATTTGGTTGGCATGGACGCCGATCTGGGGGAGCTAAACGGCCTCTACGAGGCGCTTGAACTTGAAGGCATTTCCTTTGACGCCCACCTGGTCGACATGTTTTTGGCCCGCGCGAACGGCATCAACTGGAAGTACAGAAAAAGCAGCTGAAGATGCCTCTTAGGGTGGCGGTGGTAGGGGCTGGGCCCTGCGGCTCTCTGGTCGGCAGGCTGCTGGCCAAGAGAGGCCACGAGGTGTTCCTGCTGGAGGAGCACGTGGAGATAGGAAAGCCCCGTCACTGCACCGGCCTTGTGTCAAGGGATGTGCCAAGCTATTACGGGATATCGGAAAAAAAGGCGCATATCCTGGAGGAGTTTTCTGAGGCTGAGCTGATATATGGCGACAGAAGCCTTGTTCTAAAGCTGGAGCCAAACGCGGTGGCTCTTGAGAGGGAGGGCTTCGAGTATAGAGCTGGCAAACATGGCGACAGAAGCCGGGGTTCAAATCAGGCTGGGAGAAAGGGTAACGCAGGCTCGCGTCGGCTCTGAGGGCAGGAAGGAGGTGATTTCGGAGAAAAGCGGGTCTGAAGAAAAGCTAAGGGTCGATGCCGTTGTGGACTGCGGTGGAGCAAAGGAGGGATTGACTGGCCTTCAGTACGAGGTCAAGGGAAGAGGTCCGCGGCTGCCCCAGCTCTACTTCGAGCGCGGAGTTCCAAGGGAGTACTTTTACTGGATCGTGCCTCAGGGTGAGGGAAGGTACCTAGTGGGGACCGCTGGAAGGGGCAGCATCAAGCGCAAGCTCGACGCATTCATGGGAAGTCACGCCCTGAGGGAGAGAGTGGAGGTCGCAAGCGTCGTAAGGGCTTTTGGAGGGCTCGTTATCATAAGGCCGCCCAGCTCCCCTTACTCGAGCAGGTTTCAAGGGGCGTTGGCCGCTGGGGACGCGGCCAACCAAGTGAAGATAACAACCGGAGGTGGGCTTGCCTTTGCAGCCGCCTCTGCCTCCGCTTTGGCAGAGGCCGTCGACAGGGAAGAGATCTGGCGCTACGAGAGCTGGTTCAGACATAGGAAAAACCTGATAAGGGCGCACGCATTCTTGCGCCAAATCTACAGGTGGCTTCCCTCGTCGGCCATGGAGTCGGCGTTCAACGGTAAAATGCAGGATTATCTGGCAGGTCACCCGCTTCTCTTTGATCAGCATTGGAAGTACTTCGTTGAAAACGCCCCAGATCTATTGGCAGCGTTGATCCCGCGAGCAAGGGTTAAAAAAAGCGGCCGTATTTGATCATGGGCCTTGGATCTGATGTTAGCGGTTTTTACAGGCTGTCTCAAGAGGAGAGGATAAAGCTTCTTGCCGACTTTCTCGACGTGAAGAGAGAAGAGGTGCCTCTCCCCTCTCCTCCCCCTCCTCTGCCTCTTGAGAACTCTATCGGGTACTTTCCAGTAAACCTTGCGGTCGCTAACTACTTTCTCATTGACGGAAGGGATTACTTCATACCGATGGCAACGGAGGAACCCTCCGTTGTCGCGGCGGCTAGCCACGGGGCGAAGATCGCGAGAGCAGGGGGCGGGTTCAGAACAGGAACCGGCGAACAGCTCATGCTGTCCCAGGTGGTGATAACCGACGCTAAGAGGGATTTAGACGTTGCTCAATTCGTTGATATCGCGTCAAGGATTGCCCAATCTGAGATGCCCTCCGTTGTTGCGGCCGGTGGCGGCTTCAGGGGGCTTGATGCGGAAAGGAAGGGGAAGTACTTGGTGATAAGGATATGGATTGACCCAGCTGACAGCATGGGCGCAAATACGCTGGATAGGGTGGCTGAGGCGCTGGCCCCCCTTTTCGAGGAGGCCACGGGAGGGAAAGCGCTCTTGAAAATACTCTCGAACAGGGTTACCAGGCGGCTGGCGTGGGCGGAGGTCGAGGTCCCAGCAGAAGCGGTGGGAGGAAGCGATGTGGCCGCTCGCATAGCTGAGGCAAGCGACTTCGCCATGTTAGATGAGGACAGGGCTGTCACGCACAACAAGGGCATAATGAACGGGGTTATCGCCCTGGCGCTTGCAACGGGTAACGACACGCGCGCCCTTGAGGCAGCGGCTCACTCGTATGCTGCCAAAACCGGAAGATATACCCCATTGTCAACGTGGAAGTTTGACGGAAGCAAGCTCAGCGGAAAGATAGAGCTTCCAGTGCCAGTGGGAGTGGTGGGGGGATCGCTTAAGAGCAATGAGACGGCCGCTTTTTGCTTGAGGCTTTTGAGGATATCAAGGGCAAGCGAGCTGGGGAGGATAATGGCCGCCGTGGGGCTCGCCCAGAACCTTGCGGCCCTAATGGCCCTTGTAACCGAGGGGATACAGAAGGGCCACATGAGGCTTGCGGCTAGGACCATAGCCATGGCGGCCGGCGCCGAGGGGACGCTTGTCGACCTGGTCGCAAACGAGCTCATAAAAACCGGGCAGGTAAGGGTTGACGTAGCGAAGAGGATTTTGGAGAGCTTAAAGGAGAGGAAGTAGCCCAACGCGCCCTCGCTGTTGGTTTGCCTTCGGTTTACGTCCAATGGATCGGAGCTGGTGAGCCCAAAGGTTAAAAAAGCGCTGCCCAATGTACTTGTGACCCTCGCATTTTCGGTTGGAGGCCTTGCGAGCATGGCCATAGCTTTCGTGATTGGCCTGCTGATAGGCCTAGTGGTGAAGAAGATCATATCCGTGGGCCTTTTGCTTCTGGCGCTGGTGCTGTTGCTCATGGCCATAGGCTACATACATCCCAGCTCCACGGCCACGCTCATAAACTACTTCCGGTATTACGGGCCAAAGGCTCTTGAAGAAGCGCAGCGCATCTCATCTCTGATTCCCTATTCATCCGTGTTCTTCATAATAGGTTTCATAATAGGCGTGTGGAAGGGATAAAAGGAAGTTGCCGCTTGCGGTGGCGACTCTAGCTTTTGCTTGGCGAATACCGCACTTCGCCCCAAACGGTGAGTGCTTTAGCAAAGCGCCGCAAAAATTGGCTTTAGACCGCCAAGCTCTTGGACAGGGTATAAAGCGAGAGGTCGAAAGGTTTTGGCCTTTCAAAAGCGTAGCCCAGCGGCCTGGTCACGATGGCGTTCCCTTCTATTCCAACCATTTTGGCGCCCTTCTCATGAGATATGGCGTCTATTGCGGCCTCTCCGAACCGGTTTGCCAGTATCCTGCTTATGGCCGTGGGACTGCCTCCCCTCTGCATGTAGCCCAAAACGCTTAACCTGGCCTCGTAGTTCAGGTCCTTTGCTATGCGTTCGGTGAGCAGCCTTGAGTCTCCCGCTCCTTCTGCCATGACTATTATGCTCGAATGCTTTCCCCTCTTCCTTCCTTCCTCGAGGGTTTGTTCAACCTCGTCTATGGTGAACGGAACCTCTGGCACTAGTATGACCTCAGCGCCAGCTGCGAGTCCGACGGATAGGGCAAGAAAGCCCCTGCGCCTTCCCATCACCTCAACCACGAATACCCTTTCATGAGACGTGGCGGTGTCCCTTATCTTATCGATAGCCGTGAGCGCCGTGTTTACGGCTGTGTCGAAGCCTATGGTGCTATCGGTGCCGTTTATGTCGTTGTCTATGGTTGCGGGTACGCCAACGACCGGTATGCCAGAGGCCTTGTAAAGAGCCATGGCTCCTCTGAATGAGCCGTCGCCTCCTATAACTATCATGCCGTCAATTCCGTTTTTCTTTAGGCTTTCGCTCGCCCTTTCAACCCCCTCTTCGGTTTCCATCTCGGGGCAGCGAACGGTTCTTAGAATGGTCCCCCCCATGTTGACTATTCCGCTCACGGAACGGGAGTTGAGTTCCTCAAAGTCTCCCTCTATAAGCCCACAGTAACCGCGGTGAACTCCTATAACTTTGATGTCGGCGCCCTCAGCCAGCCTTGTGATTGCCCTTATCGCAGCGTTCATGCCCGGGGCATCTCCACCTGTAGTGGCAACAGCTATTCTGCGCATGGGAAGCATGGGGTCGGTGTTTTTACCCTTATCGGTGCGCCGATGGCCCAGGAGCATGAGCCCCGCTTTGTGCCATAGGAGAGGTCAGACTTTTAAGGCGCCAAGCTAAGTAGGTTAGGGGCTGGTAGCTCAGATTGGAAGAGCACCCGCTTGGCGTGCGGGGGGTCACGGGTTCAAATCCCGTCCAGTCCACTTAACCCATTAAAACTCGATTCCCTTTCTTCCCTTTATTCCCCGTTGAAAGGGGTGCTTGACCTCGCGCATTTCGGTCACGAGGTCAGCAGCGGCGATCACCTCGGGATCGGCATAGCGACCGGTAAGCACGAGCTCAACCCCTTTCGGCTTTTCGCTTATCAGCTTAAGGACCTCGTGCTTATCAAGAAGGCCCATGTGGATTGCCACGTTGACCTCGTCAAGCACCACGAGGTCCCAGCGGCCAGACAGAACCTCTTCGCGTGCCCTTTCAAACCCCTCCCTCGTAAGGCGGACGTAGTCCTCAGGGGGGCTTTCTTCAAATACCTCTGGGTTTCCCAGCGCGCTTTTCCTCTCCTCGGTTAGCTCGCTCTTCCTCGCTAAGAAGGTTGGCTTTCCGAACTGCATGAATACCAGCTGAGGCTGCAGCGCCTTGGCTGCAAGGTGCTCCCCGAATTCCCCTTTTTTCATGAACTGCACAAAAAGAACGCGGTTTCCGCGTCCAATGGCCCTTAGCGCCAGGCCCAAAGCAGCAGTTGTTTTTCCTTTCCCGTTTCCCGTGTAAACTTCAACCAAGCCTGTATCGAGCGTCATACCCTTTGGAGGATTTAGCTTAAGGGGGTTTCTGCGATGGCCGCTTTCAAGGGTTTTTGCATAAACGACTTGGTTGTCTGCTGAAAAAACTTAATTACGGATATCAGGTAAATCTCGATCCTTCTTGGCCTCTCCGCGTCGCAACATAGCTTATCTGCTAACCTCAAGAGCGATGAGGAGCTTTGCGGCTGGATTTCTTGCCATAGACTTCAGCTTGTACCTTTACAACGTTCTGAAGATGAGCGTGTTCTACGTGGGCGTCATACTGGCCATCGGAGCCTTTGCGACGCCCATCATCTCACTGTTCGTGGGTTTCCTAGGGGATAGATACGGTAGGAAGCCTGTTCTGATCATAGACCTCTTGACCTTACCAGCTGGACTTGCCATAATGATCGTGAATCACAGCTTCGCCGCGCTTGCCGTCGCCAGCGCGCTGGGAGGCTTTGGAGTTGCAGGAGGCCTCGTTGGAGGCGGAGTGGGGGCATCGGTGGGTCCTGTTGTGACAACCCTTCTTGCGGAGAACACTGATGAGCACAACAGGACCCTCATATTTTCGATCAACATGGCGCTTTCCACCTTTGCAGGGGCCGCGGGCGCCCTAATGGTGTCGTTTCTCAGCTTCGATCCCCTTTTCTTGCTGGGCATCGCGATAACGCTGCTTTCTGTTTTTGCGGTTATTCCGCTTGAGGAGATGTACTCACGGCCTCAAGGCAGCAGCGGAGCGCCGCCGTTGAGCGAGAGGGATAAGAGATTCATAAAGGCGTTTGGCTTAACCGGTTTGATCAACGGGATGTCCCAGGGGCTGATAACCCCGTTTTACCCGCTCATATTCGAGGTTTTCTTCCACTTCACGATAGCCCAAGTGGGATACCTCATGACCGTTGGAGGGCTGGCTACGGGCGCGGTTGACCTCTTCTCGAGCTGGTTTGCAAGTAGGATGGGCTTTGTAAAGCTGATAATAGTTACGAGGGCCATATCGGCCACCATGGTCTTAGCGCTTCCCTTCTCTCCCAACGGTCTGGTAGCGGGCCTGCTTTACCTGATCGCAACTCCTATGAGGGCTCTATCGCTTCCCGCCCAAAGCGCGCTCCAAATGACGCTCATAAGCGAAGGCGCGAGGGGGAGGTCTTCTGGCATGAATCAGGCCGCGAGATTGCTTGCTTCGGCTCTCTCTACCTCTCTTGGCGGAGCGCTGTTGAACGTTTTTCCGCTTTACTTGCCATTTGTGTTGGCCTCAGGGCTCACCTACGGCAACTCCGCGCTCTACCAGTACTTCTTCGGGGAAGTACGCGAGGCAAACGCTCGCAGAGGGCGG
>DAYW01000049.1:28604-38247 GCA_002507085.1 archaeon UBA168 | reverse complement strand
GCCGGGGCCGGGATTCGAACCCGGGTAACCAGATTTCTTAGAGACCTTATGAGTCTGGCACCATGAAGCCAGGCTAGGTGACCCCGGCATGATTCAAAAACCAACCCTTTTAAATGTTTGTGACGAGACCTCAAAGCTTCACCTCATGCAAGCAGCCTAAGCGCCTCGTTCAGAGATTGCCAATCGCCGGGGCATGAGAGGATTACAGACCTCACCCCTGAGCCTTCAAGTTCTGTCACGTGGTCCTTAAGCCTGTTTAAGGCCACAGTTGGCTGATCTATGTGCTTTAAGATGTCCTTGTTTTTATCCGTACTTATGATGACGTAAGGTATTAGCCGCGAGGCATCAAGCCCTTCCAGGTCGGCAGCGCCGCGCACCCTCATGGCCAAGAAGAAGTCCGCCTCGTGCCTCATTCTTTCCCTTATTGCTTCGTGCGGATACCTGAAGCTCAGGAAAAGCCCAAGCTTTGCTTTGGTTCCCTGTTTCCTTGCGATCTGAACGGCGGATTCGGAGTCAAGCTGAGACACGGGCTGGCCAAACTTTGGCGCGTCCCCCACCGTGAAGGCGACGTCGAGTTTTAGAACGTCTGAGGTCAGCATCAGCGATCTGACGTAAAGCTCGTTTACGTCGGCCAGCCTTTGGTTTATTATCAGCCTTCCCTCGTAGCCTTCCCCGTACCGCAACCTTGCCGCTATGGCCAAGGGCAAAACCGATGGGAGCCCAAGGGGCGAGTGAGGCACGTCAAGGCCTTCGAAGGCCTTGAGCGACTGAAGTTCTTCTGCGAGCTTTCTCTCGTTGCTCAGGGGATCGACCTCAGCGTAAACTTCCATAGGTAGCAGGTAAGGCCGCATATGAATTTATTCCCGCGTGCCTACGAACGTTTTTTAAGCTAAATCGATAATATCGTGATGCCAAGAAGAAGCAAGGACACCAGGATAAGAAACAGGGGCTATTTTTACTTCGACAACCGCAATCTCAAGAAGAGCCAAAGCTTTGATGACATAATGTCAATGCTGTTCTCGGGCGTGCCGGCTTACAGGGAGGTAGCCTCTTTCATAGTGAACTCGCTTAGGTATAAGGCGGCTGAGGAGAAGAGGCTAAACCCCTACTGGATCACCGCATCCGAGATGTCAAGGATGATACTGCAGGGGCTTGGCCCCTCTAGGAAGCCCATGGCCTACAAGGTCCTTTATGAGTTCCTGATACCGTATGGCATAATAAGAAAAGACGAGTCAGAAAGCAGATACTACCTAGCCAGGGACTTTTCCCTGGCCTTGAGGAAGATAGCTGAGTCATACGATAAATGGCTGGCGTCTTAATACCTAGTAACCATGTCGGTTTCTACCCTGCCGACTCCCTTGATGCCAGCCAGCGCCTTCTCTATGGGCTCGGTACCTCCCTCGGTTTGCTCGGGCATGATCACGTAGAGAACAAGGCACTTGAGGCCGAAGGCCATTTCCTCCTCATCAACTTTTCCTATCCTGTGTCCAGGAGGCAGTACCTTGCTTGCTTGCTGTTTTATTTCCTCTAGGTTAGACTCATCTCCCTCTGGATAAACCCTTATGACGGCCAAAACGTTTCCAGTCAAAGAAATCACCTAAGGACCTGTAAATCCGCAGTTGGGGCACACGTACTTGGTGCCCTGCTTCCTGCAGGTCTTGCAGCGCCAGATTGTGTAAGAGCCGCAGTTCGGGCACAGGAATGACACACCCCTTTCCTTAGGGGTTATGGGTTTCCTGCACGAGTTGCAGATTGGGAACTCGACCGTTATCGTGGGTCTAATTTCGCTCAATTCAATTTAATTGATCAGGTTGTTATAAGCCTTCTTCTGGAGTTGCGCTGTTGAACAAATCCAAGGAGATATTTCGGCTCAATGGAAAAAGCAATTGTTAAGGCCGCAGTGATGTGGTAAAATTTCATCACCCGAGAGTAATTCAACAAAACGTCCGTTGTTTTCGTGCAGGCGCTCTCCTTGGGTTGGTTTTAAGCTGGAATGCCCGCCTTTTTGGGTTTTAGCTTTTTGAGAAGGGTCGGAATGGGCCCTTTTCAGCAGGGGTGTTTTCTAATCCTTTTAAGGACGGGGGAGCATTACGCGTGGGCGAAAGCGTACCGCTAAGACGGGCGGGCTGAGCAACAGATGATGAGCCATTGCAGGTGCGGTGCGCCGCCAAACCTCGGCTGGCAGATAACTTCGCGTAGGCGGGTACCTCACAGCTTTAAAGGGTGCAGACGATAAGAGGTATGGAAGTTATTGTGGAAGTGCCCGTTTACCCCTCCGAGTCCGAGGAGAAGGTGATGCGGGCCGTCTCAGCTCTAATTGACCTGAAGCGCGTGAAGCAAGAGCGCACGCAAGAGGGCCTAAGCTTCAGGTCTGATGACAGACGCGCTCTGAGGCCGCTGAAGGATGCCCTTGAAAGACAGCTGATAAGGGCTGCAGCCAGATCAATACTTCAAGGAGGGTTAAGGGAAGGCGAGCTTGAGTTCAGACTTCACAAACAGGCCGCTTATGCTCAAAGAGCCAGCTTTGTGACTGAGGAAGGAGAATCGCCTCTGGGTCCCATAAAGGTCACCGTAAGAGGAGATCCCTCTGAGCTTAACGACCTGATATCCTATTTAACCGGCCCCCTCAAGCGAAGTTCCATGAACTTGCCCAAGGCCTTAGCTATTGCGCGTGCCTGTCTGAGCTGCTCGGGATAGTCAGAAACTATTAGCGAACGCGCTATTATTTTCTTTGCTTTTTCTGATGCGATCCCATAAGCAGCAAAGAAGAACTCCTCAGCATCTCCTTTTTCAAAGTTCGATAGCTCGTTCAGCTTTTTCCACCGTTCCTCCCAGTCCTCGAAGTGCCTCTCCAGAGCAGAGTACACAGCCAGCACATCTGGCAGTCTCCTTTGAAAAACTATCACTGGTATTCCGGTCCGGGCAAAGACCTCTCTAGGATCCACGTAGTTAAATCCGGCGTGAACTACTCCATCCATCATGAGGAAGTTTCCCCTACCGGTCCGGCCTATTGCCTCCACTGCTTTCTGCGTTCCGTCGTTTCCGTCAACGGTCATGAAGACCGGAGTTAGCCTCGCGACCTCGAAGTTGGAGAACTGGGCGACCACCAGCAACGCCCTAGCGCTTTTTCCACCTTTTTTGCTGGGATCAAAGTATCCATCGCCCAGGGCTAAGCTCAGCCGCAGCTCCTCAAGCGAGGTAGCTCCCCCTTATCATGTTGACTATGTCGCCCAGCTGGGGATCGTCCGCCAGCGATTGAAGGACCCTTTTTGGCTCGGTCTTAAGCTGTATGTGCTTCGTTCTGCCTCCTCTGCCCTCGCTGATGAGGTTTGCAGATATGAGGTTGGACATTTCCAAGAAGTTGACTAGCTCAGTCAACCTGCGTTCGGTAAGAGATTGGCCCTTTATCTCGTCCATGATGCCCTCGTAGCCCGCGTAGAGCTCGCCGCTGGTTAGCTTTTCCTTTCCTTTCAGCCTATTCATGGCCAGAACCAAGAGCAGCACCTTTGAGTCAAAGGTAAGGGACTTTATGGCATCGATTATCCTGTCGTTGTCGAGGGACTCTCTGGCCTCTTCAACGTCCTCCTTCGTCACCCGATCCTTTCCCTTTCTTTCGGCTATTTCCCCCGCCCTCCTGAGGAGGTCGAGCGATCTCCTTGCGTCGCCGTGCTCTCTGGCTCCTATGGCTGCGCAGTACGGGATTACGTCCTCATCTAAGGCATCTGGAAGAAAAGCCATGGCCGCCCTTTGAGAGAGTATGTCCTGAAGCTCCTCGGCTTTGTACTGAGGGAAGAATATCTGTTCATCGTCAAGGGAGCTTTTGATCCTTGGGTCCAGATTGTCGCTCAGCTGTATGTCGTTGGTTATGCCTATGAGCGACATCTGCGACGGCCCTATCTCCTCGTTCATCCTGGTTATCTGGTAGAGGAAAGAATCTCCTATTTTCTTTATCATGGAATCTATCTCGTCCAGTATAACTATGTATATGATGCTTTTGTTTTTCAGCGCGTTTATCACCCTGGCCCTCAGCTCGGCCACAGATAGCCCAGTAAAAGGCACCTTCAAGTTTACGCCCGCTGCCATCTCGGCTAGCACCCTGTAGCTGGTGTCGTTTTCCCTCGTGTTTATCAGCTTAACCGCGATGGGCGTTGGCGTCTTGATTTTGCTGGCGTGCTCTATGAGCGCGCTGGTCACGTATTTGGCAACGGCTGTCTTTCCTGTGCCAGTCATGCCGAAGGCAAATATGTTCGAAGGACGGGCGCCGCTTAGTGCCGCGGCCAGTATCATGCCCATGCCGTTTATCATCTCTTCCCTATGAGGAAGCTCCTTGGGTATGTAGTCCGGCCTCAAGTAAGAGCGATCGACAAATATCCTTGACCTGGTTGCCTTATTGAATATGTCGCTCAAGTCCATTGAGGCATCGCCGGGCTTAACCCGATCTATGGTTCTTAGCCGCGCTTTTAACCTTAACACTAAAAATTATTCCCATCTCACAGGGTACCGCTACCTGAAAGCGCATCCTAGAGGCAGATCGCTCAGCGGTTAAACAGGGTTGCCTGAAAAATTCGAGAATTAAGCGTTAATACTCCTGCTTAATCAAACATATGGTGTATGGACTGGCCGCAGGGATCGCTTTGCTGGGCTTGGGGATTCTGCTGCTTTTGGTGGCCCGCCTCGGAAAAAAGACCGAGGTTGGCCAGACAAGCCCCCATGAGAGCAAGTGGGATGGGGGGGCGGTCATACTGATAGGGCCGATTCCAATAGTTATAGGCAAGAACGTCCGGGTGGCCAAGGAGCTGCTGCTGCTGGCCTTGGCGGTATTCGTCGTGATGATCCTGCTTTACGTTTTCGCGAGGCGATCGCGATGGAAAGGGTCGCGCTCAAGCTCTTTGGGATTTTTCTTATATTGGTTGGGCTTGTCTTGATAGCGTCGTCGCTTCTTCAGGCCATGCCTGCAAGCCCGGTCAGCGGCGGCGTCGTTGTGCTCATCGGGCCCCTTCCTCTGTCCTTTGGTTTTGGCCCATATGGCCTCCAGATGCTGGTAGTTGCCCTCTCGCTTGCACTTATGATGATGGCGATCCTCTTCGTCTTGTTTGCGTGGAGCAGAAAAAGCGCCCAATGGAGTTGAAGTGGGGCTAGCCGGACTTTCACCAAAGGTTTTGAACCGGCGACCAACGGGTCGCTCCGCTCCAGGGCCAATTCATCCCCTCGCGGGTCAAAGGCTTTGGTAAGCCCTGGGGCCCGTCGCTCTACCTGGCTGAGCCATAGCCCCACCGCTATTCCTTTACGCGCTAACAAATAAGGATTTATGCCAAATCTTTTCGGGACATCTGGCCTTCGCTTCACGTTCCCCGGAAAGCTGACCAACGACTTGATAAGTGGCCTTGCCAGCTCCCTGGCCGTGAGCTTTGGCGACGTTTCGGGGGTCGTCATCGCGCGGGACAATCGGACGACCTCATGGATCATATCATCGCTTTTCTCGAGGGCGCTATCGGCCGCTGGCTTTGTGGTGTACGACATGGGAGTTGCGCCCTTACCGGCCCTCGCCTTTGCCAGCAGAAAAAAGGAGCACAGGCTGGGCGTGGTAATAACGGCGAGTCATAACCCGCCAAACTACAACGGCATGAAGATATTCAAGGGCGGCTGGGAGCTAACGAGGGAGGAAGAGCAGAAGGTGAGCGACAACGTCAAGGCAAGGGCTACCATTGGCTCCTTTGAAGCGCCTTTGCAGTCTCCAGCGCTGCATGAGTATTTAGCGGAGCTCAGGTCCCATGTGGCTCGGCACAAGCCTCAGAAGGTGCTTGTTGATGTGGGAAGCGGGACGGCGTCCGTGGCAACTCCTCCGATCATCGCGGAGGCCGGGGGGGATGTCATATGCGTTAACTGCGATCAAAGCGGGCGCTTTCCCGGCCGCCTTCCCGAGCCAAACCCGATTAACCTGGCTTCAACGCTCGCCATGGCGAGGCAGATGGGGATTGCCCTTGGAGCTGCGCATGACTGCGACGCCGACAGGGTGGCTGTGTTCGATGGCAGGGGGACATTTCTCTCTCAGACGCGGGTACTGGCCTACTTCCTGCAGAGGAAGGCCGAGGCCAAAAAAGGAGGGATCATGGCCACGACTGTAGATGTTGGCATGGCAGTGGACGAGGTCGCGAAGAGGTACAACGTGAGAGTTATTAGGACAAGGCTTGGAGGATCTCATGAGATAGCAATGGGCCGTGACGATGTCATACTTTTTGGAGAGCCCTGGAAGGTCATGGATCCGGACTGGGGGCCGTGGGCCGACGGCATAAGGGTTGCGATTCAGCTGGCCGAAGACGTGATGGAAAAAGGAGTGGGAATTTCCGGCCTTCTCAGCGAAATTCCCGATTACCCAAGCACTAGGGAGGACTTCGTTTACAAGAGGTGGGATCCCGAGAAGCTCAAGTCCGCTTCGTCATCTGCGTTTGGCCCGGAGAAAGTCGAGGACTACGATGGCATCAAGCTGATTTTTGACGACGGATGGCTGCTTTTCAGGAAGTCAGGGACAGAGGAAAAGATAAGGCTTTACGCGGAGTTCACAAGCCAAGAGAGGCTTCAGGAAGAGAGGGCAAACGCCATAAGGCTGCTCAAGGAGCTCGAGTTCATCGCGTAGATCGCTTTGCGACTTCTTGGTAAATGGCAAGGGTCTGCTTGGCAACCGCGTTCCAAGTGAAGTACTGCAGAACGCGCTTCCTTCCGTTTTCACCCATGAACTTTCTCTCATCAGGCTTGCTCAGCGCGTCATTTATGGCCCACGCTATGTCGTTTGGGTCGTTGCCGTTTATGTGATAGCCGCATCTGTCTGGCCCGCTGGGTATTACCTGTTCCCTGAACCCCACGACGCCCCTTGCCCCCACTATGACCGGCTTCTTCATGGACATGGCCTCCAGGGAAACTATGCCGAAGGGTTCGTAAACGGATGGGAAAACGCAGAGGTCGGCTGCTGCGTAGTGCAGTATCCTTTCCCTTTCCTCCACGAAGTCGAACCTGTATATGACGTTGGTGCCGACGCCAAGCCTTGCAGCCAGTTCTGTTAGGTCCTTCTGCTCTTCTCCCCTTCCAAGAACCACGAGCTTGGCGTTAGGATGGTCCTTCAGAACGGCCGGCATTGCCTGTATGAGGTTCCTCACGCCCTTTACCCACGTTAGCCTTCCCACAAACAGTATCATTATGTCAGTGTCCTTTATGCCGTATTTCTCCCTGATTGCCTTGGCTTCCTGAGCCGGGTACTTGTCTGGATCGTAGAGGTCGGGGTCAACCCCGTTCCAAACCACGCTTATCTTGGACTCGGGCCATCCGTGCTGGGCCAGGTCATCTCTCATCGCGTTGCTCACGGTGATTATGCGATCCGACTCGTCGCGGGCTATTTCCTCAAGTTGCGTGACGACTTGCGAGCCTCCCCCTCCGCTGCGGCCCCACTCCGTGGAATGGACGTGAAACACGAAGGGAAGAGACGCGTTGTTCTTGATTATGACGCCCGCAGGTGCCCCCAGCCAATCGTGTCCAGCCACCAAGTCATACTTGTAGCTTTTCGCCTCTATGAGCTCGTGCTTCATGAGGTTTGCGGACGCTATGTTGTAAGTGAAGACGTCAGCAAACGTCTTTATGGCGGTCCCCCAGCGCTTAAGGTCCTCGGAGACTATGAGCGGAAAGATCTTGCTTGCGTCGACTATCTTAGGCCTAAAGACCTCAACCCCCTTCATGACCTCGTACTCGGGCGAGCTGTCCCTGTTCATGGTGAAGACGCTGACATCATGCCCCATCTTGACGTATTCCCTTGTGATGTATTCGGCGTAAGTCCCCAGGCCGCCCACAAGGGACGGAGGATACTCCCAAACGAAGAAACCTATTTTCATGATCTAAATAATGACGTTCGCTTATAAACCATCGCCTATAAACCGTTTGATATCGCCAGCGAAGCCTTTTACGTTAAGGTCAATCAGCCCTCATGGACTTCCTTTCCCTTTTCGTCATAACAGCGTTTGGGGTGGCGCTGTTGGCGCTTTTCATAATGTATGCTAGGGATGAGCACGAACTCTCCCGCCTAAGAGAAAGGACATTGGAGGAGGCGAGAAAGCAATACGAGCTGTGGAAGTCGGCAGAGCTCAGGGCTGACTACGTAAAGCTTAGGGAAGAGGCCATGCGCGAGGCTGAGCTTGCTCTCCAGAGGTGGAAGTCTGACGAGGAAAAAAAGATAAGGGAGGACGCGGCGCAGCGCTCTTCATCGGTGAAGCTCGGCAAAGTGACTGAGCAACTGGTTCCCATGGTGCTTCAGGGTGCACTTGGGGCAGATCTCGAGGATTTTAGGTTTCTTGGATCGCCTGTGGACTACATAGTTTTTAGGGGTCTTTCAAAGGGCTCCCTAACTGAAGTGCTGTTTGTCGAGGTGAAAAGCGGTGCTGCCTCGAATCTGAGCGAAAGGGAAAGAGAGGTCAAGAAGGCAATTGAAGAGAAAAGGGTGGGGTTTCTGACTTACAGGCCTGCTGAGGAGAAGTCGATTTGACCGATGAGCTCATCAAGCTCATCAGGCCTTAGCTCCGAAAGCCAATCTATGGCTTTGCGCTCGATGCGCCCATCAAGCGCGGAGATCACCAGCTGGGCAGTTTCGGATGGCTGCGAGGTCGAGGTATCAACGTCAAACGTCCTTTCCCTCCACTTCTCAGCCATGTTTGAGTGGACCACTCCCAGGAGTTCGGCCATGACGTTTTCTTTTACCTTCTTCGCGGGATACCCTCTTTTCTCGAGGCGCTTTTTCAAGAGGAGCGGGTTTGTTCTGAGGATGACCGCAGCGCTTGGCTGAACCTCTACAAAAGAAAGGTCAATCCACTCGATGACGGCCTTATCATCGGAGAGGCTTGCCACCCTCTTCTTGACCTTTTCTTCATCGATCACGAACGAGCCGTCTTCCTCGTCGAAGCTGGTGTAGAGGCCCTCCTGCTTTATGAGCTCTCCCAGCTCTATTACGTTGTACCTACCCTTAAGAAGCTTGGCTACCGTGGTCTTTCCCGTTCCGGGAACTCCGCACAGGAAAAAAACCAACGTTTGCGCGCTCAGGAGCTCTCGCTTTCGCTGCCGCCGCTTGGCTTGCTCGGCGTTGATGGTGTCTTGCTCCTAGCGCTCATTATCACGTCGTCTATCCTGACTATTATGCTGGCTGCCTCGGCGGCCCCGTGTATTATCTGCTTCTTCATTATCGCTGGCTCGATGACGCCAAGCTTGAACATGTCAACTGGATGGGTGCTGTCCATAGACACGCCCATGTATGTTCCGTCTGGCTTCTCGTGAGCGGCCCTGAGCTCCGTGAGCACATCAATTGGGTCCAGGCCTGCGTTCTCCGCCAAAGTCCTTGGAATTGATTCAACGGCGTCGGCGAAGGCTTCGATGACCAGCTGCTCTCTTCCTCCTATCTTTATGGCTTCGGCCCTTAGGGCCTTGGCTATTTCAGCTTCGGCAGCGCCGCCGCCTGCCACAACGTACTTTGCCCTGTAGACGTCAGCTACGACGGCAAGGGCGTCCTTCAGGACCCTTTCCGCCTCGTCCACCGATCTCTCAAGGCCACCCCTTATCAAGATGCTCACCGCCTTGGGGTTAGCGCAGCCCTCCACGAACACCATCTTGTCGT
>DAYW01000049.1:7464-28474 GCA_002507085.1 archaeon UBA168 | reverse complement strand
AAGAAGTGCTGCGCCACGTCGTCGATGCCCTTCTGGCACACGACCACGTTTGCGCCTGACGCCACTATCTTGTCGACCATCTCCTTGAGCATGTGCTCTTCTTCGTCTAAGAACGCCTTCATCTGGCTTGGATCTGCTATCCTTATTTCCGCGTCTATCTGCGTCTTCTCGACCTCGAGCGAGGCGTCTATAATGGCTATCTTAGCGCCTTTGACAACTTTGGGCATGGCTGGATGGACGACCTCCTTGTCGAGCACCACGCCGTACACCAGCTCCGTGTCCAAGAGGCCCTGGCCCTGCTTCTTGGTTATCTGAATCAGGTCCTGGTCGACGATTACGTTTCCATCCCTTTCCTCCTTTATCTGCTTTATGGCGTCGACCGCTATTTTGGCGAGCTTCTGCCTGGCCTCTCCCTCGACCTTGTTTCCTATCGAAGTGAGGGCGACCTTCAGCACGAGGTCGTCATCCTTGACGGGGATTGCTATCCTGTCTATCACTGTTTCCGCAAGCTCAGCGGCGTGTTGGAAACCGGAAGATATGAGCGTGGGATGGATGTCCTTTTCAACCAAGTTAGAGGCCTGGCTTAGGAGAGCGCCTGCCAGCACAACCACAGAAGTGGTGCCGTCTCCTACCTCATCATCAATGCTTCTTGAGGCCTGCACCATGAGCTTTGCCGCTGGATTTTGGACGTCCATCTCCTTCAGTATGGTGGCTCCGTCGTTCGTTACGGTTATGTCACCTAGCGAATCCACTAGCATCTTGTCCCGACCCTTGGGTCCCAAGGTCGGTTTTACCGCCTCAGCTACTGCAATGGCTGCCGATAAGTTGTTTTGAAGGGCCTCCTTGCCTGTGGTGCGCTGAGAACCCTCTTTGAGGAGGAGCACTGGCACGCCTCCCAGGTTAGCCGGTATTACACTCACTAATTACCACCAAGAAACATACGTCGTTTCCTTATAAGTATTTCATGAATGTGTCTTCCTTCTTTGCGTCGGAGTTTCTGGTCTGGTGGGGGCCTCTGCGGGCCGCAGTACCTGAAAGGGTTATGGCTTAGTGTCAGCAATCAGAGAAGCAATTGGGGAGCTGCTCCAAGCTTAAACACTTAAATTTAGAGCTGCGAGTTAATCGCATGCAGAAAAGGCGTTTGGGGAAAATCGGGTACATGGCCACCATAGTGGCCTTGGGTTCTCTTGCTGTTGGTTGGAAGAAGCTGTCAAAGAAGGAAATCGACGACACCATGAAGTTGGTGATCGATCACGGCATCAACTACTTTGACGTGGCTCCGAGCTACGAAGACGCCGAGGTTCACATAGCTCCTTGGATAAAGGAGTACAGGAGCAGCCTCTTCATTGCCGACAAAACCACTCAGAGGAAGAGGGAAGGAGCGTGGGAGGAGCTTAACGCGTCGCTCAGGCGGACAGGAGCTGAGTACTTTGACCTTTACCAGCTTCATGCCGTAAACACCATGGAAGACCTGAACACAGCACTGGGAGAAGGAGGAGCCATCGAAGCTTTTGAAGAGGCCAAGGAAAAAGGCCTTATCAAACACATAGGGATAACGGGCCATGCCAACATGAACGTGCTGGCTGAAGCCCTCAGGCGTTATCCCTTTGAAACGGTGCTGCTTCCCGTGAACTTCGTCATATACTTCCACCTGAGCGATACCAGCGATTTCAGGAAGGTGCTAAACTTGGCCCTTGAGAAGGACTTGGGTGTTATCGCAATTAAATCGATTGCCAAGACAAGGTGGACGTCCGAGAGCCACGCTTACAACCCCTGGTATGAGCCCTTTGACGATCAGGATACGATCGACAAGGCCTTCAAGTTCACGCTCTCTCAGGCTGGCGTTACTACATACGCCACGGCCTCCGATCACAGGCTGGTCCCGAAGATAATCGACGCTGCCGAGAGGTTCAACATAATCGGTCCCGATGAACTTGAGGAGCTGCGCAAGATAGCGGGTGGGCTAACACCCATATTCCCTGAACCCGCTTAAGGCCGGGCCACCGCGGTCACGTGAAGCTTTTTTTCCAGTTCCCTTGCAAGCGTTCTTGCGAACTGACTTCTGTGGGCATCAGTTATGACCCAGCGAGCCCTGCTCTCGTCCACGTAATACATCAACTCGTTGAAGTCGGCATGGTCGCTTAGGCCGACCATGAAGGTCTTTTTCCCGATCTGCTTCAGCGCTTTTCCCGCCCATCCCGTAACTATGAGGGACATGTTCCCAGGTTTTCTCGCGGTCGAGAGCGGCCAAAGGGCGACGTATGGGTTTTTANNATCAGGGCCTCTTGGCTCGTTATCTTGTAGTACTTTGGAAAGCGCATGCCATACTTCTCGTATATCTTCGCTATCTCGTAGCTCTTGCTGTCCATTATGACCCTGACCCAGCGAGGAAGGTATGAAAGTATGGAAAGTATTTCCTGCAGCTTTCCTTGCGACGCGTAAATGTCCACCGAGCCCTGCGCTAGGCCTTGCTCAACCAGGTCCCTCAGGATCAGATCAGCGTTCACGTAGTCCCGAACGTTGTTTGGGCTGCCGTAAGTGGCCTCTATGACCAGTTCGTCGGGATGTAGCACGGGCGTGCCCTTTAGCTTGAAGTCGCCGGTAAACGCAAAGCTGCCATCTGCCGTTTCCACCATGACCTGCGCCGCGCCCAATATGTGGTTTGCGGGATAGAGAAAGAGCTTCCCGTGTTCAAGTTCAAGCGGGACCCCGTATTCAAGCGGTAGCGGGTGCTTCAGGTTGCCCCTTATAACGCTTATTATGTCGATGGTTTGAGGCGTTGCCACTTGATGTAGCCCAGTGGATAGCCCACCAAGGTGGTCTGCGTGAGCGTGCGTTATGACGTGATATTTCTTTTGCGTGGCTCCGTCGCACCCTACCTCTGTGCCCAGCTCCACCTCACCGTTTCCCCTTACGTTTGAGCGGAAGTGCGAAAACGCCTCGAGCGGCAGATCCAATATAGGATGTCAGGATGGAGGCTTAAAAATCGTCCGTTTGCCGCGGGATACATACCTATTCGAATAAGACGAATAAGATATATATTATTTGAATATTTATGGCTCAGATTTAAATAATGCATATGGAATACCCCATGGAAAAACAGCCCTTATCGATCAAGGTCATAGCCATAGCCGTTGGCGCGGCGCTTTACGCCTTGGGCGCCATGATAACGGAGTACACGACATCGCCTTTTGGGGTTGGTCAGTTCAGACCCGCCGTCATAATACCTGGCTTCTTTGCCATATTCTTTGGGCCCTTGGTTGGAGGCCTTTCTGCGGCGCTGGGAACCAACACGGCGGCCATGCTGACCAACGGCAACCTTCTGCTCAGCCTCATGGCTGGCGTTCCAGGCAACTTCGTGGGATTCTACCTTTACGGCTACATGCTGAAGAAGTTCACTTGGAGGAAGTTTGTGTGGGCCACGCTCGTCTCGCTTTTCATCGGCAACCTCATTGCCGGCGTTGGAGTAGTTTCCTACTACTCGCTTTTCATAAAGGGCCTCTCGGTGGAGACCGTCAGAGGGTGGGCTGTTTCCCTCGGCCTCACGGCGTGGTGGTTGATAACAATGCTTCCCTTTATGTACTTGGTCCTTCCGCCCCTCCTTAAGGTGGGGGCAAAGGCCTTTCCGAACTTGGCCCCCGTTGGGCTGAAGACAAGCGATGAGTTACCCCCTCTGGACACGTTTCTATCTCTGTTTCTTCCAGGACTGGCGCTTCTTTCCTTTGGCATCCTCATAGCTGTGAGGCCTTCTCTGGGGGTTTACATGATGGGCCTCTACAAGAACGCCTCTGCCTTTGCGTACGCGTTAAAGGTGATGTTCATAGCAGGCGGCGCAATGCTAATGGTTATCGGTGTGGCCGTTCTGTTTGCTCTGAAGGGGAAGAGAGCAACGGCTCAGACCAGCTTGACCTGAACTAGGTCTGAGTATATCGGCCCGCGGCTTGTCAGAACGCTGCGCTTCAGGGAAAACGCGCTAATCGGGAACTCTCCTGATACCTCTTCTTTCACGTCAAGGCATCCCACGGGCCCCTCTCTTGCCCTTGCAAGGGTAAGGTGAGGAACGAAGGGCTTCTCGTCAAAGGGCACGCCTGCGTTTGAGAGGGCGCTTCTTACCGATTCAGCGAGCTCCTCCAGTTGCTCCCCTCCCTGCTCTTCCCTCACGCCTATCCATACAACCCTCGCCCTTTCCCTTGATGGAAAATACCCGATCCCTGAGAGGGAAGCGTTGAAAGCCTTGTAGCTTATGCGCGATATGGCCTCCGAGGCCCTCTTAACCAACTCCTCGGAAACCTCTCCTATGAAGGCCAGAGTGAAGTGAAGGTTTTCGGGAGCCACGACCTTAAGGCTGGGATTCGCGCGGAGCTTGTTCAAAAGGTCTAAGACCTTAGTCTTAGCCTCGCCGTTTGGCAGATCCACGGCCACGAAAACGCGCATGAAGTTATCGCTGAGATACTTAAAAGCTGATTACCTTTGAATTGAGCTTGCGCATACTCGCTTTGACCGGGTTGCCAGGAGCCGGAAAGTCAACCGTGGCCTCTTTGGCTGAGGCCCAAGGTTTGCCGGTAGTATCTATGGGAGATGCCGTAAGGGAAGAGCTGAGGAGAAGAAACCTTGAACCAACTCCTGAGAACTTCAACTCCTTAACGCTTGGGCTTCGCCGCTTGTACGGAGATGTGGCGATCGCGGTACTGACCTTGGAGCTCATAAGGGAAAGGGGATATATCGGAGCGCCCAAGCTTGTCGTTGACGGCGTAAGGAGTTTGGCCGAAGTGGAGCACATGAAGGGATGGCCGCAGGTTGAGTCGGTAAAGGTCTTGGCGGTGCTGGCTCCCTTCAAAGATCGGTTTATCCGCCTTTATGGCAGGAGAAGGGAAGGGGATCCTAAGACCGAAAGCGACCTTAGAAACAGGGATGGGGCGGAGCTCTCGGTAGGGCTAGGGAACCTAATAGCTTTGGCTGACGTGTTCATTGTGAACGAGGGGGACATGGAGGCCTTCGCTCAGAAAGCCACCTCTAAGATTAAGATGTGGGTAGATCAAAAGGATCCTTAGGCACATCAGGCGGCACACCGGCTTGCTCTGCTCAGGCCGAGGGCGTTGTTAGCCGCCATACGCCGTTTTGGTCCTTGTAAACGAGCGTTGCCTTGTGCATTTCATCAAGCACCTTTTTCTGCGCAGGGCTTAGTTCTTCGATCTCGTTCTCCGTCCTCGGAAGGCTTGCGATTATGGCGTCGTAGTAAGGCCTGTAAACCAGAACCCTGTCCTCGTCCTCGCCTATTATCTTTACGATCCCTTTTTCCTCTAAATCCCTGATCTGGGATATGGGCTTTCTTATCCTCGAGAGGGGGTATGCACCCACGCTCTTGATGAAGTTGAGGAAGCTGTCTGACGGCCCTGCCGAACCTTGGGCACCCTGGGGCTGCTGCCTGTAGTTGCCCCTTGATGAGCCCCTTACCGGAGACGTGGGTATCGATATCCTGGGGCGTGACGCTCTCGGAGCTTCTTCCTGCCCCGCCGATTCCTCCGGCTCTTCCATTCCCTCGCTTTCCTCGATTTCTCCAAATTCTTCTTCATGCTCAACCTGATGCTGGGGAGCGCGCTCCAACTTCTCCTCCTTTGGAGCTGAGAGCATCTCCTTTATCTCTGAAAGTGTATCTTGGATCTCGCCTAGCCTTTCCCATATGATCTCCATGGGGTCCGTCTCGTTCCCCTTTTCTTGGCCGAGGCTCTTTATCACTTCATCAAAGGAGAGCTTCCTGCCCTGCTTTGCCTCCAATTGGAGCCTCACCTGCTCAAGATAGGAGTAGGTGTCGTCGCTTAGCTGGACCTCTTTTACCATAAAATAAAACTTCTATCAAATATAACCGTTCCCCTTTATTGAAATTGAGGGGGTTATTCTTAGAGTTTGAGGGAAGCATGGAGAAGCGGATAAACCCCTAAAGGGCAGCGAACTCGTTGTGATGTCGCGTTATGGTTGCGCCGAGCCTTTGCGCCTCTTCCTTTACTGCCTTAATGGCCTCTTCAGCTCTCCTCTCTGCCTCTTGCTTGTCGGCCGAGGCATACTCGACGTGCACGAGAATGCTGGGCTTGTCTGCGGTGCCTTTGGGATGTGTCTTAACGTACAGAGCGCTGTCTGTCCTGACCAGCTTTTTTATGTAGGGCGCAAGGGCTGCCTCAAATATCCCGCTTACGCTTATCTCTCTTTCAGCTACGAACAGCCTTTGTTCCCTTAGCAATACTGGCAACAGGTGCTTTTCGAGCATGGCCTCCATCTCGGCCGGGACACCTGGCAATACCATGATGATCGTCTTGTGGTCGCTGCCTCCCGCCTCGATCCATGCGCCAGGTGCAACTCCTACGGGATTGTCAAGCTCCTTGGACGGATCTGGCAAATAAGCCATCTTTTCTCTCTCGGGGGTGAGGGGCGCGTTCTCGGAACGGATCTTCTGCTGGATCCAGCTCAAAGCCAGCTCGTTCTTCTTAAGGGGTAACCCGACGGCCTTCGCTATGGCCCCCATGGATATGTCATCGTAAGTTGGACCCAAGCCCCCCGTCGTTATCAAGTACTCGGGCTTTCTCGACAGGCTTTCCCTGACCGCCGCCACGATCTCTTCCTCATCGTCGGCCACCACGGTTATCCTCTTCACCGAAACTCCGACCAGCGATAGCCGTCTGGCTATGTAGGCGGCGTTTGTGTTGACAACCCTTCCCGTCAGTACTTCGTTTCCTATGGTAAGTATCTCTGCCCTTATGGCCCTGGAGTTTTCAAGAGCGCTCAAAGCGATTAAACAGGCGCAAACGGTTATAAGGTTGACACGCGCAAACCGTCCCGTTTGCCAAAGGCATTTATATGATTTGAGAGCCTTCAGAAGTTGGAGGATGCATCGAATTTAGATAAGGAGGCCTTTAGGACGAAGTCTACCAAGAGTTAAATACGGGGCGACGTAGATCCTATGAGCGCCGATATAGGATCCGTACTGAAGGAGGTCGAGGCCCGCGTAACGCCGAACGAAGAACTCGTGGCTAAGGTGGAGCGCGTAAGGGACGAGGTATTCAGGCGCCTTCAGCCCCTGGCAACCGACTTCAGGCCTGAGCTTGAGGGATCCGTGGCAAAGGGGACTTGGCTGGCAACGGATCCTGAGCTTGACGTTTTCATGATCTTCCCTGTGACCACCAGCGAGGACCACATGGTCGACCGCGTAATGGAGGTGGGAAAGGCGATCTTTGACAAGTGGGAGGTCAGCTACGCCGAGCACCCTTACATAAGGGGATGGGTGGACGGCGTGCCCATCGACCTTGTGCCCTGCTACGGGGTCAGTTCCCCATCTGAAATGAGAAGTGCCGTTGATCGCACGCCCTTTCACACGCGCTTCGTTAACCAGAGCCTGAGCCAAGAGCAGAAAAAAGACGTGAGGATACTGAAGGCCTTCTTCAAGGGTATAGGAGTGTATGGCGCGGAGATAAAGGTAAGGGGGTTTTCGGGTTATGCTTCAGAGGTGCTCATTTATCGCTTTGGCAGCTTTCTCAAGCTCCTCGAAAGCGTCCAGAAGTGGAAAGGAAAGGTAAATCTGGGCTGGAACGGCGAGCCCGATGCCCTGGCGATCCCAGACCCAGTTGATCCGTCGAGAAACGTCACGGCCTCTGTGTCGGTTAGAAGCCTCTCAACTTTTGTGGCAGCCGCGGGATTTTTCCTCAGAAGGCCGTCTTTGCGCTTCTTCTGGGCAAGCGATGAGGAGGCTGAGGGCAGGCTTGATCAGGTCTTGATCCTGATAACGGGCAGGCCGAGTTCCATTGACGACATTCTCTGGGGCGAGATCTGGAAGGCAGCAGATAGCATGAGAAAGCAGCTGACTAAGGAGGGATTCGCCGTGTTTGACGTGGGTGCCTACGCCGGGCGCGACTACGTGTGCTTTGCCTTTTACTTGTCCTCCAGGACGCGCGCCGCAGCATATCTCATGGAGGGACCTCCAGTCAACATGATCGAGGACTCCATGAAGTTCGTTGATAAGTGGTCATCGCACGGGCAGACCCTGAGAGGCCCTTGGGTTGGTGATGGCAGGTGGCTTGTGGTCAGAGCTCTCGGCGGGGATGCAAAGGATGTGCTTGAGAGCGTCCTGAAAAAGGAGCTAAAGCAGCTGGCCCTGGGAGACTTTGAGAAGCAGATCAAGAGGAGCTTCCAGATCGGGTGGGCTGCTGACTTAATCGGAGGTTGCGATGAGGAGTGCGCGCGCGTGCTTCGCTCCTTTGCAGGCCGTAAGGAGCGGTGGGTCTGGCCTCGAGCCTTCCGCTGGGATTGACTTAGCTGGGCTTGCAAATGCAAAACGGTTATATTGCGCTTATCTTATGAAATCGGGCCTGTAGTCTAACCTGGTAGGATATCGAAAGACCTAATGCCGCCCTTACACGGCAGAGGTTCCGGTTCAAATCCGGACAGGCCCACTGCACGCTTGACCGAAGATCAGGCGCAAAGGGTTCGAAAACACTTATAACGGCCCTTTTTAGTAACCTTGAGGCCAGGGGGTGCCTTAAGGCTGAGAGGTCCGATGGACCAACCCCTTGAACCTGAACTGGACAATACCAGCGTAGGGAATGGCCAGATATCAGGGTTGGCTTGGATCAGGCTCTTGGGTCCTCCTGCCTCGGAGAAAAACAAAAATGCGGAGAAGCAAGTGGTCCCTTAGCCCGGCGCAGTACTCCATATTGCTGAGCACGGCGACCAGCATGTTCCTTTGGGGCGTCATTGCCTCCATTGGCCCTCTGGCGGCCTCTGGAAAGCTTGTCCACGTTCTGCCGCCTTCCCTCAAGGTAACTGTCCTGCTTGTGGGCCCACTTTTCCTTTTGCTTGGGGACTCCACGATTGGCGCCATGAGCGATAGGCTTGGAAGGAAAACGATGTTCATGCTCACAATGCTTTCCTACGGAGTTGGCATCATTCTCATAGTTCTGTCAACGTACGTTGCCAGCTTCCTTGGCTTGCTCGTTGGATTGGCCCTCTCAGAGTACGGCATCGGCGGAGAGGAACCTCCGTCGCTTTCCCTCATAACGGAGAACTTTTCGACGGACAATAGAGCTTTCTTCCTCACGTTTTCCACGAACTTCAGCAACGTCGGCGCGGCGTTTATATCGGGCCTGCTTCTGGTGATGCCCTCATCAGGTACGGCCTACGTGATACTTGGCACGGGGATTGCCATACTCGTGGTGCTGGCCGTTGCGAGATTGAGTATGCCCGAGTCATACAGGTGGCTAAAGGAAAAGGGCCGTACCGATGAGGCCGAAAGGGAGCGCTCAAGGCTCAACATAGCGAACGAGGGCGTCAGCATGAAGCACCCTGGGTACTTAATTCCGGTGATCGCGCTGGCCCTCATGGGCATTTCCCAGTACCTTACCTATGGGCTGATGTCATTCGTTATAGGTCCTTATGAGTTTAAATCGGTCACCTTCGATGAGGAGATAATACTGTACTCGAACCTTGGTGCAACAGTTGGCGGCGTCATAGCCGCTTACACGATCAACGCCTTCTCCAGGAGGTTTTTCGCCCTTTGGACCTTCCTTGCCGGCTTCCTGAGCACCATAGCCATAGCGATCATGTCCGCCCGCCTTACTCATCCCCTCGGGTTCTTCCCGCTGCTCTTCTTGAACATGGTTATGAGCGAGTTCGCGTGGGCCGCAAGAGTAACGCTGGAGCCCGAGTCATTCCCAACTAAGCTCAGGGGCACGGCCATAGGCTTGATAAGGATATTTCCAATAGTTGCGTACGAGCTTTCCGTGTACTTCACCAGCAACCTCGGCCTGTTCCAGTACGTTATGTACAACGTTGTGCTTTGGGGAATAGGAGTGATCGGCGCCGGACTATGGACGGTAAAGGGTTTCGAAACGAAAAACGTGAGCCCGGATTACGAACGCTGATCCGGGTTTTTCTTTTTTTGCGGAAATCTGCAAGCATTTGACGAGAAGTGCCGCGAAACGCATAACTATCCGCGCGCAATTGGCATAGAGTGTTGATTATAGACGGCAACAGGCCGGGGTCGTTGCACTACAGGTGGTCTAAAAAGCTTGAACCGATTGCAGAGGTTGACCCAGAGCAGGAGTTCAGGCTGGCAATTCCTGATTCATCGGGAGGGCAGATAAGGGAGAATTGGACCACCGAGGACATGGCCAAGATCGACGAGAGCAAGTTCGATGGCGCCCTCGGCCCCATTTACGTTAGGGGCGCGAAAAAGGGAGACGTGCTTGAGGTTGAGATAAGGGAGATAAGCACGGCAGCGTGGGGATGGACGGCCATAATGAGCGATTTTGGCGTGCTGAAGGGCGTTTTCTCGAACAGGCTCATCATATGGGATTTGGACAATGGCTATGCAACCAGCAGGTCCGACTTCTTGAAGGGAATAAGGGTTCCCCTAAGGCCTTTTTTGGGCGTTGTCGGCACCGCTCCCTCTGATTACGAGTATCCCATGATTCCGCCGCAGAGCTTCGGCGGTAACATGGACAACCCGCTTCTCGTGGCTGGTAGCAGGCTCCTTCTTCCTGTTAACGTCGACGGCGCGCTGCTGTCCTTCAGCGACCCTCACGCATCTCAGGGGGAAGGAGAGGTGTGCGGCACGGCAATAGAGACAAGCGCCGAGGTCCGTGTTGCGGTAAAGATACGCCGTGACTTGAAGCTCAGCGCCCCTCTTGCAGTGGTCCCGGAAGAGCCTGCAATAGGTCCCAGCCTAGTTGCAATGGGCATATCCTGCGACATAAGGGATGCCCTCAGGAGGTCTCTGGAGAGCCTGATTCGCTTCGCCGCAGTTTATGGGCTGAAAGAAGAAGAGGCTTACGTTCTTCACAGCGTGGCCGGTAGGTTGAGCATAAGCGAGGCGGTAGATGAGCCAAACTACGTGGTATCATCATATCTCCCGCTTGCGCTCCTCGCTTCCCGCTCCTCACAACCCTAACCGGCTTTCCGGCCACGAAGGCCCTCACGTTCTCCACGGTCTGCCTCATTATCTCCGCGAGGCCCGCGTCGGTGTACCATCCCACGTGAGGGGAGAGGAGGACGTTATCGAGCTCAAGCAGCGCCCCCTTTGGGGGCTCCTCCTCGAAGACGTCAAGCCCCGCCCCGGCCATCCTTCCCTCCTTGAGCGCCTTCGCGAGCGCCTCCTCGTCCACAACCCCTCCCCTTCCAGTGTTGACGAGGAAGGCCCCATTCTTCACGAGCGCGAGCCTCTCGGCGTTGAGCAGGTGCCTGGTTGAGGGAAGCAGGGGGAGGTTCACCGATATGAAGTCGCTCTCCCTGAGGACTTCCTCAAGGGAGGCGTAGGAGACGCCCCTTGCCTCCAGCGAGGCGTTCTTAACCACGTCGTACGCGAGGACCCTCGCGCCCATGGCAAGGGCTATCTCGGCAACCCTCGAGCCTATGGCCCCCGTTCCCAAGACCCCGAACGTCTTCCCGCAAACCTGAGTGCCCATGAGGCCGTGGTAGTCGAAGTTCCCCTCCCTCACCCTCCTGTCGGCCTCCTTGACCTTCCTCACGAGGGCAAGGAGGAGGGCAAAGGTGTGCTCGGGGACGGGAAGGGTGCCGTAGCCGACCACGTTTGATACCGTTATCCCCCTCCTCTCGGCCTCCTGGACGTCTATGTGGTCGTATCCCGTGGAGCGGGTGCATATGAACTTGAGGTTGGGGAGCTCGCGAAGAAGCGAGGCGGTAAGCCTGGTCGTTATGTCGACGCAGACCACGTCTGCATTCCGTGCCTCAGCTGCATTTTCTTCAGTTAAAGGCCCGCGCATGAACGTGGGTGAGAGGTCGGCCGCGTTCTTCGCGAAGTAGTCCTCGACATCAGGGTCTGAATCCGTTATCAAAATCTTGAGCTTCGGCATGGTGGGTGCACGTTTGAAGGGCGTTTCGCCGGCGATTCGGGATTTGAGGTGCGCGTTGACGAGGGAGAAGAGATGAACTTGTTGGGAGGCGGAGCGCAAAAGAGCTCACGGCTCGGGAAAAGCAGCGCTGATTTCAAATCGCTTCGTAAGGACTTACGCGTTCTCGGTTAAAAGCCTGCTCAAAGGGTTATAAGTCAATGCGCTACTAAACTATGAAATACAAATCGGATTGGGCTTCTCTTGCAAATTACTCCGTTCCAGATTGGTTTAGGGACGCCAAGTTCGGCATATTTATTCACTGGGGCATTTACTCGGTCCCCGCGTTCGACAACGAGTGGTATCCCAGGAACATGTACATCAAGGGCCAGCCCGCCTACGAGCACCACCTCAAGACCTACGGCCCCCAGAAGCAGTTCGGCTACAAGGACTTCATACCGAAGTTCACGGCGGAGAGGTGGGATCCCGACGATTGGGCATCGACCTTTGAGGATGCAGGCGCGAGGTACGTGGTGCTTGTTGCGGAGCACCACGACGGCTTCTCTCTATGGGACAGCGAGGTTAACCGCTGGAACGCCGCGAAGATGGGGCCAAAGAGGGACGTCGTTAAGGAGCTCTCCGAGGCCGTTAGGAGAAGGGGGCTGAAGTTCGGGGTCTCCTATCACAGGGCGGAGCACTGGTGGTACTTCGAGGGAGGAAGGCAGATCGATAGCGACGTCAGCGACCCCGCCTATCAGGACCTGTACGGCCCTGCCATGCCGAGCAGCACGCAGCCAAACCACCAGTTTTTGGAGGACTGGCTCAAGAGGGCAGAGGAGCTGGTCGTCAAGTACAGGCCAAGCCTCTTCTACTTCGACTGGTGGATAGAGAACTCCGCATTCGAGCGCTACCTTCGCGAGTTCGCAGCCTTCTACTACAACCAGGCCGAGAGCTGGGGAGAGGAGGTTGTCATAAACTACAAGCACAACGCCTTTCCAGATGGAACCGCGGTGCTTGACGTGGAGAGGGGGAAGCTCGGGAAAATAAGGGAGCTCCCTTGGCAGACCGACACCTCGATCTGCTACGACACGTGGGGTTACACGACTGCCTGCAAGCTTAGGAGCTCCTACTCAATCATAACCGACTTGGCCGACATAGCGAGCAAGAACGGGAACCTCCTGCTCAACGTTGCCCCTCGCCCCGACGGCACCATACCGGAGGAGCAGAAGAGGGTGCTTGGAGAGGTCGGCCAGTGGCTTAAGAGAAACGGGGAGGCCATCTACTTCACGAGGCCTTGGACGAGGTGCTGCGAGGGACCCACGAGACCTGAAGCGGGGGAGTTCAGAGAAAAGGAGCAGAAGTACACGGAGAGGGACTTCCGCTTCACCAGCAGAGATGAGAGCGTTTACGCCATTGGCCTTTCAGCGCCAAAGAGCAGGGTGGTCATAAGGTCGCTTGGGTCCAGCTTGGCGGACGAGGTCGAGGCCGTGGCCCTCCTGGGAAGAGGGCAGGTAGCGTTTGAGCAAGGCGATGAGGGGCTTTTCGTGAACATCCCGCCCGAAAGTGTCGATGGGCCTTATTCCCTAAAGGTCAAGACAGCACAGCAGCGATTTTTTATCGCTAGCGTTATACGCGGTTGAAATATGTCAACGCGGCTTATTTTGCGGAAAGGAGATAATATATATATTAGGGTAGAGTATGGACATGTGCATGCTAACTTGCAGGTTTCGTCTCTAGATTCAGAAGCTGAAGGAGTAGCCATAGCGCTTGGCAATGAAGCGATAGCTAGAGGAGCTGAAGAGGCTGGCGTTGACGTGGCCACGGCTTATCCAGGAACGCCGTCGTCTGAGGTTTTGGAAACGCTTGCCCGTCACGCTAAGAAGTTCGGCTTTCACGTGGAGTGGTCCACGAACGAGATGGTTGCGTTTGAAGTTGCCTACGCCGCAGCGCTCGCAGGGAAGAGGGCCATGACCATAGCAAAGCACCTGGGCACCTACTGGATGGTTGACCCGCTCATGGTTGCTGTGCTGACCGGCGTTAATGCCGGGTTCGTCATAGTGAGCGCGGATGACACCCACCCGTACAGCTCGCAGAACACGGGTGATACTCGCTACATAACGAGGATGGCCAGGTTGCCGGAAGTGGAGCCGGCCACGGTTCAGGAGGCAAAGGACGCCACCAAATGGGCGTTTGAGCTTTCTGAAAGGCTTGGCCTTCCCGTTTTTGTGCGCCTCACGCACAGGCTTGCCCACGCCAGGACCGCCATTACCTTGTCTCCCATCTCTCCCAGAAGGGGACCAGGAAGCTTCAAGAAGAACGACGACAGGTACGTGATGGTGGCCGCGAACGTGAGGAAGAGGCAGCCGGGCTTCGAAGAGCTTCAGAAGCAGATACTGTCGGTATCGGAAAGCTGCCCCTTCAATAAGGTGGAGGGAAGTAACGACGCCCCCGTGGGCGTCGTGGCTTGTGGAGGAACTTACCAGTTTGTCAGGGAAGCCGTCTCAAAACTTCCGAACCCCGAGAACATAGCGATTTTTAAGCTGGCCATGACCAATCCCCTGCCCCAGGGCAAGCTCATTGAGTTCATGTCTAATCGCAAGCTGGTGCTGGTCGTGGAGGAGGTTGAACCAATAGTGGAGGTGGAGCTTAGATCCCTTGCTCAGTCCAGCGGGATCAACGCCCTCATCTTGGGAAGGGGAACCGGCACAATGCCCAGGTACGGGGAGATAACTACGGACTCGATTATCAAGGGGATAACGAAGGCCTTTGAGGTCGGCGCCGCTAAGGCGGTCGTGAGCGATCCGCCTGCACAGATAAGCGAGCAGAAGCTGGCCGACGTAGAAAACAGGTACCCATACCTGTGCGCGGGATGCCCTCACGCCGCCAGCTACCTTGCCATAAAGAGGGTAATAAGAAAGCACGGCGGCGTTGTTGCAGGCGACAGGGGATGCTACAACCAGGGCGTGAACCCTCCCCTTAGGGCTCTTGACACTTGCGTGTCCATGGGGGCAAGCATTTCGATGGCGGTCGGCTTTGAGAGGGCGGGCGTGAAGGGGGCTATAATAGCGGTTATAGGAGATTCGACCTTCTTCCACGCCGGGATTCCAGCTCTCATAGATGCCGTCATGGACAACGCCCACATAACCGTCGCAGTTCTTGATAACAGGTGGACGGCCATGACGGGTCACCAACCCAGTCCATCGACTGGAATCAACGCCATGGGCGAGGTCTCTCCATCAATAATGGTAGAGGACGTCGCCAAGGCGGTGGGGGTTAAAAAGGTCATAACGGTTGACCCGCTTGAAGACATAAAGCACTCAGAGGCCGCTCTTGAGGAGGCCATAGCCTATCCAGGCCCCTCGGTCGTTGTCTTTAGGCACGAGTGCGCCCTCCAGATAGAGAGGGACGCGAGAAGAAAGGGCATAAAGCTGCCCCTTTACGAGGTCGATCCCGAGAAGTGCACTGGGTGCAGGCTTTGCGTGCTGGAGACGGGATGCCCTGCCCTTATCTTTGACTACTCGACCAGGAAGGTCATCATAAACCCCGATGAGTGCACGGGCTGCAGCCTGTGCGCGCAGGACTGCCCGTTCGACGCCATACATCTCACAGAGAGGAAGCGATGATCATGGCCGAGAAGTCGCTTGACATGGTTGTTTGCGGGGTTGGCGGACAGGGAACGCTTGTNNTTGTGCTATCGAGCGTCGTCGCGGCAGCTGCCGTGCTTGCGGGGTTAAAAGTGGTTGCCGGTGAAACTCATGGACAGGCACAGAGAGGGGGCACGGCGTCGTCACACGTCAGGATAAGAGAAAAGGAGGAACCAGCACCCCTTATACCGCTGGGCACGGCTGACGTTCTTCTTTCCTTGGAGTTCTGGGAGGGCATGAGGTACGCCAAGTATCTGAAGAAGGGAGGGCTTGCCATAGTGGCCACGGACAAGATGATACCCGTGACTGCCTCCGCTGGCCTGACCAAGTACCCGACGCCAGAGGATTTCAGGAAGTACATGGGGGCCATAACCGATAACGTGCGCCTGGTTGACGCGGGAGAGGTGGCGCGGTCGGTGGGCGAGCCAAGGGCGACCAACAGCGTGCTTCTGGGCGTGCTCGCGAGGGAGTTTCAGCTCCCCTTTGACGTGGAAACGCTCAAGAAGGCCATATCGCTTTACGTCCCCAAGAAGGCCGTCGACGTCAACCTGAAGGCGTTCGAGGCCGGGCTTTCTGGTCAGGGAGAGCTTAAAACCCTATAAGCGGTGCCACCAGCATGAAGCCGAAAAACCCGGTATCGGTTTACGGGTGGGGAAGCTACGTCCCGCCTTACAGGCTTACCGTTGCTGAGATATCGAGGGTTTGGGGGAGGGATCCTGTTCAATATGAGGAGGAGCTGAACGTCAAGGAGAAGGCCGTGGCAGGCCCTGACGAGGACAGCGCTACCATGGCCGTGGAGGCCGGAAGGAACGCGCTGAGCAGGGCAGGCGTCAATCCAAAGGATATAGGTGCCCTTTACGTCGGCACGGAATCCCCTCCTTACGCCGTGAAGCCAACGGCCACCACGGTTGCGGAGGCCCTTGGCGTTGGCCCGTTCTCGTTGGCGGCAGACCTCGAGTTCGCGTGCAAGGCTGGAACCGAAGGGCTTCAGGCGACTATTGCCCTGGTTTCATCTGGGATGATAAAGTACGGCATGGCCATAGGTTCCGACACCGCCCAGGGAGGGCCAGGCGACCACCTGGAGTACACGGCGGCGTCTGGGGCAACGGCCATAATAGTTGGCCCGGGCTCCAAAGACGCTGCAGCGACGCTCGAGGGATCGGTTTCCTTCGTGTCGGACACCCCGGACTTCTGGAGGAGGTACGCCGCGCGCTATCCCTCCCACGGCGAGGGCTTCACAGGCGAGCCCGCCTACTTCAAGCACGTGGAGGGGGCAACAAGGGCCCTCATGGAGGAGCTTGGGCTGAAGCCGTCGGACTTCGATTACGTGGTCTTCCATCAGCCTAACGGACGCTACCCATTGACGGCGGCCAGGGACTTGGGCATATCGCCCTCGGCCCTGAAGGTCGGCCTTCTCAGCCCCATGATAGGCAACACGTACGCCGCTGCGTCCATAACCGGTTTCTCGGCTGTGCTTGACGTCGCGAAGCCGGGGCAAAGGGTGCTGGTGACGTCCTTCGGCTCTGGGGCCGGCAGCGACTCCTTCAGCTTCGTCATAGAGGACGGGATCGAGGCAAGAAGGGATAAGGCCAGGAAGGTCATGGATTACGTGAGCAAGCGCGTGGAGATAGACTACGCGCTTTACCTCAAGTTTAGGGGAGGCATAAGGCTTGGAGGTGGAGCGAAGTGAGCGACAATCCTGTTGTGGTTGGCACTGGGTTAACGAAAATAGGGAGGAGATGGGAGGATTCTCTCTCTGACCTGTTCGCGGAGGCCTCAAGACAGGCGATCGAGGAAGCCGGGATACAACCTCAGGTCGTTTTCGTTGGAAACATGGTGGCAGGAGAGCTTGACGGCCAGGAGCATCTGGGTCTCGCCCTTGAGGACGGGGCTGGAGCCTTCCCGCTTGTCCCCGCCTTTAAGGTGGAGTCCGCCTGCTCCTCTGGAGGTTCTGCGCTCTTAGCCGGCTACATGGCCGTAAAGTCCGGCGTTTACGACTCCGCGCTTGTGGTTGGGGTTGAGAAGCTCAGCGAGGAGCCCTCTGATAGCATAACCACAGCTTTGGCTGAGGCAGCAGACGCGGACTTCGAGTCGTACTACGGCGCGAGCTTTACCTCATTGAACGCCCTCCTCATGAGGAGTTACATGAAGGATTACAACGTGCCCAGGGACTGGCTCTCTGAGATAGCCGTGATGATGCATAAGAACGCCGTTGACAATCCCTACGCCCAGCTGAGGAAGGCCATAACGGTTGAAGACGTAAACAGGTCAAGGGTCATAGCCGATCCCATAAGGCTTCTCGACTGCTCTCCAACCGGAGATGGCGCGGCCGCGATTCTGTTGACGAGGCCCGAGCTGGCCAAGGGAGACGTCCAAGTGGAGCTCGCGGGCATGGGAGTTGGCGTTGACACCATAGGCGTGAACGGAAGGGTGAGCCTCAGCGATGTCCCTGCGACCGCAAGGGCGGCAAAGGCTGCTTTTTCAGCTGCCAAGATAGAGCCAAAGGACCTCAACGTCCTTGAAGTCCACGACGCCTTCACCATAATGGCGGCTCTAGCCCTTGAGGACATAGGGGTCGTTGGCAAAGGGGAGGGGGCGAAGTTCTTCCACGAGGGAAACGCCGAGAGGGACGGTAAGCTCCCAGTGAATCCGGAAGGCGGACTCAAGGCAAGGGGCCATCCAGTTGGCGCCACGGGCGTTTACGGGGCCGTTGAGGTGGTTAGGCAGCTCCAGGGAAAGGCCGGTAAAATGCAGGTGCCAAGGGCCGAGATAGGTGCCTTTCACAACTTGGGCGGATCGGGTTCGCACGCCGTCATTGGCGTGTTCAAGAGGAAGAGGTGATCGAGATGACAGTACCGAGATATTGGAGGAACATAGGCGCGCATTACAGGCTTGAGGGAATAAGGTGCAAGAGCTGCGGAGAGGTGTCCTTCCCTCCTAGGAGCTCGTGCCCCAAGTGCCACTCAAAGGACGTTGAAGTGGTGCAGCTTCCGAGAAAGGGGAAGGTGGTGAGCTTCTCCCTTCTTCGCAGCCCTCCCAATGGCTTCGAGGCATACGTCCCGTACTACGTCGTAGTCGTGGAACTGGAGAACGGGGTAAGGGTGCTTGGAACGCTGACAGACGTCTTCGGCGAGGTAAAGGAGGGGATGGAGGTAGAGGCGGTGTTTAGGAAGATCTCCGAGGACGGCGAGGAGGGCCTCATACACTACGGGACGAAGTTCAGGCCTATTGCATAATCGTGTAAAAATACGCTTAAATCTATCTCAGTTTTTTGCATATGCGCGTAAAGAAAGGATGGTCTAAGGTCGCTTCCGCGCTGCTGGTCCTCGTTGTCGTGGGCTTTGCGGGCATGGCTTACTTCTACGCTTCGTACAGCCAATCTAGCGCTAAGCTTTCAGCGCTTGAGAGGCTATATGGCCGCTTTTCGCAGCGTCTGAAGTACGTTTCTTTCTCGGGCGAATCCCTTTCGCAGGCGTTGGACACGCCAAGGGTTGGAATAGTTGACATAACGGCCTACGAGCAGGCCCCCGTTTTGGCCCTGATGAACGTAACGGGAGAGGTGATCATAGACGGCTTCACTTACTACGTTGGTACGATCAGGGGCCATCCAGTAGTGGAGGTTAGGGCCGGGGAGAAGGACTCATCGGCCGAGATGGCCACCTTTCTGATGGATCAGTACTTCAACGTAACCGCTGCCATACTGAGCGGCATAGGGGGGTCAAGGAACCCCTACATAAACACTGGCGACGTGGTCGTTGGGGCGTTTGTCATAAACAAGGGCTCTGTTCACTTCCACAACGGGAACTACATGACAGATTACAGCGGAGACGAGATGATCGTGACGAACGCCTCCATAATAGGGAACTCGCTGGTAACTGGGTATGGAGAGGTCGGGCCCACTCCATCGAACGCCTCGTCCTACGGTTATGGGCCTGGAACGGAGGACGTGAGCTACGTCTACGTGGCGGCGCTGGCGGCNNGCTGGCCTCTTCCTACAGCGGGCTGGGTACGACTCCCCTTTCCGATATAGTGGCCGGCAATTCCACTGGCTCCGTTCAGGCAAAGGTGGTGGTGGGCGTCATAAGTTCCGGAGGCTTTTGGACGGATCCAGTTTCATTGAACGCGCTCCAGAACGCGCTCTATCAAGCGGACGTGGGCGAGAACGAGGGATGGGGCTTCGCGTTCGCGAACGCGCAGTTCGGCATTCCCTGGGTCATCATAAGGGGTATATCAAACAGTCACTTCTACCCAGGGGTGTTTCACGGGGTGTTGGCCGCCGACAGGGCAGCGCAGGTTACTGCCTACGTTGTTGAGAACATCGGCAGCTTGACCGACCTAAGGCAGACCGCGAACTACTCCATGCTATCTCCAATATCCGAGGCCAAGATCCACGGCTACATCGTGGCCAACAGGGTCTACTACAGCGATAACGGCACGGTCACCGAGGTCCAATACACAAACCAGCAGGGCCAGAACGTGACGGTTTACCATCCGTCCGAGTACCCAAGCGCCCTGCCGTCGCCTTGACCGCAGGGCGGGAACGCGCGTTCCCTCTTCTGAAAAACGCGTTTCACGGGCGTTCTTTATTAGCGCGGCCGCTTAACTACTTATGATGGGCAAAAGCGCAGTTATATCGTCGGTGGTATTGCTATTGTTGGCCTCGCTTGGAACTTACCCCGTTTTCGGGGCCACTTTGAACGCCGTGATCTACCCTAAGCAGAACGTGGCGAAGGTGACTTACACCGTCGTGAGGTCTTTTAACCTGACTTATCCGGCGAATTCCTTCCTTTCAGGCATCTTCAACGGAAAGAGCAGCTCGGAGCAGGTCACAAGCCAAGGCGGTCCTGGAGAGGCAGGCCCTCTCATCGCGAGCATAAAACGCCAGGATCCCAATGCGTCCCTGATCAACTACACGTTGATTTACACCTCCACTTACAAGGGGACCGAAAGCTATGCCGAGGAGGTTGAGAACGTAAGCTTGACGATTTACGTCGCAAACATAACCCAACTCAACTCCTCTAAGCTCGTGGTCAACGCCAACTGGAGGGCTTTCGTGGTCGGGCGCGATTGGGACGTGATGTCCCACGGTTCTCCGTTCAACGTTAACCCTCGTTTTCCCAGCTTCGTCACTCCGAGCGGCCTCCTGAGCTCGTTTATGAGGGGCGAGGGCCTTCATCTTGGAGAAGCCAACGCCCTCCTGGACTTCTCAGAGTTCAACCAACCCCTTACCCAGTGGAACCGCCATTACGATCCCTTTACAGGCGTAACCACGTTCACCAAGGACTATCCTACCAACGAAAGCGTCCTGCTTAAGGCCACCGTAAACGGTCAAACCTACAGCCTCTCCTACAGAGAAGATCCCTCCGCGGAGATACAGGTTTACGGCTACGCAGTTCCCCAGGGGAGCTACCTTGAGATCGTTTCCGTTCCCGTGACGGTTTACGCGCCCTACGTTGCAGCTGCAGTGGTGGCGGTTGCCGCAGTGGCCGCTGTCCTGATCCTTTGGCTTCGCTCAAGAAGGGCGCCAAAGGTTTC
>DAYW01000049.1:0-7333 GCA_002507085.1 archaeon UBA168 | reverse complement strand
GAACGAGGACTTTCACCCAACTCCCGTTAAGAACAGGAACTGGGGCCCGCTCACGTTTTTCTCCATATGGTTTGGCATGTCAATAGAGGTCGAGTCGTGGTCCCTCGTTTCCCTGGCCTACTCCTTTGGGCTGAACTGGCTTTGGGGCATAGTGGCGGTGCTGGCTGGGAACCTCATAGTTTTGGTCCCCATGCTCATAATAGCCCACGGCGGCGCCAGGTACGGCATACCTGAAACTCCGCTCACGAGGAGCAGGTGGGGCACGTACGGCGCCTGGATTCCATCAATACTCAGGGGAATAATAGGGGCTGGCTGGTGGGGAATCGACACGTGGATTATCACGGAGGCCATCGGGGCCATGTACATAATTGCCACGCATCAGGTTGGCGTGCTTCTCAATCTTGCTCAGAGCTCTCCAGCGCTCCTTCCCTTCCTCATATCCACAATCAACCCCATGCTTTTCTGGTCGGTGTTCGTGATAACCATAGTGGCCAGGCTGGGCCTGCTCTACCTCTCCCCGCCAAAGACGGGGATGAAGGTGCTCAAGATCGTGAGCTGGAGCGTTCCCTTCATAGGTTTTGCTGGCTTCCTCATTCTCTTCTACTACGCCATGAGCGCCGCCGGATGGCATTGGCTCTCCATCCTTTCGCAGCCGGTAACGGTTTCTGGCAGCGCCTTCTGGTACGCGCTCATAGGTCTCATAAACGCGAACGTGGCCTTCTGGGCGACCATGGTTCTGAGCATGCCAGACTACAGCAGGTTCGCAAAGAGCCAGTTCGCCCAAACCGTGGGCCAAATACCCATGCCCTTCCTCATGACCGGAATAGCCGCGCTAGCGCTCGTCGTCACGGGCGCATCCCTTGAGGTTTTTCACTTTCCTGTGTGGGATCCCATAGTTCTCACGGCCTTGGTCGTGAGCAATCCTTGGCTTGCGTACTTGGCCCTCTTCCTCCTTCTGCTGGGGGTCATAATAGTCAACATATACGCGGATACGGTGGGCCCAGCCTACGACTTCTCAAACATATATCCCAAGAAGATCTCGTGGATAAGGGGAGTGGTCATAGTGATCCTTGTGGCCGCGTTGTTGCAGTCGTGGACTTACTACTTCAGCGCCTTCAGCTACGTCGAAAACTGGTTGCTGACCTACGGCGCTCTTCTTGGTGGTATTGAGGGCGTCCTCGTGTTCGACTACGCCGTCATACGCAGGTTCAAGTTTGAGGCCGTTGACGCGTACGTGAGCAGGGGCCGCTTCAGGTACTGGCACGGCGTAAACCCGGCGGCCATAGTTGCCTTCGCCGTTGCCGCTGCTGTCACCTATCTCTCGCCTCTTGGGATTCTCATCAACCCGGTGACGGAGCTCCTTTACGCCGATTCATGGATAACCGCCTTTCTCATCTCCGGCCTCCTCTACCTCCCTCTCATGAAGTACTGGGTAATCCCCAAGTACCAGCCATTCCTCAAGGGGGGTTTGCTAAAGGGCTACGTTAGCGATGACGTAAGGAAGGTGTTCGAAGGCTAATCAAAGGCTAAAGGTAGCCGAGCTCCTTTGCAAGCAGGGAGGCGACGACAGTTTTTCCGTCGAATATCTCCCCCTCCCTTACCTTCTTCAGCAGCTCTTCTTTTTTCAGCTTCGCGACCTTTATGACCTCGTCTTGGTCCAGGTGCTGTGTCGCAGGCTCCTCGCTTACCCATGCCACAAAGAGCCTTATTATCTCATCATCGTAGCCCGGCGTCGCCGCTATCTGCCCTATCTTCACCAACTTATCAGCGGAGTAGCCCGTTTCTTCCGCCAGCTCCCTCCTGGCGCACTCCTCATCGGTTTCGTTCTCCTCCAGGGTGCCGGCCGGTATCTCGAGTATCCACGCGTTGAGGCTGTAGCGGAACTGCCTCTCCAATATGACCTCGTCGCTTAAAATGGGAAGGATACCAACGGCCCCGCGGTGCCTCACTATGTCCACGCTTATCTTTCTGTCGTCTTTTTGAAAGGTCTCCCTGTAAAGCGCGAAAGTCCTTGATTGATACACCTTTTCCGAAGAGAGCTTTATGGGTTGCATGGGATCGATGGCCATGGTCCTTTACGCGTTGTTGCGCTTGGTGGCCTTGAAATCTCATCTGAACGCGGCTGGCCATGGGCTAAGTAACTAACTCAAGCTAGTCCGGGAAAACCGTTGCGCTGGCGTCTGCTAACGCCCCGTCCTCTGGAGTCTCGATTACCGCCCGCCCTACGAGTCCGGGAGATCTTGCCTCAACGCTGGGCATCGACCCCTCCGCGAAGGCGGCCGGGTACCAATGCCTTCCATCATCCGATGCTTCGAGGGTGATTTTCACCTGTCCGCTTGTCGTCGCGCGAACGCGCACGCTTCCGATGGCCGGAAACGGACCGGTGGCGATCTTTGCCCCCTTCTTCAGCTTCCTATTCATCAGCACACCGCCCTCGTCTTCAAGCTTCAAGTGGAGCGGAGCGCCTCCTATGCCATCGGCTACCCTGAGATCCCATGGGTTCAATCCCTTCCAAACGTAATCGGCTTGGTCCGCGCCATCTATGTCAAGCAGCACCGGCAACCTTCTCGAGGGAACGTCGCCGCTTATGGCAAGAGAGTATTCGGCCCCTTCGTAAACGATGCCCGTGGGAGCTCCAGAGGCTGACACGCACATTCCCCTTATCTTTCCGTCTATGAACCAAAGTGTGAAGTCCCTCCCCCTGGTTATCTTGTACCAATGCTTGATCTGCTGATGATCCGACGGAAGGAAGCGCGTCAAGTCTATCGCCGCCTGCGCTGAGGCCGCACCGCAGAAAGCCCTAAGGGAACCGTCGTGAGTCCAGTACCCGAAGTGAGATAGTCCTCCTGCGAACAGGTCATCCAGCTCGAAGCCAAACCAGAGGATGGGTCCTCTTTCTGCCTCGGGGAGCCTTGCCCTCAGCTCGAAAGTCCCGTAGTCAAAGGCTTTCTTGCTCCTGAGGCTTGTGGTTAGCACTCCCCTGGGCTTCACGTAGTTCGAGTTCACGAAGTCCGTGTACTCGGCTTCAGAGAAATCGTACTTCCAGAAATCAGCTGCCTCAGCTGGAAGGAATTCCTCGCCCTCCTTGGTCTTTTTTCTGATCCAGCAGTAAAAGAGGTCGCTTAACTGCCCCTTGAAAAGGGGTGAAGGCCTCAAGCACTCGTCCATAGGGTCCCCGCGCAACGCTTTAAAAGATGATGCGCTTTCGCTGCTGATCTGATCCTTCCTGATCTCCTTCCTCGCCAGGTACGGGCCCGGCCTCGTCTGGGCTTTCCGGCTTCCAGTCGGGGCCGTTTACCGCTTGGTTTATCTCAGGCGAGAGGTAGTGGTTCGTGATGACCACGGTAACCCTCTTCACGTCCTTGAGAGCGGATACCCTATCCTTTACGTCCAGGGCTATGCTGTAGGCGTACTGAGCGGGGCAAAGAGGGGTTGTCATGTGCATCTTTACCTTAACGGCTCCGTCATCGCTCACCTTTACCTCGTCAACGAGCTGCATTTCTGATATGGTTATCTGCGTTTCTGGGTCAACGACGTCCTCAATGCTCTTCAAAACCTCCTCCTCGGTTACCATGAGTATATCCACTCTACATGTAAAAGGATAGTGACGGTGACCTTCCGCGCTTGTTTCGGTGATCTGCGAGCTTCCCGCAGGCTTATATGCTGGGGGCTAATTTCTCTGCATTCGGACAGGTATTAGCTCATGCTAACTGGGGTGTGCTTCTACCAGTCCCTTGCAAAAAATAAATGTGGAGGTGAAATGAATGTCTTACAGGAGAAGCGGCGGAAGCTTTTTCGAGAAGCCCGTAGAAGAGGGAAAAGAGTACGACGTAGAGATAACCGACACTAGCAGGAGGGGCGAGGGAGTTGCCAAGATAGAGCGCTTCATCGTTTTCGTCCCAGGTACGAAGCAGGGAGATAAGGTCAAGATAAAGGTAACCAGAGTCACTCCTAGATACGCTACCGCCGTCGTGGTTAACCCGCAGGGTGAGCAGTGACCAGGAGGCTCTGCGGGAACCCGCCATCGGTGTGCCGGCATAGGTGTCTGGCGCTCGCAGCGCAACCTTTGCCAAACAACGGAAAAATTTTTGTAATCGCGCGATTTTTATTTAAGTTTTTGTGGGTGCTTTTGTTATGGTCGCTTAGGTTATTTCGCGATTTCGCGCTTTGTCGCTTTTCTTCTGGGCGAAAGTAGATGGAGCTCCCGACTCGCCTAAGTGCGCCTTATAGTTCTTTTCTTTGAGTCCTGATATCAGCCCCAGCGGATAGAACAGGGCAACGGATACGACAACGGTTATCAGCGTAGCCCACATGTACGGTATCAGGTTGAGAGCTCCGTCGGATCCCAGGTAAGTCATGGCGGTTAAGAAAGCGATTAGGCCAACGTACCAAAGCGCCTCCCGCCACCCCTCGCGTATCCTGTAAATTATTCCGAATATCAAAGAGGCTACTGCTATCAGCAAAACGGAATAGGGAACAGCTGGCCAACCGCTCCAGAATACGATCAGGGATGATATGGCAAAGGCCACCGCTGAGACGAACCAGCCAGCGGGTACTTGGTACTTGGACATGCCCTGTTTTCTGAGCACCATCATGGCCACAGGGTTAGCGAGAAAGCCTATGAAGCCCGCGGAAACGGTGTCGTTTATCAGCGCGTAGAGGCCCGGTACAGGCGCAAACAGGAATGAGACGGCTGCGCCCACGAGGCCGAAGACTATTATAGACCAGTAGGGCACTCCGTACTTTGGATGCATGTCCTTGACGTTCTTGTTCAGGTAGCCTGACCTGCCCATGGCCAACATCACCCTCGCCCCGCCTCCCATGTACACAAATCCCACCATTATGGGGGCCAGCGTTAGGTAGATCAGGATCAGATATGCCATGGCAGGCAGGTGGTAAGTGCTGGCCATGGCGTAGTAGGGAAGCTCAAGCAAGCTCAGAAGGCTCGTCCAGTGGCCTGGCGCTACGCCCAAGGCGCTCCAGTTCACGTTCAGGAGGAAGGCCAGAGTGAAGGTCAGGTAAATCACGCCCTCGCCAATCACCGTTATCAATATCCCGTATATTATGTACCTTCTATCCTTTAGTTCCTCGGCGAAGTCGGCCAGCCACCTGGCCCCTCCAAAGGAGAACATAACTATGGGCATTGCCGCAAAGAGCCCAGCGAGGCCATAGGGCATGAAGCCGCCGTAGGCCGTGAAGTTCCTGACGGAGTCGGGGTTGACGCTTAGCCCTATCCATATGAAGAAGGCGGCCATTAAGACGTACAGCGCGACCTTTAGCCAACCAACGACGTTGCCTACCGCCGTGAAAGCCCTTATGCCGAAGTAGTTTATGGGGACGAAGAGCAGAATCACAGCGACGGCTATTGCCCCGCCCAATAGGCTTAGGTTTCCGGCCGGCGTCAAAACCGACGGGATGAAGTAGTGGAGGACGAGCCCCACGAACACGTAGACTTCAAGAGGGGGTATGAAGAGGTACCATATGAGGTCGGACATGGAGTTGATGAGGTTCGTCGCCTGCCCGTGGCTGTATATGGCGAACCTTGAAGGACCTCCAGCCTCCGGGAAGTCCATGGCTATATCTATGTACGTTAGGGCTATGGTTATGTAGAGGAATGGAGCTATGGCGTAAGCCAGCAGACCGGCTGGCCCTGCAGTGGCTATGGCCTTTTGCGCCCCGTAAATTATCGCTCCCGCTATGGACCCTCCTATGCCGAGAGGTATGAGAGAAAGCTTGCCGATTCCCCTTTTCAAATGTGGCTCTTTTCCGCTTATCCTAATCACCCCCTATTCCTCATTGCCTTCTTGCCCATCACCTTGAGGCTAAGCGAAAGACCAGATGGCGAAGGTTTTTCGGCAACATTCAGAGAATAGAGAATCTGATACATTTTAGGTGCGTTTTCAACACAATTTTCGCTTTTAAGGCTTCGGCTTTATATGCTCTGTTGAATAATTCCTAGACCACGCTTTTCGCCTGCTTTACCTTGCCTCCCTGCTCTTCGAATCCTCGCCCTCGCGTAGCAAACCATTTCGTCGTAAGCCGACGCCCTTTGAACTGCCTCAGCCACAAGCGTTTGCGGCCTCTCAGCGGTCAGTGTCCTCGGCGAACTTTCTCTTCATAGTCGAGAAGAAACCTTCCACGGCCCACCTCTTCCCGTAGCCCGTCTCAGCTTTTCAGCTGTTGTAGCCCAGCGAATGGTACTTCCTGATCTTGTCCCTCCCTCTCTTAGAGCCGCGGGAGCGATCAGTGGTGGCGTTTTCCCTTATCTTCACGGCGCTCTCCGCGTCCTTGAGCGATGAGAAGACGAGATTAGCCTCGTAAGCGCCATCGCCGTAGAACCTCTTGACGGTCTTCCCCTCCTTCCTGACCTCGGCGAGCATCTTCACGGCCGTTTTTGCCTCTGAATGCCCTCTTCCCTCTATGTTGTCCCTTGAGCCGAGAAGCTTCCTGTGCCTGATATCGACGGTTATGACCAAAACCACGTGCTTTTTTTGCCTTGGCACTTAGCCGTACCTAGCGGTACTCGCCAGCGCTTCCAGTCTTGAGCCCGGTGCCGTCTGCCGCCATCTCTATCTCCTTGGCGCTCGGCAGCCTAACCTCTGGGATCATCTTGGATACCCTTCTCCAGGCGGTGATGTAATCGTCTGCCCTGGGTATTAGACGTAACAGCTTCAGGGCGCGCGCTATGCGCTCTAGCGGTAATCCACCCACTGGTGCCGTACCGCTTGCCACTTGAGGAAGGATTCCGGGTAGAGGTAGGGCCTTCCCCTCTTGTTTTTGTTGGCCTTTCTTAGTTCCTTCTTCCAGCGCCTAAAGGTCCTGATGTCGAGGAGGAACTCTCCCCTGATTACCAGCTCCTCGTTGTAGGAAACCCAATCACGTTTAGGGCTAGGCTTATCTCCCTTACTGCCAGTTATATCCCAGTGGTTAGAGCTACTGGCTGCCATAACCTTGTGGCTCTAACCACTACTTATTGTCTCTCTTGAAAGTGCTCATCGGAACTATGCAACAATGCAATTTCAGCATAAAATTTAAAAGCGTATTTAATGTTTTCCTTGATATGAGGAGCCAAAATAAAGCTCTTTACGGGTTGATAGCTACGGCGCTTTTGGTGGCAGGCTTTAGCCTTGCCCTTGCCGACGTTATATTTACTTACACGGGCTATGTAAACGTGAACATCGTGAGCGCTCCGATTACGTTTTCTTTAGGGCCCAATCACGCCGTGGGTAACTACGTAAGCACGGCGGTTCGGCCCACGGGCTTCACGGTTAATGTGGCCGTTACCAACGCGGCCGAGATTTACTATTATGAGCCCGTGGAGTTCACCGTGTCG
>DAYW01000007.1:45566-55166 GCA_002507085.1 archaeon UBA168 | reverse complement strand
CGCTTCCAGCCCATGGCATCATATATGTAGGCCTGCGCCTCTTCGTTAGTTAGGTGCTCCTTGCCTCTCAAGACATGGGTTATGCCCAACAGGTGGTCATCCACCGCAGCTGAAAGGTTGTAGAGCGGAAAGGCCCACGTGGGCTTTTTAAGCATAGGATGAGGATGCACGTTGGGATCGACAACTCTCATCAATGGGAAGTCCCTGAGGGCAGGATTAGGATGTTTCATGTCCGTTCTCATCCTTACCACGGCCTCGCCTTCTTTGAATTCTCCTGCAACCATGCGCTCGAACAGCTCCAAGGCCTCATCTGCTTTCTCATCCCTGTGAGGACAGCTCTCGCCCAGTCTCCTGAGCTCTTGGAAGCGCTCGGCAGAGCACGTGCACACGTACGCCTTTTCCCTTCTTATGAGCTCTCTCACCGCGTCATAGTAATTCGACAAGTGCTGCGACTGAATCCACTCAAGGTCCCACTTGTATCCGAGCCATTTCACGTCTTCCCTTATCCACTCATAGGCCTCCGGCATTGGGGGCTTAACGTGAGGGTCGGTATCCTCAAAGCGCAGCACGAATTTTCCATCGTAAAGCTTGGCGTATTCCGCTGACAAAACCAGTGCCCTTGCGTTCCCAAGGTGTATTGGAGCGTCTGGATTGGGAGCAAAACGAGTAACCACAGCACCTTTAGAGGCTCCTTCCAGAGGTGGCAACGTCCTCTCCTGAGGGCTTTCCTCCCTCTTTTTGACCGCCAAACCAGGGTTGCTCGAAAGCAACTCTTTTTCGAGCTCCACAAGCTCGGCGCTGCTCTTGCCATTGACTTGCCGAACGATCTCGTTGACCTTCTGGTAAAGAGACTTGGCCTCTCCCCTAAGCTCGGGGTGCGCGGAGAGCATAGCGTTCATAACTGGAGATGGGAGAGCCTTGCCGTGCTGCAGGGCATTCTCAACCGCAAAGAACAGCATCTCGTCATCCAAGCTCATTTTTCTCTTACCACCGCTGAAGAGAGAAGCGCCCTGACTTCATCAAGCGCAGGGCCACTGGGCATTGACTGAAGGGCGCTTTCCGCCTGTCTTTTGAACTTGGACATCGAGCTCCTGGTCTCTTCAATACCCCCTCCCTTTACTATAAGGTCAACTGCCGATGGATCGCGCGCCTTCAGCTTCTCCAAAAGCGACCCGCGTTCGGAACCCCTTAGATTTTTTATGGCGATCAATATTGGCAGGGTCTTCTTGCCGTTTCTAACATCGCTTCCAACGGGCTTGCCCGTTACCTGCGGATCTCCAACTAGGCCCAATATGTCATCTGCCATCTGAAATGCCATTCCAAGGTTAAGCCCAAAAGACTTTGCTGCATCTGCAAACTTGCTGCTGGCCCCCGCAAGGTAAGCCCCAGTCCAGCAGGCATGGGCAAAAAGCACGGCCGTCTTCAGCCTTATCATGTCATAGTAAAACCTGACGCCGACTCCGTCGTAATCCATAAGCTCAGAGCGCATGTCCAGCGTCTGCCCTCTGGCTATATCTGTGGTGATTATCGCGTGCCTTTTCAGAACTGCCATCGCCCTTCTCATGGGGAGCCCCTCAACAGCGCGCGCCATCTCCAGCTGTGATTCAGATTGAAGAACGTCTCCGGCTAGGATCGCTATGGGCTCACCAAACTTAACGTGGGTAGTTGGAACGCCGTGCCGAGTTTCATCCCTGTCCATTATGTCATCATGTATGAGCGTGAAGTTGTGAAGCATTTCCACCGAAGCGGCGGCCCTTATGGCCCTTTCCGGATCCCCACCGAAAACGTCATTAAATGCCAATAAAAGTCTGGGCCTCAGCCTCTTTCCTCCTGTGGATATGAGGTACCACGCCGCCTGAAAGAGCTCTGAGGGATCCTGCGAAAGGACCCTTTTCATCTCAAGCTCTACATCGGCAACGCTTGCCAAACGTCTCACCAGGGAAGCACGCGTTACCTTACCCTCGCATATAGGGTTTACCGAATTAACGGACCTTCGAGATAAGGCCTCTCTGCTCAGCCCAATCCGCCATGTCCCCGAATAGCACGTAGGGGACCTTCATAAGCGACTCCAAATCCCTTGAGTTAGTGAGCACCATGGTCATCTTTAGCTGCAACTTCACCTGATCCAAGAACCCCTTGACGTCCTGTGAAGACCTAGCCGCAGGACGCAAAACCGGCCTTGCAAATGACGCCAAATTTGCCCCTATGGCTATGGACTTGGCCACATCAACGCCGTTTCTCAGCCCTCCACTGGCAACTATCAGCTTATCGCTAACCGACCGGATCTCCATGACAGAAGCCACCGTCGGTATGCCCCAGTCGGAAAAAGCCTCAGCCATGTTATCGGTCCTTCTCTTTCCCTCTATGAGCGCGAACGACGTACCTCCGGCTCCACCAACGTCAAAACCCGCCACCTTCCTGCCGTTTAGCCTCAATGCGCTATCCCTCGAGATGCCGGAACCGGTCTCCTTTATGAGGACGGGAACACCCACCTCGTCGCATATGCCATCCAGCCTCTCCTCAAGCCCCTTGAAATCGGGTTCGCCTTCTGGCTGCAGCAGCTCTTGAAGCATGTTCAGGTGTATCTCAAGCGCGTCGGCTTCCACCATCTCGACGGCCCTCTTAAGGTCGGCAGAGCTCATCTTTCTCACGTTAGAGGCACCCAAGTTTGCAAGCACAAGGGCGTTCGGAGCCTTCCGCCTTATAACCCTAAACGTGTACTCAAGGGAACTCTTCATCAATGCGGCCCTCTGGCTCCCCACGCCCATGCCAAGTCCCGCTTCTTCAACGGCCTCAGCTATGTTGCCGTTTATCACCTCGGTTCCCGGCGCGCCGCCTGTCATGGCACCGACTATGATCGGCGCCTCCAGCTTCTTGCCAAACACAAGCGTTGATGTACTAACGTCATCAATGCCAATGCTCGGGAGCGCCTCATGAACAAGCATCACCTGATCAAACTGATTTCTGAATCTCTCAGGGACCACGTTTGACGTCAACGCGATCCTTATGTGATCTTTTTTCCTGCTCTCGGTTCCTCCGACGTCTTGCACTTTTATCGCCTAAGCCACTACTTTCGTCCCCACGTCTTCGCCTTTAAGCGCTGAGGAAACCTGCCCCCTCTTAAGGCCGTTCACTATCCTTACCTCAATGCCGGCGCTAACTGCGGGAACAACCGATCTGATCTTGTTGGCTATCCCTCCCGTTACATCATGTACGCCCGCAACCCAATCGTCATTCAGCGAGGAGCTTAGGGCGTGATAAACCCTTATGAGCTTGGCCTCTGGATAGGCCTTTGGATCGCGATCGTATATTCCGTCCACGTCACTGATAAATATAATGGAGGAGGCCTTTAGCTGCAAGGCCAGCGCAACTGAGATGTTATCCCCGGACACGATAGAATACCCCATGGCGTTGTCAAAAACCAAGGAACCATAACAAACTGGAAGCAAACCCCAAGACAACAACTCAGAAAAAAAGGCCGAATTTATGGCTTGCAGTTGCCCTTCCTCGGCCCTAGATACCGCTGCCGTCTGAACGGGAAATGCGGGAAGGCCGACAGCACGCAGGGCTTCAACAATGCTCCGGTTAAGGCGCGCCATGGCATCCTCCACGTCCGAAAGCGCCATCGAAGGCGCGTTGGAACTCCTTCCCTTTTGAAGCGAGTAAAGCGCGGCAACGGGATGGCCGAAGCTTCCCCCTCCGTGGACTATTATCATCCTCCGCTCATTAAAAAAATCCTTTATCTCTTCCGAAATTCCGCTTAGAGCATCTTTCCTTAACGCAAAATAACTGCCCTTAACGGTTATGGCGCTACCGCCAAGCTTTATGATCGTTAGCGGCCTGTTGTCACTCAATCCCTCCTTCCTCTGATTCCATCTCAAAGTCCTCCGGCTTCACAGGAAGGTCTTCTTGAGTGCCCAACTGCCCCCTTTCCCTTAAAACCTGCCTGGCAAGAAGCCAATACGCAAGCGCCAGCGATTTACGGCTTCTGTTATTCATGGGGATTATGAGGTCAACGTAATCTATGGGACTGTTGCTGTCGCAGAAAGCTATCAACGGGATTCCCGCAAGCGCGGCCTCGGAAACTACTTGGCTACCTCCCTCCGTGTTCGACAGAAGGATGACCTGGGGCTCCATGTAGCCAGGAAGATTAGGATTTGTAAGCAAGCCAGGGGTGAACCGCTCCACAAAGGCCACCGCGCCAGTAAACTGCGAAAAGCGCTGCACTGGCCTAACGGCGAAGCGAGAGGCCGCAACGGCCAAGATCCCTCCTGGCTCATAATGTGACAGCATCCTGGCAGCTATCCTTATCCTTTCGTCGATCTTCTTAAGGTCAAATACATGTATGCCATCATTTCTGACCTTGTATATGAACTCGCGCATGGCCTTGATCTCCGCCTCGGTTCCTATGTGTATGCCGCTCAGCATGTAAGTTTCCTGAGGTACCAGAAGCTCGCCCTCAATGCTTTGCCTCTCCGTTTCATCAGAAGACATATGTTTTTCACCCATTCAGCTTTAAGGCTCTCCTCCTCTGGAATACTCCAATACCTGGTCAGCCAGGTCATAGTACGTGAGGAACATGCGCCTGCAGCAGTATCTCTTGATTCCAAGCTTATCCAGCACCTTTGCTGGTTCTTCGCCATTTGCCACGGCCTTCTGATAGTCTTCCCATTTATCTCCTATGACCGCGCCACAGGTAAAGCACCTAACTGGAAAAAGCGTCTTGCATCACCTGTATGACTTCTGGAACCTCCTGCGGGCTCCCTTGCCTCCGAACTTCTTGGGCTCTTTCTCCCTTGGATCTCCGCTCAAAGCGTGCGGGTCGAACTCGAGCAGCACCTGCTTTACCCGATCGTCGTTGTTGAAGTACTGATATATGCCTCTGGAGATCGCGTACACGCTGGCCTGATACTGCCCCATGTAGCCGCCGCCGCTCGAAGTTACCTCCACGTCAACCTTGTCGCTGTAAGGCCTAAGCGCCTCATAAAGCACCTTGAGCTGAGACCTAACTTGCATGTTGGGATGAAGCTCCATCGGGTAACCGTTTATCAGGAAGCGACCAGCTCCAGGCTTTATTATGGCGCGAGCAACAGCTTTTTTCCTTTTCCCAGAGGAAACAACCACCTTGTTCTCGAGGCTGCTTTCACTCAATTTCAGCTTCTAACCTCCTTTCTCTTAACCCTTCCATAGTAAAGCCCGAGCTCCAGAAGGGTTGTGGAGTTTCCCTCCTTACCCTTCCAAATGACCTCCTCTGGTTTCTGGACCGAGAAAGTGGAGAGCTCGGACGGAAATCCGGTGTAAACGCGCAACCTCGAATAGGCGTCCCTGCCCTTCCGCTTATCCACAGGCAGCATGTTCCTAACGGACGTTCTAAAGTAGCCCTCAGGCGTCATGTACTTCCTAGGGCTGTACCTTCTCGGATTTATCCATGAGTGTATGCCGTACCAAGGTTGCAGCCATTTTACAACGGCATCTATGGGCTTCGATATGACCGCCTTTTCGACGTTCACCACGGCCACCTTCTTTCCTTGCATTAGCGCCTTAGCCGTGATGGAGGCAAGCCGGCCTTCTACCGCCCCGGCGGCATCATAAACCAAATCCGGAACAAATTTTTCCATTTGATCATCACCTACTTCGCCAACACCCATCCAGAAGGGGCGTCAGGAAGCGAGGCAAACTCATAAAGGCTTATGCACTTTCCGCCAGCCCCCTCTATTTTCTGCCTTGCAGACCGCGAAAACGACACCGCGGCAACCACCATAGGAACTTCAACCGTGCCCCAGCCCAGCACCTTGCCTGGGACCGCGATCCCCTTGGCTGCCTTGGCCAGCTTTGATAGCTCGCCTACGTTTACGCTAACGCGAGTAGCTGATCCGTTCTCTAGCTCCTTTGCAAGCTCCTTCATCATGGGCCTCTGACCCTTGTAGAGCGCGCTGACCGTCAATAGCACTTCCGGGTTAGTCGGCTTTCTTTTCATATGTGAGCACCTCTAATTGCGATAATATACTCCTTAACCCCCTATTGAGAATTTCTAAAGCGGCCATTAACGCTGTACGAGCGTCAATCTGGCCGTTGAGCTCAAAGGATAACACAAATCTATCAGGGTAACTTCCTACCTCAACAGCACCCGGGCATGCCTCTTCGCAGGCTTGGCACAAAGTGCACGCCAGCGGATCAACGACCTTAAGCTTGCCATCTACTAGGCCTAGGGCTCCAGTGGGGCAAGCGTCAACGCATTTCTTGCAATCGCCGCAGTTCTCATTCAATATCTTTATCATCGGGTAGTTAACCGACGCCGCCGCGCTCACAGGCTGCCATTTGGCGTGTTGTCTCCCAGTTCCCACTCTAGCCGTCAGCTCCGCCCTAAGGCTCTGGCCCTTGACCATGGAAATTATCGGAATCTTCGGATGGGTTGTGGCCACCTGACCATCGGGAAACTTCAGTTCAGACGCATATACCGTTGTGTCACCATCCGATTTGACGTCTAGTACCATGCTCACCTCTCTCTTGGGCTCGTAGAAGTTATCCGCTAACTCCTCATAGCTCATGTCCGTCTTTATTGGTATAAGCGAAAGCCTGTGAGCTATGTATTCCCTGTAAAACGAGGTGTTGTTCTCCGCAAAAAGCGCCTCATCAATTGCAAGCGTTGGGACGTACGCCACAAGCGCCCTCCTTATGCTGTTGGCGAGGGCCACACTTACCCCGTCTATTAGGAGCTTGTATTCGGCTCCCTGCTTCGAGATAACTGACAAAGACGGGGCCTTCTGGCCCGCGCTTTCCGTCATACTCTTCTACCCCGCCTTCCGCCGGGCCTTCTTGTAGTGTCATGAGGCAACGGCGTTATATCTTCAGTTACACCTATGAAGAAACCCTCTCTTGAGAGAGCCCTTATGGCTGCCTGAGCCCCTGGACCTGGCGTCTTGCTACCATGTCCTCCGGGAGCGCGAACGTAAACCTTCAGCGCATTAATCCCCTTTTCTTTTGCCTCGCGCGCTGCGGCTATGGCCGCCTGAGTAGCAGCATAAGGCGATGGCTTCTCCCTATCTGCCTTCACCACTTCTCCACCAGACTTTTTCGCTATAAGCTCCCTTCCAGTAATGTCAGTTATGTAGATTAGCGTATTGCTGAACGAGCTGTAGATCCAAGCTATTCCCCAGTTCAAGTTCTCGGTCATGGTCGATCACGCGCCACCTTCTTCTGAAGGGTTAGACCCTTTAGGGTTATCTCCGCTTGCGCCCTGCTTCTGAGTAGCCATAACGGGCAGCTCTATTCCCTTTTCTTCTTCTCTGTCTATCAGGGCGCCAGGTGATCTCACGGCACGGCCAAAAATTCTCACGTGACCGTGAGTTATAAGTTGCCTCGCGGCATGGTAGGATATGCCAGCCTTCTGGGCAACAAGGGATTGCAACCGCCTGTTTAAAATAGCCTCAACGCCCATGGACAGCACGCTGTCAGACGTTCCCTCTGGAGATTCTAAGAATCCAAGTGCGTAAAGCCTCTTTATGAGCTCGGATTCCCTCGCTGCCCTGTCATCGGGAGGCAAGGCGAAGAACTCCCTTTCCATTCTCCTGTACTTCCTCGCAACGGCTTCTGCCACGTAAAGCTCCTTCTTGTTTCTGAGACCGTACTTACCCATTAGCTGCATTTCGCTCTGCAAAGAGCTGAGCAGCCAAGGGTTCGTGGGCCCCTTCCATTTCTTTCTCGGTCTTTTTATATCTCCCATCTAAGATCACGCACCTTGTTGAGAGCCCTGCGCAGCTGGGGCCGCGGCGGCAGCCTGCTTCAGCTTCCCCTTCGAGACGCCCACTGAGCGCCCGAACCTGCCAGTTACCCTTGTACGCTGCCCCCTAACCTTCAGACCAAGCGAGTGCCTGACTCCTCTCCAACACTTTATCCTTTTCAACAGCTCAACGTCTCCTCTGACGCCCATCAAAAGATCTGATCCGATCAAGTGCATGTCTTCGCTTTCCAGAACATCTGACCTCCTGTTTTTGAACCAAAGCGGGAGCGACGCGTGCTTCTTATCCCTCAGGGCCCTTTCCAAAGATTCCAGCTTTTCCTCTTCGACCTCTCCCAACCTTAAGGAAGGATCTATGCCCAGCTGCTTGCTCAATGCCATAGCCAAATTAACTCCCACTCCCCTGATGCGAGATATGGCATACGGTACCTTAACGTCGCCGGGCAGGTCGAAGCCCACCATTCTCACTACATGCTTGAATGACGTCTCGCTCAAGCTGCCAACACCTTTGAAAGCATCCTAAAGATACAGAATGGCCATATATAAGAATTCGTGAACTGCCTGCGTGTCCCTGACATGAGCGCTCGGTTCACCGATCAACTTGTTTGAATCTAACAAACTGGCAACAAAAAGCCGCTTTTCTACTCTAATCCACCCAAAGACCCGATAGCTAGAGACCCAATCTGGCTAGATCAGACTTAAGCTGCTTACACCATCAACCTTCTTTATTTCGTAAATTAGGTCGGGTGGTATCTGACCTTCCACAACTATGGTAAGCTTGGGATCCGGGTTGAGGTCAACGTCGTCGACGATTGCCTGCCTTATGCTGAGATTGCGGGAAGCGATTAGCGAAGCAACTCCCGCAAGTATCCCAGGTTTCGTGGCATCTGACGGAGTAATCTCAACCACGCTCCATCCCAAGTTCTTGGCCACCCTCTTCAAGCTGCTTCCGCTTGGCTCTAGCTGGGAAAAGACCTTCCCAAGGACCGGGTCGCTTTCTATCATCTTTACAGTAGACGACACAGTCCTCCTATCAACATGTGCCACGGCGGCTATTTTTGCCACGGGAATCTCTATGTCTCCACAGTACACCTTTCCACTCTTGACGCTCAATCCGTACTGAATCAGGAGCTTGGCAACAGCCATCTTCTCCTCTCTACCCGAGAACTTGGATGATACAAATTTCCACATATTGTAAGTGTTGCGGTACCATAAAAACTTTTAACAGCTAAGCCCAATTCGGAGCAATTCTACGCAAAAACTTATGCGAACCCAAACTCCCTCATCTAGCGAAAGGCTTATAAGGCTATATCACTAATAGTGATAGATCCAAGATGTCCGAGAGAAGGAGAGATAAGGATTGGTTTGACGAGCTAATGGACGAATTTGAAAGGATATCCGAGGAAACTGATGAAATAATCGACAGCATATTCAACGATGCCAAGGGGCGGATCAGAAGAGAGGACTTCACGTTCGGCCCTTACATATATGGCTTCTCGGTCAGCGTGGGTCCTGACGGCAAGCCGGTCTTCAAACAATGGGGCAACGTAAAGCCAAGCAGAAGGGGCCTTCTTGAAACCAAAGCCATCGAGCCCTACTACGACATAATGGAAGACCAGAAAAACAATCAGATCAAGGTGTACATAGAGATGCCAGGTGTTTCAAAAGAGCAAATTCACCTATCTGCCGACGAAACAGAACTCCACGTAAGCGCAAAGGGAGAACACAAGGAGTACGAAGCAGACATCCCCCTTGACCGCGAAATCGACGTTTCAAGCGCCTCCGCCACTTACAACAACGGCGTGCTTGAGGTAACCCTCAAGCCCAAGCAGCCGCTTCAAAAGAGCGGTAGCGAAATAAAG